>JALERA010000116.1:0-32964 GCA_022764365.1 Bacillota bacterium
ATATCGTTCTCCGTTTGAATATGAGAAAATGTATTACAAAACACATTCCGCTGTCAAAACGGCAGCATAGATGAACACGACACTGATTTGATAGAAGGAAATTCTACAAAATCAGTGTCCGAAATCTTGACAGAGCACCAGCTTATCGTCCGTATTACCCAAGCCTCTAATTCGTATTTAAACACATTGGAGAAAAATTGGGATATTGTAATTCCTCAAAAAAGTGAGATTTTATATGAAACGGAAGAGAAAGCCAACATCTTTGGCGATGGCTGCCGATATCATATTTTGGAATGCAATATAAAAAATGTTTCTACTGATAGAAGCTTTAAACCATATGCGGAAATTTCCTCGGAAAACGCAAGTGAAATTACAGGTATACTGGATTCTCTGGGGGTTCCTAACGAGAAAAGACCAAAATCTATTGACTTGTATTACAATGCAGTATCCGGAAAAGGTACTGCATCGGACAAATTGTATTTACTGGCAGATTCCGATAATCATATTTTATATGTAATCGAATCTTTTTACTAATTTTCGGAGACGTTTAATGATATATCACAAATAGGAAATATTATTCTCGCTTTCACAAGAATAATATGCTATAATAATATTAGGTCTTATCCGACCGGGCCATACGCGGGCAGATAACGCGCAAGGATGACAGCGGTGAATTCCGCATTGTACCTCGCGCGTTTTTTTATTGGAACAGGCGCGTGAGTACATCGTAAAACAATTAGGAAACATATCAACAATGTGTTTTCAGATGAAGAAGTAAGCCGAGATAACAACACGCAAAAAATGCGTGTTGATGGTGTCAAGCAGTTAGTTCCATATTATACACTCGATGTCATCATCTCTGTCGGCTACCGCGTAAAATCAAAACGCGGAGTCGAGTTCCGCAGGTGGGCAAATTCGGTACTTAAACAGTACATATTAAAAGGCTATGCCGTAAATGACAGGCGTGTTGCTCAGCTCGGCGAAGTCATCAGGATTATGAAGCGCACGGAGAATACGCTCGACAGCAAACAGGTTTTGACGGTAATTGAGAAGTACAGCGAAGCTCTCGAACTTCTGGATTCCTATGACCATCAGAATATGACTCGCCCTAAGGGCAGCGACGCGACCTATGTGCTTACCTATGAGGAGTGCATGAAGGTTATTTCCAATATGCGATTCGGCGATGAGTCCGATTTATTCGGGCGGGAAAAGGACGATTCTTTCCGCGGGAGCATCGGTAATATTTATCAGTCATTTGACGACAAAGAACTTTATCCGAGCCTTGAAGAAAAAGCAGCGCACCTTCTGTATTTCGTGACGAAGAATCACAGTTTCCTTGACGGGAACAAAAGAATTGCGGCGACCATGTTTCTGTATTTTCTCGACCGGAACGGTGTGCTGTTTGCAGAAGGCGAGAAACTGATAGATGATCACACTCTGGTTGCACTGACAATTATGATTGCCGAATCAAAGCCGGAAGAAAAGGAAATGATGATTACCGTGATAATGAATTGCTTGTCGTAGAAGAAAGCGATATTGAATTTTTAACATCTCTGAGCAGTATTTTCTCAAAAAAACGCTTGCCAAACCGTCCAAGCTGTGCTAAAATATAACAGTTATTACGGGCGGTCCTCTGGGCGAACTCGCGTCCCGCAGGGAAATTGCGGTGACGGAGCCACGAACGTCTTGGAGGGAAGGAGGAATTACAATGGATTTAATGAAATCAATCACTCAGGAATACGAAAAGACTGAGATCCCTGCTTTTGGTGTTGGCGATACAGTAAGAGTTCACATCAAAATTAAAGAAGGAAACAGAGAAAGAGTTCAGGTTTTCGAAGGCTTCGTGCTTAAGAGACAGAACGGCGGCATCAGCGAAACTTTCACAGTTAGAAAGATTTCTTCAGGCGTAGGCGTGGAAAAGACATTCCCGCTTCATTCACCGAAGATCGAAAAGATCGAAGTGACAAGAAGAGGCGCAGTAAGAAGAGCAAAACTCAACTATATGCGTGAAAGAACAGGTAAGGCTGCAAAAATTAAAACTAGAGACTAGTTTACCATGGGGAATCGCGAAGATTCCCCTTTTTGTTAATAAAGCGCTGAAAGGAGGAACAGGCACCGATGATTGAAAATATCAACTGGTATCCCGGCCACATGAAAAAGACGAGGGAGCTGATTGCAGAAAACTTAAAGATGGTTGACATCGTAATCGAAGTCATAGATGCCAGAATCCCCGTATCCAGCAGAAATCCGATTATCGACAAGCTGGTAAAAACAAAAAAACGAATTATAATTTTAAATAAAAGCGATCTTTCGGATGGAGAAGCCAATGCCCTGTGGTCGGACTATTTCAAGAAACAGGGCAGCATGGTGCTTGCCATGAACTGCATGTCGGGTGGCGGAGTCAATCAATTATACAAGATATTAAACCGTCTGCAGGACGAAAAAAACGAAGGGCAGATCCGCAAGAAACCGCTCAGAATGATGATCGTAGGCGTGCCGAATGTCGGAAAGTCCTCGCTTATCAACCGCATGACCGGAAAAAAGAGCGCCAAGACAGGCGACCGCCCGGGCGTTACGAAGGGCAAACAGTGGCTTGGACTTGAAAACGGAATGCAGCTTCTCGACACTCCGGGAATCCTGTGGCCGAAGTTTGAGGATCCCGAAGTAGGACTGAATTTAGCTTTTTGCGGCTCGATTAAAGACGAAATTTTAGATGTGGCGACGCTTGCGCTGGAGCTTATCAAAGTGCTTCAGAAAGACTACCCACAGCTTTTAAAGGATAGATACAAACTCGATGAAATAGAAGAAGATGCGCTCACCAACATGGAAAATATCGCGCTCAAGAGGGGCTTTATTCTTCCGGGCAAGCGAATCGACTACGAGAGATGCGGAAAGACCGTTCTTGACGAATTCAGAAGCGGCAAAATCGGAAACATTACACTGGAGCAGACATCGGAGGCCGCAGAATGACAAAAGCAGAAAGAGAAAAAATGCTCGCGGAAAAGCTTGAAATCATGCAGGAGTTCGAAAGGGAGATCCGTGCAGACGGCGCATACTATATCGGTGGCGTGGATGAAGTCGGAAGAGGACCTTTGGCGGGGCCTGTCGTAAGTGCGTGTGTTGTTTTACCGGAAGATTTTGATGTGCTTGGTGTGGACGATTCCAAGAAACTCTCCGAGAAGAAGCGAGAGGAACTTTTTGATAAAATTTTATCAAAAGCGATTGCGTGCGGAATCGGAATGTGCGATAATAACATCATTGATGATATAAACATACTGAATGCCACCAAGAGGGCAATGACCGAAGCCGTGGAAAACGCGGACAAAGTGTTGCGCGAGAAGACAGGAAACGGAATTGATCATCTGCTTATCGATGCACTCAGACTCGAGGCTGTGGATATTCCGCAGACAGGAATCATCAAAGGGGATGCAAAAAGCATATCAATAGCGGCAGCCTCGATTGTAGCGAAGGTGACACGAGACAGAATGATGCAGAATTATGCCAAGGAATATCCATATTATGCGTTTGAAAGCAATAAGGGGTATGGAACCCGGGCGCACTACGACGGAATTGCGAAATACGGCATAACGCCGATTCATAGAAAAACTTTTTTAAAAAATATATAAGCAGGAGGAGACAAAATGGAATTCAAAAGCGACATTCAGATTGCACAAGAGTCTGTTATGACAAACATCAGCAAGATTGCAGCCGATGCAGGAATCGATGAGAAATACATCGAACAATATGGTAAGTATAAAGCAAAGATTGATTACAGTCTTTTAAAAGATAAGGCGGATGCTCCGGATGGCAAACTGGTACTCGTAACCGCCATCTCTCCGACACCTGCGGGCGAAGGGAAGACAACCACTACGGTAGGTCTTGCAGATGCGCTTCACAAACTCGGCAAGAATGTATTCGCAGCATTAAGAGAACCTTCCCTTGGTCCTGTATTCGGAGTAAAAGGCGGTGCAGCAGGCGGCGGATACGCACAGGTTGTTCCGATGGAGGACATCAACCTCCACTTCACAGGCGATATGCACGCAATCGGCATTGCAAACAACCTCGTTGCAGCATGCCTCGACAACCACATTCAACAGGGCAATCAGCTTGGTATAGATGTTAAGAAAATCACTTGGAAGAGAGTCGTTGACATGAACGACAGACAGCTCAGAAACATCGTTGACGGACTCGGCGGCAGAATGCAGGGCGTACCGCGTGAAGACGGATTTGAAATCACGGTTGCAAGTGAAATCATGGCAATCCTCTGCCTCGCCAATGATATTGCGGACTTAAAAGCAAAAGTCGCACAGATTATTGTGGGCTACACCTATGACGACAAGCCGGTAACCGTTGCGGATCTTAAGATTCAGGGCGCAGTTGCAGCTGTTCTTAAGGACGCGCTGAAACCAAACCTTGTGCAGACACTGGAGCATACTCCGGCATTTATACACGGCGGACCTTTTGCGAATATTGCACACGGATGCAACTCCGTTATGGCTACAAAGATGGCATTAAAACTCGGAGATATCGTTATCACGGAAGCAGGTTTCGCTGCTGACCTCGGAGCAGAAAAATTCGTTGACATCAAGTGCAGAAAAGCAGGCCTCAGACCGGATGCGGCAGTTGTTGTTGCAACCGTAAGAGCACTGAAATATCACGGCGGCGTTGCAAAGGCTGACCTCAATAACGAAAACCTCGAAGCACTCGAAAAGGGTATTCCAAACCTTCTGCAGCACGTGGAAAATGTAACACAGAATTACGGACTCCCATGCGTAGTTGCAATCAATAGATTCCCGACCGATACAGAAGCGGAACTTCAGCTTGTCAGAGAAAAATGCAAAGAACTCGGTGTTAATGTTGCGCTCTCCGAAGTATGGGGAAAAGGCAGCGAAGGTGGAATCGAGCTTGCGGAAGAAGTTCTCAGACTTGTTGAAGGTGAAAACAACTTCCACTTCGTATATGAAGACGAGCTCAGCATTCAGCAGAAGGTTGAAACGATTGCAAAGAAGATTTACAGAGCAGACGGCGTTGAATTTACGGCAGCCGCAAAGAAGCAGCTTGCTACAATTGAAGGACTCGGATTCGGAAATCTCCCTGTATGCATGGCGAAGACACAGTTCAGCTTCTCCGACAATGCTTCCCTTCTCGGTGCACCGAGAGGATTCAAGATTTCCATCAAGGATGTTAAGGTATGTGCAGGAGCAGGTTTCGTAGTTGTAAAAACAGGCGACATCATGACGCTTCCTGGACTTCCGAAGGTTCCGTCCGCAGAAAAGATTGACATCGACGAAAACGGCGTCATCACAGGACTGTTCTAGAACCAAGAAATATTTAGCAATTTCTGAATATAGCACCGCTTGACAGCATATGCGTTTTCATGTAGAATCTTTTCATAATTTGGAAAAGGCGGTGAAAACGCATGGACGACAGCGGGCCTGTCAGTAAAAAGCGCAGCTTATATATAGAAACTGAATTATACAAGAAATAAAAGGGTATGACCACAGAGCATGGTCATGCCTTTTTGTGTTTAAAAAAAGATTGAAAGGAAGAAAAAATGTTAGGAGCAATTATTCTGCAAGTCGTGCTAATATTCTTGAATGCGATTTTTGCAAGTGCCGAAATCGCAGTAATTTCAATGAATGACACGAAACTTGAAAATATGGCAAGGAAGGGAAACAAAAAGGCAAAGAAGCTTGTGGACTTGACAGCGCAGCCTGCCAGATTCCTTGCAACAATACAGGTGGCAATTACTTTGGCGGGATTTTTGGGAAGCGCCTATGCTGCGGATAATTTCGCAGAACCTCTGGTCAAAAAACTGCTTGAAATGGGAGTATCTGCATCACCGGCAGTATTGAATTCCGTTTGTGTTTTTGTAATTACCATTATCATTGCATACTTCAGCATCGTGTTCGGCGAACTGATTCCAAAGCGGATTGCGATGAACAAAACCGAGCAGATTGCATTGTCGGTTTCCGGTATTTTGTCTGTCGTATCAATTGTGTTTAAGCCGCTGGTGTGGCTTTTGACGACTTCCACCAACCTCATTCTCAGACTTATCGGCATCAATCCGGAAGAGGACGAGACCGTAACCGAAGAAGAAATACGCATGATGGTTACGGCAGGAAGCGAAAAAGGCGTAATCGATTCCGAAGAAAACGAAATGATTCAAAATGTGCTTGATTTCAACGATATTTCGGTTGAGGAGCTTTGCACACACAGAACCGATGTCGTGATGCTTTACACAGAAGATTCGCTTGCTGACTGGAAGGAAACGATTACAAACAGCAGGCATAATTACATGCCTGTCTGCGGTGAAGACAGCGACGACATCATCGGCGTTATGGATGTTCGTGATTTTTTCAGAATGGAATGGTCAGAAGGCTTGACAAAAGAAGATGTTTTGGAGAAATGCCTGCGAAAAGCGTATTTTGTGCCGGAAAACATGAAGGCCGATGTGCTTTGCAAGAGGATGAAGGAAACGGGCGTGCATTTTGCGGTGGCAATCGATGAATACGGCGGGATGAGCGGTATTGCAACCATGCATGACCTTGTGGAATTGTTAATCGGTGAACTGTTCGAGGAAGGCGAAACACCAAGACCTGCGGAAATCGAGCCGTTGGGCGAAAATAAGTGGAAAATTCAAGGGTTTGCGGACATTGAAGATGTGGCGGAAGAACTGGACATCGCACTACCGACGGAGGAATACGATACTTTTGGAGGATATATCCTGGGAGAGATGGGAAGCATACCTCCGGACGGGACCGCTTTCGAATTGGAAACAGACAGGCTGATGATAAAAGTCGAGAATGTCAAGGAACACCGGGTTGAATCTACGGTTGTAACAAAGAAAAAAGAGTAAACAAATACGGGCGGAGGAAGCACACTCCACCCGTATTATTTTACATACATTTAACTTTTCTTTATGAAAATTTCAGGTAAAATAGAACTGAACGATAGTGTGAAAAAAGAATGTTAAAGAAAAGTTAGAGGAGAACAGTAATGGATTTTTTTGGAATTCTTCAGCTGATCGGCGGGCTCTGCCTGTTCCTGTTCGGTATGGAGACAATGGGAGACGGACTCAAGAAAGCGTCCGGAAGTAAACTTGAAGAAATTTTGAGCCGGCTGACATCGAATGTGCCTAAGGGAGTGCTCTTGGGAACTGCGGTAACGGCGGTCATTCAAAGCTCATCAGCTACAACTGTAATGCTGGTGGGTTTCGTAAACTCGGGAATTATGTCGCTCAGACAGGCAATTCCGGTCATCATGGGCGCAAACATAGGAACAACGGCTACGGCTTGGCTTCTCAGCCTTTCCGGCATCGAAGGAGACAGCTTCTTCATTCAGATGCTGAAGCCGATGTCATTTTCGCCGATTCTTGCGGCGGTGGCAATCATCTTTATGATGTTTATGAAGAGCGAAAAGAAATATGACATTGGATTGATTTTGATCGGCTTTGCAGTACTGATGTACGGCATGGACATTATGAGTTCGGCAGTAAAGCCGCTGGCAGACGTACCGGAGTTTGTAGATGTTCTCACCATGTTCAGCAATCCGATCCTCGGCGTTTGTGCAGGAGCTGTTTTCACCGCAGCAATCCAGAGTTCTTCTGCATCGGTCGGAATTTTGCAGGCACTCTGCAAAACCGGAGCAGTTACATATGGGACAACCATTCCGATTATCATGGGACAGAATATCGGAACATGCATTACGGCAATTCTTTCGGCCATCGGTGCGAATCGCGGGGCCAAGAGAGTTGCAACTGTGCATCTTTCATTTAATATCATAGGTACAATCATATTTCTGACCGTGTTCTATACTGCAAATGCATTCGTGCATTTCGACTTCCTCGGTGATGTCGTAAATCCTGCGAATGTTGCAGTTATCCACAGCCTTTTCAATGTAGGCTGCACGCTGCTTCTTCTGCCATTCACGAAAGCTTTGGAAAAGCTCGCAAACAAAGTGGTGAAGGACGTGCCTGAGAAAAAATCACAGGATGAGACGCTTAATCTGCTGGATGAACGCTTTTTGGAGACTCCGAGTTTTGCGGTTACTCAGTGCAAAGCCGTTGCATCAAAGATGGCTTCGCATGCAAGGGAGTGTATATTCGCTGCAATGGAACTGATGAAAGAGTTCGACCGGGAGAAATGCAAGTATGTGTATCTTTTGGAAGAAAAAATCGACAGATACGAGGACGCTTTGGGCGCCTATATCGTAAAGCTTTCCAGACTTGATGTAGGTGAGGAAGACAGTAAGACACTTACAATGATTCTTCACAATATAGGTGATCTGGAAAGAATCAGTGATCATGCAAGAAATATCGCAGAGTCTGCAGAAGAATTACATAAAAAAGGCTTGGAATTTTCCTACAGTGCACGCAATGAAGTCACCGTTTTTATGAATGCCGTGCACGAAGTAGTGGATTTGGCTACGGATGCCTTTATAAATGACGATATAAAAACGGCAAATGAGGTCGAGCCGCTTGAGGATGTAATCGATGCCATCCATAACGAAGTAAAGAACAGGCATGTGAAGAGGCTCAAAGCTGGAACCTGCACGATTGAACTCGGGTTTATCCTTTCCGATCTCGGGACAAATCTTGAGCGTGTTGCCGACCATTGTTCCAATTTGGCGGTATGTGTAATCGAGAGTGAAAAAGGCGATTTCGACATGCACCACTATTTGGATGATTTGAAGTTGTATGGACATAACGACTTCGATGCTAAGATGAATCAATACGAATTGAAATATGCGCTTCCGAAAGAAGCAGCCACAGAACACCGATGAACTTCACCGGTGTTTTTTCTTTAAAAGAGGGGTTTTTAATATATCCTCTTTATGGTACAATGGAAAGAGCGACTTGAAAGAGGTTACAAAAATGCAAGAGATAAGAAAAGAACAATACCCTAAATTTAAAGAATGCATGGATTATCTGACAGCCGGCGGTGTATCGAATTTTGACGGTATGCGGCTTATGCTTCAGGCAGATGGCACAGTGTTTGCCACAAAATTGGATACCGATCTGAAAAAACTGAAGGAAGAGGACATTGAAATTCTTGACATGAAGCGGCTTCCACTTCCAAAGAAAGGCAAGAACGCCATGATTTTCTCGCAGACTTTTTATTGCCAGAAGTGTTTGGCGGAAGCAAACCCATTTGCAGCCTCCCTTGACGATATGGCACAGATTATAGGACCTGCCGTATATGTTGCGGACGGAAGAACCGCAGACAGAAGTTCGGGCAAGAGCCTGAAAAAAGCACTGAAAAAAGCCAACGGATGCTTGGTGCTTAGAGCGGTTGACTCGAAAGGAAAAGGGGTTGGGTACACCCTTGCCGTGGGAAGAGATTTAAGAGAAGCCGCAATCGCAACACTTGTCATGGAAAAAGCGGCGATGGCTGAGATAAAGGCGAAGAAACTCGGCGGAAGCAGGCCTCTTGACAAGAAACTTGCTTTGACGATGCAAAAAAACTATGAAAAGAATTACTCACGGCAGCATAAGGTTGAAACGATGGATGAAAGTACGGCCATTCCTGATAAGGAAAACGAACTTAGGGAACAGCTTGCATCTTTCGGCAAGCGGCTTGTATCCGAGAAGCTGGTTCAGGGCACTTGGGGAAATCTTTCCGTCAGACTGGATGAAAAAACAATGCTTGTAACACCTTCGGGAATCGACTATGTATTGCTTGAAGGAAAAGACATGGTAAAAGTGAACATAGAAACGCTCGAGGCGGAAGGGGCGAACCGTCCGACATCCGAACTTGAGCTTCATGCCATGATTTACAGGGACAAACCGGATACGGGGGCGATTGTCCATGCACATTCGGAATATGCGTCTGTATTTGCGTGTGCATGCCGCGGAATCGAAGTGTCGCAGAAGGAAGAAAAAGCGAGAAAAGTTTTCGGGCCTTTTATCGCAGTATCCGAATACGCACTTGCGGGCACACATCAGATTGCGCTCAACACGGTGCGTGCGATAGGAGACAGAAATGCAGCGGTGATGAAGCATCACGGAATGGCAGTATGCGGAAGCGATATGAAGAATGCTTTTGAGAACGCGATTTTGTTCGAGGAAACAGCCAGAATTGCGTGGTACGAATACGATAAGGAAGCAGAAGAAGAAATTGAAGAGTAAGGATTAAGGAGAATTTAATGACAATATTACACGGAAAGCCCGTAGCGGAATGGATTGACAAGAAAACAAACGAAGAAGCAATGCGTCTCATTGAGAACGAGGGCATCGTACCGACACTTGCGATTTTGCGGGTAGGTAATAACGACAGCGATATAGCTTATGAAAACAGTGCGGTAAAAAAAGCCAAGGCCCTGGGAATACATACTGAGAAGTTCATAATGGATCCGAAAGCGGACGAGTCGGACATTTTGGACATTGTAAAATATCTGAATGAAGACGACAATATACACGGCGTTCTGATGCTCCGGCCGCTTCCGAAGGGCGTGGACGAAGAGAGAATCTGCAACCATCTCAGACCGGAAAAGGACATCGACGGAATAACGAACAAAACGCTCGGAGGAATTTTTACTGGATGCAGAATGGGATTTCCGCCTTGCACCGCAGAAGCAGCCATGGCGATACTCAAGTTCCACGGAATAAACCCGGAAGGAAAAAAAGTCGTTGTAATCGGCCGAAGCCTTGTGGTAGGAAAACCGGTTGCCATGATGCTCATGGAGCAGAATGCGACGGTCACCGTCTGCCACAGCAAATCCGACCCTGAGGACTTGCAGAATCTTTGTCTGGATGCGGACATCATCATTTGTGCGACGGGAAAACGGCAGACATTGACGGAAGGGCATGTGAACGGAAAACAGATCATCGTGGATGTCGGAATCAATTTCGATGAAAACGGCAAGATGTGCGGAGACGCGGATTTTGAAAACATAAAGGAAAATGTGGCAGGCATTACACCTGTACCGGGAGGTGTCGGAACGGTTACGACCGCACTCCTCATGCACCATGTGGTACAGGCTGCGGGAGCTGCTGCCGACAAGCAAGTTTAATATTTTTCTGTATGCGGGCGTACAAAAAGTGCATGCCCGTATTTTTTTTGCAAAGCACCTCTTGACGTTAATTGGCTAAAGTGTTATACTTGTATACAAGTTTAAAAAATGTTTATTCGGGAGGTAAAAAGATGCTTGAGATTTCCAATAAAACGAATCTTTTAGAACAGAATATTTACAAATATTCTCTGCAGGATGTGGAAGAACCGAATCTTTACAGGGAAATGTTTGATTACGAGGAGGTTCCCAAGATTGCATTTAACCACAGAAGGGTGCCTATGAATATGCCTACCGACATTTGGATTACCGATACTTCGTTCCGTGACGGTATGCAGTCGATGGCTCCGTACACGGTTAAACAGAGAGTGGATTTGTTTAAATACCTTGCAAGACTTGGCGGCCCGTACGGAATTATCCGCCAGTCTGAGTTTTTCATATATACGAAACAAGACCAGGAAGCAATCGAAAAATGCATGGAACTCGGATACAAGTTCCCGGCAATCACAACCTGGATTCGCGCGAAGAAAGAGGACTTCAAAAAGGTAAAAGAGCTTGAAATCGAAGAGACCGGCATTTTGGTCTCCTGCAGTGATTACCATATTTTCAAGAAAATGGGCATGAACAGAAGACAGGCAATCGATTTTTACCTGGAAACGATTAAGGATGCGTTTGATGCGGGAATCGTGCCGAGATGCCATCTTGAAGATATTACAAGAGCGGATTTTTATGGATTCGTAGTTCCTTTTGTAAACGAAATCATGGATTTGTCACACGAAGTCGGCATGCCTGTAAAGATCAGAGCATGTGACACGATGGGCTACGGCGTACCATATACCGAAGTTGCGCTTCCGCGAAGCGTTGCGGGAATTATCTACGGACTTCAGCATTATGCCGGAGTACCGAGTGACATGATTGAATGGCACGGACACAACGATTTTTATAAGGCGGTGGCAAATGCGACGACAGCTTGGCTTTACGGAGCAAGTGCAGTAAACTGCTCACTTCTTGGAATCGGAGAGCGTACCGGAAACATCCCTCTTGAAGCGATGGTATTTGAATACGCATCACTTAGGGGCTCTATGGATGGCATGGATCCTACGGTAATTACCGAAATTGCGGAATATTTCCGCAAGGAAATGGGCTATGACATTCCTCCGATGACTCCTTTTGTGGGTGAAAATTTCAATGTGACAAAGGCGGGAATTCACGCAGACGGCCTCATGAAGGATGAAGAAATTTATAATATTTTCAATACGAAAAAACTCCTCAAGAGGGCTCCGGGAGTATCGATAAGCAATACATCCGGCCTTGCGGGAATCGCATACTGGATTAACGAACATTTCCAGCTTGAAGACGAGAAAAAAGTTTCCAAAGATCATCCGCTCGTTATCGAATTGAAGGAGTGGGTGGACACGATGTACGCAGGGGGCAGAACGACCAGTCTGTCAACCGGCGAAATTGAGGATAAGTTGAACGAATCAGAAGAATGGAGGGAACTGCTCAATGATCGATTATAAGAACACATCCCTTGCGAATCAAGTATTCGCAGCGATTGAAAAAAATATTTTGACAGGTGTTTATCCGGCAGGGGAGCCAATCAGCGAGCCGAGGCTTTCTGCAGAACTGGGTGTGAGCAGAACTCCAATCAGAGAAGCACTCACAAGACTGGAAGCAGAGAGACTGATCAAACAGACTTCAAGCGGAATGGTTGTTGTGGGAATTTCCAAGAAAGATGTGGAAGAAATGTACGCCGTAAAAAAGGCGATGGAGCCTTACGCAACAGAACTTGCCGTAAAGAATATGTCGGCGGAAGGTCTTGAAAAACTCAGAGAAATCCTGGAGCAGCAGGAGTTCTATGTGACAAAGAGCAATGCCGAAAAAATCAAAGATCTGGACACGGAATTTCACGATATTATTTATAGCGAAAGTGCCAGTCCGACGCTCGAATCCATTCTTTCCCCGCTGCATCACAAACTGATGCGTTTCCGTAAGGTTTCCCTTCAGTTCAGCGACAGAAGCACCCAGTCGGTGGAAGAACACAAGCAGCTTTTTGAAGCAATCGAAGCGGGAGACGCGAAAAAGGCAAAAGAGTTGATGGCGGAGCATGTAAACAATGCATGCAAAAATATTATGGGAGGTATGTAAGATGGGGCTTACACTAGCACAAAAGATTATTAAAGAACATTTAATCAGCGGTGAAATGACCGTAGGAAATGAAATCGCAATTAAAATAGATCAGACATTGACGCAGGATGCAACAGGAACGATGGCGTATCTGGAATTCGAGACGATGGGCGTTCCTCGCGTAAAGACGGAGCTTTCGGTTGCGTATATCGACCACAACACGCTTCAGTCAGGCTTTGAGAATGCCGACGACCATAGATTCATCCAGTCAATGGCGAAAAAGCACGGACTGTATTTCAGCAGACCGGGAAACGGAATCTGTCATCAGGTACATTTGGAACGCTTTGGCAAACCGGGTAAGACCTTGATAGGTTCCGACAGCCATACACCGACAGGCGGCGGCATCGGCATGCTTGCGATGGGTGCCGGCGGACTTGATGTTGCGGTTGCAATGGGCGGTGGCGCATACTATATCACAATGCCGAAAATGTATACAGTCAATCTGACAGGAAAACTCAGAGACTTCGTGACAGCGAAGGATGTCAGCCTTGAAATTCTCAGAATCCTAAGCGTTAAGGGCGGCGTAGGCGCGATTATCGAATGGGGCGGCGAAGGCGTGAAGACGCTTTCCGTTCCGGAGAGAGCGACAATCACCAATATGGGCGCAGAGCTTGGCGCGACGACTTCCATTTTCCCATCTGACGAAGTTACAAGAGAATTCTTAAAAGCAGAAGGAAGAGAAGCGGATTTCACACCGCTTGCAAGCGATGCGAATGCCGTTTATGATAAGGTAATCGATATCAATCTTTCGGAATTGAAACCTCTGATTGCTTGTCCGCACAGCCCGGACAATGTGGTGACGGTTGAGAGCCTGAAAGGAACAAAGGTGGATCAGGTCTGCATCGGTTCCTGCACGAACTCTTCCTTATATGATATGCTGAAAGTCGCAGCGCTTTTAAAGGGCAAAACAATCAGCCCGGATGTAAGCCTTTCCATTTCACCGGGCTCCAAGCAGGTGCTTTCCATGCTCGCTGACTGTGGTGCATTATCGGATATTCTCGCAAGCGGCGCGAGAGTTCTGGAATGTGCATGCGGACCATGTATCGGCATGGGATTCTCACCGAACTCGGCAGGCGTATCGCTGCGTACCTTTAACCGAAACTTTGAAGGGCGTTCAGGCACAAAGGATGCAAACGTATACTTAGTATCTCCGGAAACCGCTGTCGCTGCGGCACTTACAGGTGAAATCACAGACCCGATGCTTCTCGGACAGATGCCGAAGGTTACAATGCCGGAAGCGTTCAAGATAGACGACAGTGCAGTTCTGCCGCCGGCACCGGAAGCGGAAGCTGCATCCGTAGAGATTCTCAGAGGCCCGAACATCAAACCGTTCCCTGACAGCAAACCGCAGGAAGACGAGCTGAAGACGGGCGTATCCTTGAAGGTCGGTGACAATATCACGACAGACCATATCATGCCTGCAGGCGCAAAGATCCTCCCGTATCGTTCCAACATTCCGCATCTGTCACAATACTGTTTTGAAGTGTGCGATAAGGAATTCCCGGAAAGAGCAAAGGCAATGGGAAGCAGCATCATCGTGGGAGGAAACAACTACGGACAAGGCTCTTCCAGAGAACATGCGGCGCTTGTGCCGCTTTACCTGGGCGTGAAAGCAGTCGTTACCAAGAGCTTTGCCAGAATCCATGCAGCAAACCTTATCAACGCAGGAATTATGCCGCTGACATTTGCAAATCCGGATGATTACGAAAAGATCAATCAGGAAGATGAAATCCGCATTACGGGCGTTTTCGAAGGAATGGAGTCCGGCGAAATGACACTGGAAGACCTTACAAACGGCGAAAAAATTAAGCTTGTATGCAGCTTCACAGATAGACAGAGAGCAATTTTGAAGGACGGCGGTCTTTTAAAGTATGTCGGAAAGGGCGGAAACTAAGATGAGTCAGACAATGGATAAAGAAAAATATATAAAAGAAGCTTCGGAGAAATTCGAAGCCCTGCTCAGAGAGCAGATTAAACGAGCAGAAGATATGAAAAATGCGGCAGGCGCGAAAGACTTCGCAGCATTGCCGCAGATTACAGTCGGCCTTTGCGGCGGAGACGGAATCGGCCCGATTATCATGGCAGAGGCAGAAAGACTACTTACAAAGCTCCTCGCAGAAGAACTTGTATCCGGCAAGGTTGTGCTGAAAAAAATCGAGGGACTTACGCTTGAAAACCGTATGGCATGTGGAAAAGCGGTTCCCGATGATGTGATGGAAGAGATTAAGTCCTGCGATGTAATCTTAAAAGGCCCAACGACCACCCCGAAGGGCGGAAGCATGGGAAGTGCGAATGTAACGCTCAGAAGCGAACTTGACCTCTATGCGAATGTACGTCCGGTATGCGTGCCGGACGAGGGCATCGACTGGATGTTCTACAGAGAAAACACGGAAGGCGAATATGTGCTTGGAAGCAAGGGCATCGAAATTCCGGGAACTCTGGCGGTTGACTTTAAGGTTACAACCGAAGAAGGAACGAAGCGAATCGCAAGGGCCGCTTTTGACTATGCGAAGAACAACGGCAAGACCAATGTCGCAATCGTAACGAAAGCCAACATTATGAAGAAGACCGACGGAAACTTTTCGGCTATCTGCCGCGAGGTCGCAGCAGACTATCCGGGAATCGAAGCGGAAGACTGGTATATCGACATTATGACTGCAAACCTTGTGAATAAGGCAATCAGAAGTCGTTTTCAGGTTTTCGTAATGCCGAATCTGTACGGTGACATCATAACCGACGAGGCAGCCGAAATCCAGGGCGGAGTCGGAACCGCAGGCAGTGCCAATATTGGAGACCGCTATGCGATGTTTGAAGCGATTCATGGCTCAGCGCCGCGAATGATCGAAGAGGGACTTGCGGACTATGCAAACCCTTCGAGTATTTTCAAAGCGACGGAAATGATGCTAAGACACATCGGTTTCACAGAGAAAGCCGATAAGCTTGCAGAAGCACTTCACGTTTGCTGCGATGTTGAAAAATCCGTGGTAGTGACGGGAATGCGTGACGGCGGGACTTGCCGCGAATTCGCGGAATATATGATGAGCAAACTGTAGTTTGCTCCTTGACATTTATCCCGCCACGATATAAAATAAATCTATTGAAAATTCAATAGAAACGATGACGAAGAGGAGTAGAAAAGGACCTGCCCTTTACAGAGAATCGGGGACGCGGCTGAGAGCCCCGGAAGAAGGCGTTTTTCGAAGGTTGCTTCTGAGTTTTAATCATAATGAGGGTCTGTTTTCTGAATCGGAAAGCAGGAACAAAGGTGGTACCGCGGAATGATATTTCGTCCTTTGTAAGCATTGGCTTGCAGAGGACTTTTTTTATTCTCATGCATGCCTCAGACGAAAAAGAGAAAGGAAAATCGAAAAGATGGAAAAAAACTTAGCAAAAACCTATAATCCGAAAGATTTTGAAGACAGAATCTATGAGATGTGGGAGACAAACGGTGCATTCAGAGCAGAAGTAGACAAGGACAAAAAGCCTTTTACAATCGTTATGCCGCCTCCTAACATCACAGGACAGCTTCACATGGGACATGCGCTCGACCAGACTCTGCAGGATGTGCTCACAAGATGGAAGAGAATGCAAGGCTACAGCGCACTTTGGCTTCCGGGCTCCGACCATGCGAGTATCGCAACGGAGGTTAAGGTCGTTGAAAAAATCAGAGCCGAAGAAGGACTCGAAAAAGAAGACCTCGGAAGAGAAGAATTCCTCAAACGTGCATGGGCATGGAAAGAAGAATACGGCGGAAGAATTACGCGTCAGTGCCGTAAGCTCGGCGACTCCTGCGACTGGTCAAGAGAAAGATTTACGATGGATGAAGGCTGCAACCACGCAGTAAAGGCTGCATTCATCAAGCTTTACGAAAAAGGCCTGATTTACAAAGGAAACCGTCTTGTAAACTGGTGCCCGCAGTGCGGAACTTCGCTCTCCGATGCGGAAGTCGAACACGAGGACAAGAACGGCAAGTATTGGTATTTCAAATATCCTGCTGCAGAGCCGACCGCTGATTTTGACGGAATCATAGTTGCAACATCAAGACCGGAAACCATGTTCTCCGATGAAGCAATCGCTGTTCATCCGGATGACGAAAGATACAAGGCAGTTATCGGCAAGAAGGTTATTCTTCCGCTGGTAGGCAAGGAAATCCCGATTATTGCAGACATCTATCCTGACCCGGAGAAGGGTACCGGTGCAGTTAAGATTACCCCGGCACACGACCCGAACGACTTTGAAGTAGGGCAGCGTGCAGGACTTCCGGTTGTTTCCTGCATTAACAAAGACGCAACGATGAACGAACTGGCGGGCAAGTACGAAGGTCAGGACCGCTACGAATGCCGTAAGAACTGGGTTGCAGACCTTGAGGCCGCAGGATATCTGGTTAAGACCGAAGAAAAGGTAATTCCGATGGGAACCTGCTACAGATGCCATACGGTTATCGAAGATATGGTATCCGACCAGTGGTTCGTAAAGATGGAAGAACTGGCAAAACCGGCAATCGAAGTTGCGAAGAATGGAAAGTTAAGACATATACCGGAAAGATTTGAAAAGATTTATCTGCACTGGCTGGAAGGAATCAAGGACTGGTGTATTTCCAGACAGCTTTGGTGGGGACACAGAATCCCGGCGTACTACTGTGAAGAATGCGGGGAAACCGTTGTTTCCTACGATGCACCGGAAAAATGCCCGAAATGCGGATGCACGCATCTCAAGCAGGATGAGGATGTACTGGATACATGGTTCTCCTCTGCACTTTGGCCGTTCTCAACGCTCGGCTGGCCGGAAAAGACTCCGGAGCTCGACTATTTCTACCCGACGGATGTACTCGTAACAGGCTATGACATCATCTTCTTCTGGGTAGTAAGAATGGTATTTTCCGGACTGGAATATATGGGAGAGATTCCGTTCCATGATGTATACATCCACGGGCTGGTAAGAGACGCGCAGGGCCGCAAAATGTCCAAGTCGCTCGGAAACGGAATCGACCCGCTTGAAATTATCGACAAATACGGCGCAGACGCCCTCAGATTCATGCTTTCCACAGGTATCACGCCGGGCAACGACATGCGTTTCACCGAAGACAGACTGGAAAAGTCCAGGAACTTTGCGAATAAG
Organism: Bacillota bacterium; assembly: GCA_022764365.1. Taxonomy (GTDB): domain Bacteria; phylum Bacillota; class Clostridia; order Peptostreptococcales; family Anaerovoracaceae; genus CAG-238. Next base: position 18,316 of record JALERA010000116.1, read on the forward strand.
CTTTGGAATGCGTCCAGATTCGTAATTATGAACCTTCAGGATGAAGAAGGCGAATTCAAGCCGCTCGCAAAATGCTGCGACGACTGCTGCGGCGGTGCGTGTGCAAACACGACGAATTTTGCAAATATTCCGCTTAAGGATGAAGATAAGTGGATGATTAAAAAAGTAAACGATGCCATCGAGTATATCGACAACGCAATGGAAAGATACGACCTTGCACTTGCGGGACAGAGGGTTTACGACCTGATCTGGAACGAATACTGCGACTGGTATATCGAGCTCGTAAAACCGAGACTTTGGGGCGATGACGAAGAAGACAAGAAAGTAGTTCGTTTCGTACTGGTAATGTGCCTGAAGAATATGCTGAAGCTTCTGCACCCGTTCATGCCGTTTATCACGGAAGAAATCTGGGGATTCCTGCCGCACGGAGACGATGAGCAAGGCTATCTGATTGCTGCAGAATGGCCGAAGACAAGCGCTTCCTATATCTATCCGAGGGCAGAAAAAACCGTTGAAATGGCAATGGAAGCAATCAAAGCAATCCGTAACATCAAAGCGGAGAAAAACGTTGCGCCTTCCAAGAAGATTAAAGCAATTATCCTTGCGGAAGGAGAAAAGTCGGAAACTGCCAAAGCAGGTGAAGCATATCTTAGAAACCTTGCAAACATCACGGAAATTCTCTTCACGGATTCCAAGAAGGATGTTCCGGAAGACGCAGTATCGGCAGTCATCGAGGGCGCGGAAATCTATATCCCGCTTGATGATCTGGTAGATTTCGCAGAAGAACTGGCAAGACTGGAAAAAGAACAAAAGCGTCTCGAAGGCGAGGTTAAGCGTTCGAACGGAATGTTAAGCAATCCGGGATTCGTAAACAAAGCGCCTGAAGCAAAGATTCAAGCGGAAAAAGATAAACTTGCTGTGTACGAAGACATGCTTGCAAAAGTCAGCGCACAGATAGAAGCAATTAAGACAAAATTACAATAAATACAATCATACAATACATTCACAAGAGGTGAAAAATGGCAGATTTAAAAGGAGCAACCTATGCTGCAGAGGGTGCAATCGGCAAAATACATGAGTTTGAAAAATTCGGATCGGTGCTTGGACTGGAAAGAATGACAAAACTGCTTGACATTCTCGGAAATCCGCAAGACGAATTAAAGGTGATTCATGTTGCCGGAACCAACGGCAAAGGTTCAACTTGCAAATTTATTTACAGTGTATTACAGGAATGCGGGTATAAAGTCGGACTTTATACCTCGCCTTTTCTGGAAATATTTAATGAAAGAATCGAATTTGACGGAAAGTATATCAGCAACGAGGATTTGACCGTGTATACGGACAGGGTGCTTGCTGCTGTTAAACAGATGACGGACGCAGGGCTGCAGTCACCGACGGAATTTGAAGTGATTACCGCCATAGCTTTTTTGTACTTCAAAGAAAAGAAAGCGGACTATGTTGTGCTTGAAGTAGGCTTAGGCGGAAGAGGAGACTCTACAAATGTTTGCAAGAAACCGCTTATTTCGGTAATCACATCCATATCCTATGATCATACGGACCGCCTCGGCAATACCCTTGCGGAAATTGCCTCGGAAAAAGCCGGCATCATCAAAGACGGCTGCCCGATTGTCACAAGCGCCGAAGCAGACGAAGCACTCGCCGTCATCGAGCAGGCCGCGGCAGAACACGGGTCCATGTACTTCGAAACCCGCAATCTGCCTTGCCTGATTACAGCCGAAACCTTCGGAGGATCCAAATTCGACATCGATATTCAGGGAGTAACATTCAAAGACCTTGAAATAAGCATGATAGGCGAGCACCAAGTCAAAAACGCAGCGGCAGCCATAGCCGCCCTGTGCATTTTGGAAGAGAACGGAGACATCAGACTTCCGAACGAAGCACTGCGCACCGGTCTCAAGAAAGCAAAGCAGATCGGCAGATTCGAAATTATGACGCCGCCGGGACAAAAGCCGCTTTACATCATTGACGGTGCACACAACCCGGACGGTGCGCTTGCACTCCGCAGAACGATGACAACCTTCTGCGCGGACTCGAAAATTCTGATGGTTACCGGTATGCTTGCCGACAAAGATACCGATACTATATTGAAAGAATTTACTCAGATTACAAGCGACTTTATCGCCACGGAGCCGGTAAATCCACGCAGAATGTCAAAAGAAGAACTGAAAGCGAAAATAGAAGCTTTGGGCGGCAGTGTAAAAGCAGCTGCGGAGCATGAAGAAGCGCTCCATGCAGCAAAGGCAATGCAGGAAGAATACGATGTGATCTTATTTGCAGGCTCACTGTATCTGATCGGAGAAATCAGGAGGATGTTATGAAATTTATTTTGCGATCGACAGACGAATACGACAGACTCGTCAAGTTTTTCGTAGAGAACAAGCTGGAATTTGACGGCGACGAGGAAGTGGATACGGATATTCTCAAATGCTGGAAGATATCTCAAGCAGAGGGAGATGACCTCAAGCATATCAAGACGGATGCCGGAGACGGCAAAGATTTTATTGCTGCGGGATGTGTTTTGGCGATGAGAGAGGGTAAATATATCATAGACGGAATCGCCGTAGACCCGGCCATGCGCAAGTTTGGCCTGGGACGGCTTTTGATAAACAAGGCAAAAGAAGAAGTCCTTTCAAGAGGCGGAGATGCGCTGTATCTTGTTGCCAGAGCACCTGAATTTTTCAGACGGCTGGGCTTTGAAACAATACCTGCGGACAATGCACCGAACTTCTTCGAATGCAAGTACTGCCCGCAGTACGGGAAGGAATGTCATCCCGAAATAATGAAATTGGATTTGAAATGAAAGAAAAGAACATGAATTACAGTAAACTTTTGCAGGGAATACTCGACATAGCCGAAGAAATGCTGGTGGCGGGCGCGGAAGTCAGCCGCGTTGAGGACAGTGTGGAGCGCATGTGCAGCGCATACGGCTGTGATCGGGTAAATGTTTTTGTTATTACCTCAAATATACAGGTTACGATGGAAGATCCAAGCGGGGAGATTGTAACACAGATACGAAGAGTTGTAAGAAATGATGTCAACTTTGACAGGCTTGATTTTCTTAATGACTTGTCAAGATATGTGTGCAGAAATTTACCATCGGTCGAAGAACTGCGCGAACGCTTCGATGAAGTGATGCAGAGAAAGCAGCAGCCGATTGCCTTGAGCCTTCTGAGCGGGATGGCAATCGGCGGAAGTTTTGCTGTCTTTTTTGGGGGAAATATTCAAGACGGAATCGCAGCGGCAATCTGCGGTCTTGCGACCGTCGTGCTCAATTTAGTGGTTTCGAAGCTGGGACAGAATCCGCTTGCAAACATATTCATTGTTTCGTTTGCGGCGGGAATTCTTTCGGTTATTACGGTATGGCTTGGAATCGGCGTGCATACCGACAAAATAATGATAGGTGTAATCATGCTTCTGATTCCGGGAATTGCGATGACAAACGGAGTCAGAGACATGCTTACCGGAGATATTGCTACGGGGATGCTCAGAGTTGCAAATGCGCTTCTGCTTGCGATTGCGATTGCATGCGGTTTTGCGCTTTCCCTTTTTGTGACGGGAGGCGGACTGATATGATGATACAGATTGCAGCAGCCTTCATAGGCTCACTTGGATTTGCCGTTTTTCTTAAAATGAAAGGAAAACAGGTTTTGATGGCAGGAGTCGGCGGCGGACTTACATGGGCACTTTTCCTGGCTTTGCAAAATTACATGGGGGGATTGTTTGTGCCAAATCTTTTGGCTTCCATATTTGTGGGAATTTACGCAGAAATCATGGCACGCGTAAACCGTGCTCCGGCAACGATTTTTCTGACCACGGGTGCAGTTCCTCTGATTCCGGGCGGAAGTCTTTATTACACCATGCTTGGCTTGGTATCAAACGATGAGCTTATGTTCGCTGAAAACGGAAGCAAAGCGGCGATTATCGCACTTGCTATTGCGCTTGGTTTTGTGATCGTAGCTATAGCAAACAACCTTCATCTCAGAGTTCAGAAAGGGCAGTAACATGAGAAAACTTGTGGAATTCATAAAAAAACACAAAATTATAACGATTGTGCTCATTGCAGCGATATTGCTTCTTGCAAAGAGCCTGCTTTTTAAGGATGAATCGGCAGGGTACCTTCAGGAGAATGCTGAAAAAAGGGATATCATAACCTACAACAGCTTTGTTGGCAACGTGGAACCGGCATCGGACATACAGCTTGTGGCGCAGGCCTCGGAAGAGGTGGTAAGCGTGGCCGTGAAAAATGGAGATAAAGTCAAAGCCGGAGATGTTATCGCAAAACTTGACACCACCGCAATCGATTACAATATCAAGCTCCAGGAAGCAACGCTGAAAACGACGAAGGAGAGCAACAAATACAATATATCCGATGCAAAGCGCGGATACGAAAACTACAAGGAAAGCATCGACAAGGGACTCAATACTTCCATCGAAAGTGCACGGACGCAGATGAACAGTGCCAAAGATGCGCTTGAAGACGCGAAAGATGAGTATGAAGATGCGAAGAAATCGTTGGAAAACGGCAGCTATGAAGGCATCCAAAGCATATATCTGCAGAGGGAACAGGCCTACCGGGCATATTTGAGTGCCTCCCAAGCTTCTTCGGATGCGTACCGTACATATTCATCAAAATATAAAGAATATACAGAGGCAAAGAAAGCGTATGACGATGCGGTAAATTCCTCCGCAGAGAACATTGCGATACTGAAGACGGCAATGGACAGTGCGAAAATGGCAATGGAATCCGCAAAGACGCAGGCAGATGCAGCGGACAGAAGTTACGAAAACGCACGCGATACATACAATGACACGGATACGGCATACAAGAACTCCAAGAAGAGCATTCTAAAGAGACTTGAAAGTGCTGTTGACACTGCACAGACCGGATACGACACCGCAAAGAAAAATTTTGAAATTGCGGAGTTTCAGGTTAATCAACAGCTCGAAAGTTACGAAGCCGCATACGATAAGACAAAAGCACTCAGCGATGTAAGTGCGGCGGAAATACAGCTCAGCCAGCTGAAAGCAACGCGTGCGGATTATATCATTAAGGCACCTTGCGACGGAACCGTGACGCAGCTGTCTCTTGAAAAAGGGGAGATGACAACAATGGGAATGCCGGTCGCAACGATTTCAAATCTTGACGGAATGCAGGTGAATATCAAGGTAGACGAATACACGATAAAAAACGTGCATGTTTCAAGGCCGGTAAAGATCTTGATTGATGCTATTGACAAAGAATATGAGGGGACTCTCGTTGAGGTGGATAAGACCGCAACCGTTGAAGGCGGCGTGTCCTATTTTAACGCAAAAGTAAGCTTTACCCCGGATGAACTTGTGAAGGCAGGAATGAGCGTAGAAGTAAAACTCACGAGAACCGACGAAAGAAATGTTTTGAGCATTTCACAAGTGAGCCTGCAATACAATGAGGACAATACGGCATATGTCCTCGTTAAGGATGCGGGCGGAAGCATGGAGCAAAGACAGCTTGTGCTGGGCGCCTCGGATGGCATCTATGTGGAAGTTAAGGACGGGCTCAGCGAAGGCGAAGAAATATTTTATCCGAAAAAATTTGATTTTAATATGGAAGAAATGGATTCCATGCGAGAAGCAAGAAACTCCATGATGCTGGGTGAATAAGATGGCGGCGAAAGAAATTCTCAGAATGGAAAAAATTGTGAAGCAATATGTCATGGGCGAGGAAGTCTCCACCGTTCTTAAAGGCATCGACCTTACCGTGAACGAGGGTGAGTTCCTTGCGGTTCTGGGGCCTTCGGGAAGCGGTAAGTCAACACTCATGAATATCATAGGTTGCCTCGACACGCCAACTTCGGGGGACTATTACCTTTCCGGCAGACATATTTTCAACCAGGATGAAAAAACACTGGCGCATATCCGAAGCAAAGAGATCGGATTTATTTTTCAGTCCTTTTATCTTTTACAGCGTCAGAGTGCACTTGACAATGTAATGCTTCCGCTGATATATGCCGGAATGAATACAAAGGAACGCGAAGAAAGAGCAAAACTCATGCTGGAGCGTGTCGGACTTGCGGATAAAATGTATCATTTTCCAAATCAAATGTCCGGCGGTCAGCAGCAGCGTGTTGCGATTGCAAGAGCAATTTCAACCAATCCCACGATTCTGCTTGCGGATGAACCTACGGGTGCACTGGACCAGAAAACAGGCGAACAGGTCATGGAAATCTTCCACGAACTCAATGAAGAGGGCAGAACGATTATCATGATTACGCATGATTCCAAAATCGCATCGCATGCAAAGCGAATCGTGCGTATTCTTGACGGAAATATAAGTGAGGGAGGGTTGGAAGATGCCTAAACTCAGCATGATAAAAGAGAGCATAATCATGTCTGTCCAAAACATCGTTTCGAACAAGATGCGTTCCTTTCTTACCACACTCGGAATTATCATAGGTGTAGCTGCGGTAATTGCGATGGTAACGACGGTTTCTGCCGTTTCGGACTACATGATGGATGAATTTTCGAGCCTCGGAGCGGGGACCCTTACCGTCAACGCACCCGGAACGGCTCTTAAAGCGGGTCTTACGGAAAATGACTTAAAAGAGATAAAAGAACTCGACAATGTTAAGGGAATCGCACCGTCCGTAAGCGTATATGCAAAAGTCGTAAGGAATGACTATGTCAGCGATGATGTGACTGTGACAGGAAGAAACGAGACATATTTTCAAAAAAACGACGAGATGGTGACCTACGGAAGGGCCTTCACAGCACAGGACATGGATGGAACGGTTACCGTCTGCTTGATTGACGATACGCTTGCGAAAACATTTTTCCTGGGAGAAGATCCCCTCGGGAAAACAATCCGCGTAGGAGGAATCCGTTATACGGTAATCGGGCTTTGCAATCCTGACGACACCATGATGAACATGATGGTCGGGATAAAAGAAAGTGACGGAAATATTTACATTCCTTATAAGAATGCACTGAACATGAACGGCAGAAACTTTGTCACAAGCCTTGAGGTGTACATTGACAACACGGATCTGACAAGCACTTTGGTAGACAATCTTGAAGCTTTTCTTGACAACACATTCAACAATTCCGAAAGTGCGTACAGCATTATCAACATGGAGAGCCTTCTTGACATGATGGATACCATGTACGATATGATGAATAAACTGCTTGCCGGGATTGCCTCAATATCGCTTCTTGTCGGCGGAATCGGAATTATGAACATGATGCTTGTAAATGTGAGCGAAAGAACACGGGAAATCGGACTTCGCAAAGCACTCGGTGCGGAGCCGAAGATTATACAGCTTCAATTCCTGATCGAGTCCATTATTTTGTCACTGATGGGCGGTGCAATTGGAATTTTGTCCGGCGAGCTGCTTTCCTATGTGGCGCTTTCGGCAATCGGAACGGGCTTTGAGGTGAACTTGTCAGCGGTTGCCTTGGGATTCGGATTTTCATTTGCGGTCGGAATCGTCTTCGGCTGGGCGCCTGCAAGAAAGGCAAGCCGCCTGAATCCGATTGATGCCCTTCGCAGCGAATAAATATAGGCATACTTTTTCTCCAAAGTAATAGAATGTATAAACACTAAAACTTTAGGAGGAAAAAATGGAAAGTAATGTAGCGGAACTTTGCGGCGTTGTGCTTTCAGAGTTAAGATTCAGTCACAAAACTTACGGCGAAATTTTTTATACTTTCGTTTTGGGAATCGAACGCAGAAGCGGATATATCGATGAAATAAACATTATGGTTTCGGAGCGGCTGATTTTTGACAATCCGCCGAGAGAAGGAGATTTTGTCGAGATAAAAGGCCAAATAAGGACCTATAACGAAATTGTGGATGAAAAGAACAAACTCAATGTTGTTGTTTTTGCCAAGGAAATATATCAAAGCGAAAATTTCGGATATAACGAAAACTATATCTATTTGGAAGGTTTTCTCTGCAAAGAACCTTTGAAACGAACCTCTCCTCTCGGACGCGAAATCTGCGATATGATGCTTGCCGTAAACCGCATGTACAACAAGTCCGACTACATACCGTGTATCGCGTGGGGCAGAAATGCCGGATATGCCGAAAAACTCGGGGTTGGCACCAAGCTTGCGCTTGAGGGAAGAATTCAAAGCAGGGAATACAAAAAGAAGCTTGATGACGGCACTGCCGAGATGCGGAAGGCTTTTGAAGTATCCGTAGTCAAGCTGGAAGAAGCATAATTTTAAATATATTATCGGTTCAGAATCCATTTCGCTTGCGGCGGGATGGATTTTGTGCTAAAATGAACTTTAGCATATTTTATACAAACGGAGGGAAACAAAATGTTCGATGCTAGCGGAAGAGACAACAATACTTACAATGTTGACAATTTCGAATTTATTAAAAAAACATCGCCTGTAGTCGGCGGATTCATTGAAAAAGAGTACTATCGCCAGAAGAATAACGTGGAGCTCATCGCTTCCGAAAACTACTGCTCAGAAGCAGTCCTTGCGGCGTGCGGAAGTTGTCTGTCATGGAAATACGCGGAAGGGTATCCTTATGTACGTACTTCCGGAAATACCAGCCGCTACTACGGCGGAACTGAGTTTGTTGACCAGCTGGAAGAGTACTGCTGTGATGTCTGGAGAAAGGTTTTCAACACAGACTATCATGTGAATGTGCAGCCGCACAGCGGTTCACAGGCAAACTTTGCAGCATATAAGTCGGTACTGAAACCGGGAGATACTATTTTGTCCCTGTCACTTGACAACGGCGGACACCTTACTCACGGCTCTTCCGTAAACTTCAGCGGCACCCTTTACAATATGGTATTTTATGATGTAGACGAAAGAGGATACATCGACATGGAAGATGTTCGCAAGAAAGCATTGGCGTGCAGACCACAGCTGATTCTTACAGGAGCATCCGCTTACTCCAGAACCATTGACTTCCCGGCATTTGCTGAAATTGCAAAGGAAGTGGGCGCATATTTCATGGTTGACATGGCGCATATCGCAGGGCTTGTTGCAGGCGGCGCACATCCGTCACCGTTCGGTTATGCGGACATTATCACAACCACCACTCACAAAACATTGAGAGGACCTCGTGGGGGGCTGATTTTTGCAAGACAGGACCTTGCCAAGAAAGTTGACAGTGCGGTATTCCCTTATGCACAGGGCGGCCCGCTTGAACATATCATTGCAGGTAAAGCAGTGTGTGCTGAGGAGGCTCTCAGACCTTCCTACAAGGAATATGTACACCAAGTTGTTAAAAACTGCAAAGCTTTGTCCGACGAATTTATTCGTCTCGGCTATAAGGTTGTAACAGGGGGAACCGATAACCATCTGATTCTTCTTGACCTTTCCGACGAACCGTTCAGCGGAAGAGTTCTGCAGGAAGAATGCGACAAGATTGGAATCACACTCAACAAGAACTGCGTTCCATGCGAGAAACGTTCTCCGAGAGAAACTTCGGGTGTCAGAATCGGAACCGCACCGATGACAACCAGAGGATACCTCGAAGAAGACTTTGTAAGAGTTGTTCACAGAATCGATGAGCTCATTAAGAAACTCAGAGAAGAATATAAATAAAACTTTTGGACTGTAAGGAAATGCCCGCCGAAGATTGCTTTTGGCGGGCATTTTTTGTGGTTCTATAATAATGCTGAGCTGCGAAACTCCTTACCAAGTCACAACTTCCGGTGCTTCCGTGAAGGAGCAGAATGCAGCGGCAGCGTCTTTGATATAATAAACAACTGTATTACCATCGTCAGGTTTGTAAATTGTCTGAAGGTTCGGATATGCGTCGAGCATGGAAATACGCGCTTCGATTCTGTCATCTTCCACGAGTGTGCCTGTCAGTCTGATCCAGCGGTCACTTCCGACCATAGCGGAAATTTCAACCTTTCCGTTCGCCTGAATCTGCTTGGAAACATCTTTGGATTTTCCCGTCTGAACATAGAGTTTTCCTTCAAAAATGTTGATTGTACCGAACGGTCTTACATGCGGCTGGTCGCCGTCAACGGTTGCAATATAGTATACACCTGCATTTTTCAAAAATTCATAAACTTTTTCCATATTCGTTCCTCGCTTTCTTTTTCAATAATTATATTCTAAACGCATATCAAAGTAAAGTCAACTTATCAGGATTGAATTTCGTTTTGCCGTATAGGACTCGCACCGTTTGCGCTTACCTTGACTCCGAACATATCCTTAATGTTTATCAACCGCTTTTCGGCTTCCTATGGCGGTGAAAAAGCGATTGCAGCCTATGCTTGCATTTATGCTGATTCTGCCGAGATTCTTTGGCGGGCAGATTATGGTATGGTGGAGCACAGTGCTTTCACAAATCAGTGCAGCAGCACTTGCTGTGTTTTTTGCAGCAAAGACGCAGAAAAGTTCATATGCGAAAAAAATTTTATTATAAGCAAGGAGAAGATATTAGTATGAATGAATATGAGAACCAAATGATATTTTCTTTGATGACAGCATTTTCTTTGACGAAAACGGTCTCTGCGAGCAGGATTAATGATAAACTGAGACTTGATAGGCGTTGAATTTTAAGCAGCATTAAGTATAATTTACAAACAATCAGAAAATAATATTTTAAAAGTTATATCTGATAAAATATTATTTCGCATTGTTTTTTAAGTTACAATTTGATAAAATAAAATCATCACAGAAGGGAAAATTGGACTTATGATTAAAAGAGAATCATATATGAGCCGTATCCGCCCATTTATTGGCGGTGATTTAATTAAGGTTATGACTGGTATCCGACGCAGCGGAAAATCTGTCATGCTGGAGCTGATAAAGCAGGAATTACTGGAGTCCGGTGTCAGCTCACAGAATTTTATTTCTATAAATTTTGAAGATTTGCGGAATGCACCGCTTTGTAATATGCAGTCTTTGCATGAAGAAATTTTGCGGCGTGCGGAATCCATTCACGGAAAGGTTTACCTGTTCTTTGATGAAATCCAAGAGGTGCAAGATTGGGAAAAATATGTGAATTCTCTGCGAGTTGCGCTGGATTGCGATATCTATATTACCGGCTCCAATGCCAAACTGCTGTCCGGTGAACCAGCAACCTACTTAGGCGGACGTTATGTTGAATTCGTAATCTATCCATTTTCCTTTGCGGAATTTCTTGCGTTATACCAGCCGATTGCACCGCAGGATTCCATACAGCAATGTTTCCAAAAATATCTGCTTTCGGGCGGAATGCCATACCTTGCGAATTTACAGTATAGCGAGGAACCGTCACGCCAGTACTTGACTGACATATTCAATTCTGTGCAGCTCAAGGATATTGTCAAACGAAACAAAGTCCGGGATGTGGATTTATTGGAACGTATTCTGGCATATGTCATAGCAAATGTAGGGACGACCTTTTCGGCCACATCACTGTCCAAGTTTTTTAAGAGCGAGCAGCGTATCGTCGCACCGGAAACCATTATGAACTATATCAAATACTGCTGTGATGCATATTTGTTCTATAAGGTCAAGAGGCAGGATTTACAAGGAAAACAAATTCTGACAACCAACGAAAAATACTATATTGCCGATCACGGTATCCGCGAGGCAGTATTCGGCGGCAATATGCGGGATATCAATCTGATTTTGGAAAATATCGTTTTTTTAGAGCTGCTGCGCCGTGGGTACACAGTCACAGTAGGAAAGTCAGGAGACAAAGAGATTGATTTCGTTTGTGAAAGACGCAGCGAAAAAATCTATGTGCAAGCTGCCTATTTGTTAGCATCAGAAGAAACTGCAGGCAGAGAGTTTGGTGTCTATGACAGTATTCGCGATAATTTCCCGAAGTATGTCGTATCGCTGGACGAATTCGATATGAGCCGCAACGGTATTAAACATCGAAATATCCGTGATTTTCTGCTGATGGACACATGGGATTAATGTTTCATATTACAAACTGATTAACAATGTCAAGATTTTGAAAGGACTCACACACATGGCTTTTGATTATAAAAAAGAATATAAAGAATTTTACATGCCCAAGAAGAAACCGGAACTCGTAACAGTTCCGAGCATGAACTATATCGCTGTCCGAGGGCAGGGAGACCCAAATGCTGAAGATGGCGAATACAAGCAGGCAATCGGTCTTTTATACGCCATTGCCTTTACGATCAAGATGAGCAAAAAAGGAGCTCATCAAATCGAGGGATATTTTGACTATGTGGTGCCGCCTCTGGAGGGCTTCTGGTGGCAGGAAGGCATCAGCGGCATTGACTACGCACATAAAGAAAATTTCCAATGGATTTCTGTCATTCGCCTGCCGGACTTTGTGACAGAGAAAGATTTTGCGTGGGCAGTCGAAGAGGCGACTGCAAAGAAGAAAACGGACTTCTCGAAAGTTGAGTTTTTTACATATGATGAGGGGCTATGCGTGCAGTGCATGCATGTAGGTCCTTATGATGATGAACCTGCGACCGTTGCTGAGATGCACGAATTTATGGAATCTCAAGGTTATGCCTTGGATATTACCGCGCATCGCATGCACCACGAGATCTATCTGAGCGATGCCAGACGCACCGCACCGGAGAAATTGAAGACGGTCATCCGGCATCCGGTAAGGAAAGTAGTGGGATCGACATATAGTATAACATAGTATAAAACGGAATCCGGAAGGGTTGTTCTTTACCATGGTTCTAAATCCGGGCTTGTAGGACAGATTGAACCGAAGAGCCGCAAGCAATGCGATTTTGACTGTGGTTTTTATATGAATACCGACCGGCACAGGCATTGACCTTGATTTGTGATTACGATAAATCAAAGCTTTACCTTTATGACACACGAGGGCGCGCGGAGTATTCTGGGCGAATATCTGAACCTGACCGGAGCTTCAGCGGCGACGATTGGATTCGTTTCCGGAATCGGGGAGCTTTGCGGCGAGCGAAGTAGGCACACCTTGTAATCATATCCGTTGCCGCGCAGCTTCTTGCAATCGCGTTTTACCTGCTGTGCATCAGGCAGAATAAGAAAGAAAACGCTGTATAAATGGAGAGAACCTATGGAAATCCGAATTCTCAAGTATTTTTTAACCGTAGCCAGAGAGCAGAACATCACCAGAGCCGCAGAAGCACTGCATATCACGCAGCCGACTCTGTCCAGGCAGATTGCGGCATTGGAAGAAGAACTGGGAACGCAGCTTTTTGAGCGCACGAGCAAGAAAATTACATTAACCCGTGAAGGCATTCTGCTCAAACGCCGCGCATTGGAAATTCTGGAGCTGGAAGAGAAAACCGTGGAAGAAATCCAAAGCTCCAAAGAAGTGATTGAAGGAAGTGTCACAATCGGATGCGGGGAATATGAAGCAGTAGAGATACTGGCTGAAATCTGCGAAAACTTCCGCAAGAAATATCCGAAGGTTCAGATTCGCATTCATACGGGAACTGCGGATGTGATACGAAGCCGCATGCTGCAGGGGCTCGTGGACATCGGTCTTTTCATGGAACCGATCAGCACAGAAGGGCTTGATTATGTGCGTCTTCCGATTCAGGAAACTTGGGTTGTCAGCATGCATCCCGAAGATCCGCTTGCGAAAAAAACACAGATTACCAAAGAAGATTTGCTGGATAAGCCGCTGATTCTGCCGGAGAGAACCAATGTGCAGAGTGAACTTGCGAACTGGTTTGGCAAGGAATACGAACAGCTGAACATTGCCTTTGTCAGCAATCTGCATACGAATGCTGCAATCATGGCAATGCATGGACTTGGCTATCCAATTACCGTGAAAGGAGTCATGCATTTTTGGAAAGAAGATGTGCTGGTGCATCGCGAACTTTCGCCTGCGCTAAATATGCCGACCGTCATCGCATGGCGCAGAAACATTCCGTATTCACAGGCGGTCATGAAATTCATCGAAGAAATCAATGCTTTTCAGGCATGAATATTTATATAAAACAAGCATTAGACAATAAAAAGCATAGTGGGTTATAATAAGTGTGCAGAAAGCAAGAGAGAAAATTGCAATTCGCACACTTTTATTTTATGAGGAGGACTGACTATGAGCAAGAAATTAGTGGCATATTTCAGTGCCGAAGGAACAACGAAGAAAGTCGCAGCGCAGATTGCGGAAGCTGCCGGAGCAGATTTATATGAGATTAAACCGGAAGTCGCTTACACGAAAGCGGATTTGAACTGGATGGATAAAAACGCAAGAAGCACTGTAGAAATGAACGATAAAGCATTTCGTCCGGCTTTGGCTGACAAAGATGCCCATGTAGAAAACTATGACGAAATCTTCGTCGGTTTTCCGATTTGGTGGTATGTAGCACCGACGATTATCAATACTTTCTTGGAAAGCTATAATTTCAGCGGCAAGAAGGTAATCCTGTTTGCAACATCCGGCGGCAGCGGCTTCGGCAATACCGTAAAAGAACTGAAACCATCCGCACCGAGTGCTGACATTATTGAAGGTAAACTTTTGAGCGGCGCATCTAAGGCAAGTATCGAACAGTGGGTGAAATCCCTGTAAATGATAAGGAGGCAACAGCGATGGAAAAGATTACGCAGACAGCAGGAAGAGATGAAGACGAAGCAATGCGCGCCCACGCAAAATCCATGGTATTTCCGATTGGACAGCCCAACGATGCCTTCGCGAAATATTTTATCGGACAGAGCTATCTGGCACCGGTTTCCACCGAGCAGGTC
>JALERA010000048.1:0-2072 GCA_022764365.1 Bacillota bacterium
TTATCCGTGGCAATCTTTCTTAAAATCATTGACAAACATAATTAAATCGTGTATTCTAGGTATAGGAAATGGGTTTTTTACTGAGTAAGGTCTTGAGACTGGAAAAGGTTGCTCGTTTCTTTTTTTATGTGCACAAAAGGCACCAATCCCATGATGCCTTTTCATTCCTAAGATCTATTCTTTTTCTCGCTTTTTCCCTCTCACACGGTACACCACTCTTGCCACCAGAATCGGCACCAGGCACAGAAGCGCAAACAGCACAAACAACAGTGCCGCGAGCATGCTGAAATCCATGAACCCGCCTTTTGGCTGCAAGGCAAACCATGCCGCGAAGGCAAGCGAAGCAAGCGGTGCCAAAAACGGAATGGCACGGAGCCATTTGCTTGCGGCTTGCTTGCACAGTACATATTGAAGCGCGAACAATGCGACAACTGTAAGCACTATGATTATTTGCAATGTGTAATCTGTTAAATCCATTTTGTTACCTGTAGATGATTGAGCAATGCGGAAGGACTGCCCTTTTGCCACCGCCCGCATAATACGAATCGCCGCACGGCAGGTCAACCGGCTCCGGCGTGAGTTTGCCGTCCATAAGATCCTCAAGACCCTGCTGCAGTTCGATGAGCTGAGACGGGCCCTCGTGGAAAGCGTCCGGATTGTGCGAAACACAGAGTTTGCGGATGTTTTTGCAGTGCTCTGTAATGCGGGTGATTGCATCATAGTACGCTTTGATGTCGGATTTGCCGTACACATCATCATCGAAATAAAGATAAAGTCCACCACTGTAATACGAGTCACCGGTGAAGAGGTTTCCTGTCTGCTCGTCCCAAAGCATGATGCCGTCATCACTGTGTCCCGGGCAATATAATACTTCAAGGCAGCGGTCGCCCAAATCGATTTTTTCACCGCCTGCAAGCGGCTTCAAAGTGTACGGGGGAATGGCAAACGTGCTGCCGTCAAAGCCTTCCGGCCATCCGCCCGTAAAATTGCATTCATCAAATTGTCCCTCAAGTTTTTCATGAGAGACACCTTCGCGTGCAATTTTTTTCGAAAAATCCGTGATGTGACCATACACCTCCGGGAAACGCCAATTGTTTCCGATATGATCAAAATGCGCGTGGCTGTTCACAACCATAAGCGGTGTTTTGAGGGATGGACGGATTGCCTCCTCGATATTGCAGACACCCAGTCCCGTGTCAAACAGCACGCTGCGTTTTTCGCCCAAGATCAAGAAAGAATGTACCCACTGTGCATGCTTATGTTCGCAAAAAGCATAGACGGTGTCATCACCTTTTCTTATTTCATACCAATTGTTTAAAAAATTATTTTCCATCTGTTAGATTCCCCCTTAACATACTGATATTCGCAATGTATACCCCTGCGATAATAACAATCGCTCCAACCAGCTGATATGCGGTGAAGGTTTCATGCATGAAAACAACTCCCGCTATAATTGACACAACCGTTGAAATACCGATAAGCGAAGCATTTCTGTTCACACCGAGATTTGCAATTGCGACATTTGACATGAAGAACGCAAGGATTGAGCATCCGATTCCCTGGTAAAGAACAGCTGTCAGAAATGCAGTGTTCTTAAACGGAAGTGCCAGCAAAAAATCAAGATTTTCTTGTGAAACCGCTTCGATGATTGCAATTATCGTATATACGAAAGCCCCTGCTGCAAGCATAATATAGGTAATTTCAGCTCCCGAGAACTGCGTTTCTCTCTCGACAAGGGTGCTGTAAATTGCATACGAGGTAACACCTGCGAGAAGAAAAGCATATCCGACAACCGAGAAACTGGCAGTTGCATCTACCGCAAGTACCGTTACCACAACGCCTCCAAGTGTTACAAGAACACCTATGAGCTGACTTCTTGTCGGTTTTTTGTGTAGGATGACTGCGGAGGCAAGAAACGACACAACCGGAAGCGTTGCAATGAACACCCCGCTTTCGGAAGCTGTGGTGTGGCTGATTCCGAAGGTTTCGCATATGTAATAGATTACGGGGCTGAACAGTGCGATTGCAAGAATATTTTTGAAGTTTTTTCCGCGGAAATTCACTTTAACAAT
>JALERA010000074.1:0-8042 GCA_022764365.1 Bacillota bacterium
AGGTCGAAATCGGCGTTTGGCATCTTTTTATTTTTGCTTAAAATCGAATTTTGAAAAAGTGAGAAAAACGGCGAAAAACGAAGAAAACCCGAGAAAATCTCGGGTTTTTCGACCGGCATCTTTTAAGACCGGAACACTTGGCTGTTATGGTCTTAAAAGATGACAATTTATTTGTTTCCTTTTGCTCGATTATGCGTGGTGCAAAGCATAGTGCAATTCGATATGTCTGTTGCTCCGCCGTTACTCCATGCAGTAACGTGGTCTGCGTCCATTTCCTTGATTTTGTATATTCGATGCTTGTTGCTATCATTTCCCAATGCACAAAGCGGGCAATTAGAAATATTATTTCCTATTGCATCTGCGGTTTGTTTCTTGTAAACCGTCTGCTTCGTCACATCATCAAAAACTCGTATTTCAAGCAACTTTGTATCAACACAGCCGCCCAAGATGTATTCAAATACCCCCTTGCGGTTCTTAACATAATAGTCGGAATAAAGAGCTTGCAATTTGTTGTGTACTTCATTGGGGTTATATGCGTTCGAATGATATTTTTCATAAAATGCGCCCCAATTCAACCCACGCATTTCGCTTTCAACATCCTGAAATACGCTTGAAACCCAATCTATTACACTGTTAAAATAGGCTTTTAATTCAATGATGTTATTGTCTAACCTGTGCTTACTCATGTAGTCATCAATGTTACCTTTGCTAACCCAAGATAATGCAGTTCTTAAATAATCTTGTCGTTTTACATCTCCGCTAATATAAGCCGACCATTTCTGAATATTGGCGTTTTGACTATTTGAGAACTCTGCCTTTGCAAGTGTGACAAAGGGACCGGAATAGATAGCGTTCAAAAGCTCCTGTTCGTTCAACGGAACGCCTACGATATTGATTGTCTTGAACCATTCTTTGATTTCGCTTTCCGTACCACTACATTCGTAAATCGTCAATTTTGTATCAAGTATTTTGCGCTGTAAGTTTTCTGCCAAACCACTGAAATACTGTTGCATGCCGTTCTCGTCCAAAATGGGAAATTTGCCCGTAAGAAAACGCCCTATACTTGTAATGCGCTGTTGACCGTCCAGTATTTCAAACCTATCTTCGGATACTTTTGTAAAATAGATAAGCCCAATCGGGTATCCCTTTAATAATGATTGAATAACAGCAACATCCTTTTTACCGTCAGCATAAATATAATTTCGTTGATATTCCGGCTGAATTGTCAGTTTTCCTGCAAGCCCGAAGAGCCCTTTGCCTTCATATTCGTTATATACAAAGCCTTCGCATACCTTTTCAATGGTCAGATCAATGTTTAACTCCGATTTCATTCTTGGATTTTCCTCCTTCTTATAAAGATGCGTTTGTAACACTTTGTTCCATTCAACATTGGCTGGGACACTCCACTATTACTATTCCACAATCCATTGGAAAAACCGCGCCCTTCACTTTCGGTTGCTCCAACGATTTCAAATTGCTCCGGACAATATTTATCAAGAAACGATATTGGAACACCCATGACACCGTTACAGTTTGTGTTTGATAAGAACTCTTGCGTAGGTTTCGTTACCATTGATTGTAAATCTGTGCCCGAATCTTGGGTTGTCCGGCACATATCTGTCGAGTCCGACGATTTCAAATTGTTCGGGGTTATACTTGTCGAGGAAACTGATGGGTACTCCCATGATTCCGTTACATCTTCTTGCGTCTGATGATGATTCTGAAGTACGGCTGCACCGTTCGTCTCTCTCTCTCTCTCTCTCTCTCTCTCTCTCTCTCTACATTAATAGACTGTGAACATACAGGGAGGGAATAAACCAAATCCTTATCATCATTTCCCTTGCGGAATTTAATAATTTCAAATTCATCCGGATTGTGTTTATCAAGATATGTAATTGGAACCCCCATATCCTCAACGTAATCACTTGGAATAGCATCTGTATATGGCACTTCTATGGCATCATAATTATCATAATGTAGATATCCGCGTTCTCGAATATCCTTATGTTTGCTGAATTTAATATTATCTGCCATTGTCATAAGCTGAAGCGGTTGGTGGCGGCGACCGTGTTCAAGATTTGTAAACCACCGAACACCTTTCACACGAATGTATTTGTTTCCTTTTTCATCCACACGGCTTCCCGCTGCCAACAAAGGGTAGTTTTCAGGAACACGAAACTCGCGGTCGCCGCTGTGAATGCTCTCGCCAAGCCACATTTGATTGTTTTTTATTAGAGGAAAAACTTCTTTATATGTAATAGCATTCATATTACCGATAATTAAAAACTGCTTCCCTGCTTCCATAATCCACGCAAGAAATTCGCGAAACAGAGAGAACGGCGGATTGGTAACAATAATATCGGCTTCATCGCGCAATGCCTTAATCTCGTCACTGCGAAAGTCGCCGTCTCCTTTTAGATAATGCCATTCCAAATCGTTAATGTCAATTCTACCGTTTTTGTTTTTGTCCCTTGTCAACTTGAAAATCTTTCCCCTTGCACGTGTCTTTTTTACATCGTACATCGGACTTTCTGTTTCGAAAATAGTAAGTTGATACGGTATGTCTGCCGGCTTGCTATCTGCGGCAAAACTGGTGCTTATTAGTTTTTTGAGCCCAAAATTTTCAAAATTTTGCGCAAAAAAGCGGGTAAAATTGCTCCATTCCGGATCGTCACACGGTAACAATACTGTCTTGCCTTTGAATACATTCGGGTTGTATTCCAAATAAGCATTTACTTCCTTTTGGATATCTTCGTATTGCGTATAAAACTCATCGTTTTTTGCATTCTTTGCAGCTGATAGATCTGAATTTGCCATATCTCCACCGCCTTGTTCTTTTATTTCGCCAGTCCGATTCCGCGCAGTAGGTCAAAATCGGCGTTTGGCATCTTTTTTAAGTCATAAGCTCCGAATTTCGCCTGCGGCGAAGATTCACGCGCCCTGCGCCTGACAAGCGAGCTTGTCGATCTTCGGGCGGCGAATGCGAACCGGATTCCGTGCGCCCTTTGCGCACGGAGCACGACCGATTCACTGATGTCTCCAAAACACAAAAGCACCCTGTAGGGGTGCTTTTGTGTTTTGAGTGTAAGCTCCTTAAAAGATATTTTTCCTTTCTCGAAACGGTCGAGTACTCATCCCCAAATATATAGGGATAGCGTCAAATATTTATGAAATCGAACAAATATGCCTTTAAATTATTAAAGCCGGAAGTTGATATTATGCGTGCACTCATCACTTGAAATCAACATTCTCTCAAATCAATAATTTCCCAATCATTATCAAACACGCCTTTGCTTTTTTCGTAAGTCGCTGCCTGCATTGCTACGCATAATAATTTTTTAGCCCTGCTCATGCCTACATATGCAAGTTTACGACTGGAATCATAGAGAGTTGAACTTCCACAACGGCCAACACCAAAGTAAGGAAGAATCCTATTCAAGTCTGATGCGCCCTGTCTATCGGTTTCAAGATACAGTGTTGCATCATGTGTTTCACCTTTAACTCTGTGAATAGTGTCAAATACAATCCTGCGCCCTCTGATGGGATCAATCCACACATTTTTTTCGGACATATTTGCAAGTTCAACACCAATGGTCTCTTCAAGAAAAAACTCCGGCAGGACAGCAAATATATCAGTTAGGTCCGGATTACTGATTCGCAGCAACTCGTTTATCTTCTGCCGCATCATTTGATCCACGGAGTGCATATCAATTGTTTGTATTCTCGACATTTCATATATCCACTGACGATAAGACTCTCTGCATTTTTCATCGAGAGCTTTTTTAATTGTTGTTGGGGTATAATCTTTTCCTGATACGGGATTCCTGATTCGAATGTAGTGGAATACTCGGCACAAAAGTCTACGGACAATTTGCTCTGCCCTATATAACTTGCCGTCTAACAAAGATTGGCTTATCTCGTCTACTAAAGCCCAATAGTTATACTCGCTTTTCCTTTTTACTGAACTGTCAAATCCAGCCCAATAACTTCCAATTTTCAGACCGACTGAGTCTTCTTTTTTTATCGCACCGATAGCCTTATATATGCCATTGTTGTCATAGAGCCCATGCTTTTCTAAGGCAGAAATGAACCCGTCAATAACTCTGTCAATCTTCTCAGGGGAAAAGACAAGTATAACTGGTTTGACTCCCGTCTCCCCAGCAAGTGTTACGATGTTTTTATCGTCTTTTTTCAGCTTACAAATCACGTTGGCAATTTCTTGGTTAAACCTGCAAGAGGTCATAATTGGTAGAAGATCAGGCTGGGGTATCCAGTCGGGGGTTATATTTTCGGTTGAATTATAGATCGCTTGATCCGAATCACCAATTTTGAATATTGCACATTTTTGGTGATCAAATATTGCATCCAGGGCTTGTCGCTGAAGATTATCGCAATCCTGATATTCATCTATGAATACATACTGAAATCGTGACGAAAAGAGGTCGGTATACTCTGTTGGCAATTCAGCAATGGCAGCGTTTGCATATGCATAGGCATCTTGATATCGTATTATTCCTTCGCCTTTAAGAAGTTCGGTTTGCAATTCCATATACTGTTTAGCAGAGGGTTTTCCTGTACCTGCCAAAGCTTTTCTCTGCCTGCCTACATAGAGTGCCCCATCAGCTCGAATATTCAATGCCTGTATATAGTCTAACTTTGATTTGAATTGATTTCCAGAATTGAAGTTCGATTCAATCACACGTTTTAACGCATAATACTTTTTGTTGCATTCTATCCTGCTTAGCATATGTTGTGCATATGTGAGGCTATCAATTACTTGCACATTCTGTCCAGAGATATTTCGCAAGTATGGCATAGTCACAAATCTATCAATAAACGACTGGATGGTACCTATGTAATTTGGATAGCTGAGAAGCCTGTCTGCATAATTGGATAGCCGATTTTTGATTTCATCGACGGCAACATTTGTATGGGAGAGAACACAGATTCCTGCACCATTTTCGAGCGGCATTCTATCTGCCAACAGTTTTAGTTTGGCGAGAAGGACCGTCGTTTTTCCACTACCCGGACAAGCCGCTACATCAATTGAATGCCAACAGCGTATAACATTTCTCGCATCCTCCGGAAAGTGCGCGCCATGCGGCAAAAGGAGTTCTTCTGCGGTTTGAATATCTTGATCAGAAATTTGCCATTCCATCATTGAGTCCTCCGTGCCTACACCGTTTCTCCCGCTGCATACTTGATGGCATTCACAATATAACTTAAAAACGCGTCGCTCTCAATCTCGGATTTCAATACTGTCTTTTTATTCTCGTCGATTTTGAATCCATACAAGTCGAGGTCAAACATTTTCTCTTGCGTTACTCCGTCTGGAATTATTGATGTTTTCCAACGCAAAATCGAAGCTAAACAATGAGCAACAATGGCTTTCAGACAGCTCTTTCCGGCATCATTGAGCATTAAATCATAAATGTGGTATGCACTTTCGGCATGGGAGAGCCCACTCCACTCTTGTGCTTCTGCTTCGGCATCGCGATTTGCTTCATCAATCTTGGCATCAGTCAGCGAAATATACTCCTGCGCATTCAGAATTTTCCTTCCGTAATGAATCGCCTTGTGAAAATCATCCGAAAGGCAACTCATAGCAATACAATACTCAAGTGTCCAGCGAGGCGAAGTGAATCCTCGGACAGAGCTATTGGTATACTTCCTATCTTTTGCTTCCTTGGCTTGTGCAGATTCAGCTTCCTTCTCGTTGAATATTTTTTCTTTTGTCGTAGGATCAACATCGTATGGCCTTACATCACAATCAGTTATCACAGAAACCGGTATTCCAATATCGGCGCCGTCTTTTCTAACCATAATTCCGCTGTATCGAAGAAAAGCCGTACTTCCAACATTTACAATGGATATTCCGTATTTCTCCAATGGATAGCCAAGAATGTCTGCAAGGACAGGTACTAAAATATTCTCTGCATCACCCTCGACCATTATAATACCCTTGGCAAAAAACAGATTGGCCTTTGTTGAGTCGAGAAAACGCTGGAGGAAGAGGTAATCCCCCTTTTGTAGACCTGTCATCCCTTCCGCCAAATCAAATCCAGTTCCATTTTTCATTAAAATCAAATTTTTGAGGTTGATTTTTGATGCTAAAATGGGGCTGTGTGTGGATATGATAATTTGAACATCATTCTCATTATACTCGTTCTGGAGATAACTGATTAGTCGTAGTTGCGCTTGCGGATGAAGATGGGCTTCCAATTCTTCAATTAGAGCCAGTTTCAAGCCTCCATCTGTATCGTCTTTAAGGAGTAACAACTCCGCCGCAATAAATAGCAAATTCAATTCCCCAAGTCCGGGGTTAATCTCAGGGGCATTCAATGACAGAGACTCCAGTATAGCTTTAAGCTGAATATCCGAGGTTTTCAATTCTGCATTACTGGCCTGGCCGTTATCATTAAATGACTCTAAATTGTTGCGGATTGTCTGGAGAATACGTTTCCCATCTGTATCATCTGTAAAATAATTCTCAATGCGTCTATTCGCATCCTGAAAAATATCGAGAACTGCGTGTTCCTTTTTGTCTTTGAAAACGGGGTGATTGAGAAGTATTTGTGAGATTCTGGAACCACGTCCGGAACTCATTTCCCGTTCGGCATCACGGAGCGGCTTCAAATAAACAGCTTTCAGCAATTCTCTTGCTTTTCCGTCAATCGAAATTCCGTCATCTATATCACCCACACGCAATTCCTGATAAATTTTGTGCCCTTCTTTCCATGCGCGGTAATGAAGCTCAAGCGTATATTCAACCTTATCTCCAGTCTTAGTAAATGAAAGATATTCGATAAAGTTTTTTGCTTCGTTCTGCGTAAATTCCGCAATCGTGCAATCAATCTTAAGCTCTGAGCACGCTTCTCCCTCAACAGGCTTATAAAAATCCTCATCTGACGGTCTGATATACTCATTGCTCTGCGTCAACAGGATTAATTTTAATGCGTCAATTACGGCGGTTTTTCCTGAATCATTTTCGCCGATCAGTGCGTTTAGCCCTTTGTGAAAAGTAATTTCCAGCCCAGGAGCACCATTTACAGATTTGAATTGGCGAAAGTTATAAATTTTCAATTCAGATATAATCATATGATCACTTTCACTCTTTCTTTCAATTACTAATGCAAGGTCAAAATGTGCAATAGCATCATTTGACTCCTCGACGCAATATCAAATGCACCCGCCTGGTGTAAGTATAACTTTCGTGTGTTTATATCCTTTATTTTTGTTACTGCATTCCATCACAATATAATAATCACTGTCATTTTCATTCTTTACGACAATCCCTTGTGAGTAATCTGTTTTCCATAGTGGCTTTACGCCATAATAGGAAGCAACAAACTCGTTTGTAGGATTTGGCGAATCCACGTTGAAACCATTTTCGAATAACCACGCATGATAATTCTTCAGTGCAGGAGGAGCACCCATGATTTGAAATGAACTAAAAATCGCCGATTGATAATCTAGTTCTTCTTCAAGATCAATCTCATACTTTTCTGTCGGATCGAGTTCGTATTCATCGTTTGAAGTAATCTTTCCGAAATTCTCATTGAGTTTGATTTTCTTCACATTTGCCTCCAAAATTTCATTCTCCTTCCGGTCTTGTTTCCGCATACGCTTGATTTTTTGTTACAAATTCATTAACTTTTAAAAACGATTTTCCCAAATCATTTAAACTAAGGACTAACATATATTCAGCAACTTCTCCGGAATGGTCAATGCTACGCATAGGATCTAATTTCTCGCGAAAGTCTTCAAAAGAATCCCCTACAACCAGCCATTCGTCATCCTCTTTATCATAATAACAGTGAAGTTCTCTCCAAATTGCCTCGTCGGACTCTTCATAAAATTCTTCGTCGACCGAAAAATTTGCCCAAGGAAAAAGACGAGGAAAAACTTCAGTGTACGGTGTATAAGGAAACCAATACGGATATGAATATTTTTTGATGCTTTTGCCGTCATCCACAATTAATTCTGTTTCACCTTTGCCACTGCTCTTGTTTACCCACTCGCTTGAATGCAGTTTTACTTCT
>JALERA010000108.1:0-3466 GCA_022764365.1 Bacillota bacterium
CCGGAACTCAGACAGAGAATCAAAGAAGCTTCCGAGACATACCTCAAGGGTGTTTTGGAATATGTAGATGATGAAGTTGTTTCCGGCGATTTCGTTGGAGACCCTTGCACATCCATTTTTGACTCCAGACAGACAATCGAGCTGAACGACCATTTCTTCAAGCTCATCGCATACTATGACAATGAATTCGGATATTCCAGCAATCTGCTCAACATGCTGAAGCATATGCACGAAGTAGACTGCAAATAATCCTCGAGAATAGATACATAACGAAATTATTTAAGAGGAGATCAATTATGAAAAAAACAATCAAAGATATTGAAGTAAAAGGCAAAAGAGTGCTCGTAAGATGCGATTTCAATGTACCGCTTAAAGAAGGCAGAATCACAGACGATATCCGTATCGTTTCGGCACTCCCGACCATCAACTATTTAAGAGAGCACGGAGCGAGGGTAATACTGATGTCCCACCTCGGAAGACCGGAAGGCGAGGCGAAGAAAGAATTTACGCTTGCACCGGTTGCGGAAAGACTGACCGAGCTTCTCGGCGAAAAAGTTATTTTCGCGGCATCTGACCTCGTGGTTGATGAAAAGGTAAAAGAGGCGGCAAACGCGCTCAAAGACGGCGAAGTTATGCTTCTTGAAAATGTCAGATTCCGTAAAGAAGAAACCAAGAACGGTGCGGATTTTGCGAAGGAACTGGCATCGCTCGGAGATATTTTTGTAAACGACGCTTTCGGAACGGCTCACCGAGCACATGCGTCCACAGCGGGAATCGCGGATTATCTTCCGTGCGTTTCGGGCTTTCTGATTGAAAAAGAAGTAAAATTTCTCGGAGATGCGCTCGAAAACCCTGCTCGTCCGTTCGTGGCAATCATGGGCGGCGCAAAAGTCGGCGACAAGATTCCGGTTATCAAGAACCTGCTTAAGAAGGTAGACTCTCTGATTATCGGCGGAGGAATGGCTTACACCTTCTTCAAGGCGCAGGGATATGAAATCGGAACTTCGATTTTGGATGCGGATAATATTGAACTCGCGAAGGAACTTCTGGCAGAAGCAGAGAAAACCGGCGTAAAAATTCTTTTGCCGGTTGATGCGGTATGTGCGAAGGAATTTAAAAATGATACAGAATTTGCAGTATATGCGAAAGAAAACATGCCGAAAGACAGGATGGGAATGGATATCGGACCTGAATCCGTGAAGCTGTTTACCGAAGCGGTGAAGAATGCAAAGACGGTTGTATGGAACGGCCCGATGGGCGTATTCGAAATGCCGAACTTTGAGAACGGTACGAAGAAGGTTGCCGAGGCTCTTGCTGAATCCGATGCGGTAACGATTATCGGCGGAGGCGATTCCGCAGCTGCATGCGAGCAGTTTGGCCTCAAAGACAAGATGACTCACATTTCCACAGGCGGCGGCGCATCTTTGGAATTCTTGGAGGGCAAGGTGCTTCCGGGTGTAGCGGTGATAGAGGATAAATAAGAAGAACGATTTGCGATTTTAAGGAGGTATTTTCTATGGTAAGAGTAGCGATTAACGGTTTCGGCAGAATCGGCAGACTTGCATTCAGACAGATTTTTGAAGATAAAGATATGGAAGTTGTTGCAATCAATGACCTGACAGAACCTAGGATGCTTGCACATCTTCTCAAATACGACAGTTCGCAGGGTGCTTATCGCGGTCATGAAGTTGTCTGCGACGAAAACTCCATAAGCGTTGACGGGCATAAGATTCCGGTATATAAGGAAGCCGATGCGAAGAATCTGCCATGGAAAGACCTCGACATCGATGTCGTTTTGGAATGCACGGGATTTTATACTTCAAAAGCAAAATCCCAGGCGCATATCGATGCCGGAGCAAAGAAGGTGCTGATTTCCGCTCCTGCGGGGAACGACCTTCCGACCATTGTTTACGGCGTTAACCATGAGACTTTGACGGCGGAGGATAACATTGTTTCCGGTGCGTCCTGCACGACAAACTGCCTTGCGCCGATGGCAAAGGCTCTGAACGACTACAGAGAGGTTCGCACGGGCTTTATGACTACGATTCATGCTTATACAGGCGACCAGATGCTCCTTGATGGACCGCACAGAAAAGGCGACCTCAGAAGAGCAAGGGCAGGCGCAATCAATATCGTTCCGAACTCGACAGGTGCAGCGAAAGCAATCGGACTTGTCATTCCGGAACTGGACGGAAAGCTCATCGGTTCGGCGCAGCGTGTTCCGGTACCGTCAGGCTCGATTACAATTCTGGACGCAACGCTGAAAGATATGACGGACTCCGTATCGGTTGAAGGGATTAATGAGGCAATGAAGGCGGCTGCAAACGAATCTTTCGGTTATACCGAAGAAGAACTTGTAAGCTCCGATATTATCGGAATGAGTTACGGCTCGCTGTTTGACGCAACGCAGACGCTTGCACAGCAGTGCGGTACGCACATTTATGAGGTAAGGGTGGTTGCATGGTATGATAATGAGATGAGTTATACATGCCAATTGATTCGTACACTGAAGTATTTGAAAGAATTTGTGAAATAAGAGAGAGGTAAAAGATGCGTTATCCTTTTATTGCGGGAAATTGGAAGATGTACAAAACCACTGCAGAGGCAAGGGCGTTTGCACGGGAATTTAAAAAAATTTATCAGTCAAGTGATGTAAAGGTCGCGATTTTTGCTCCTTTCACGCAGCTTGCGGCTCTTGCGGAAGAATTCAAAGGGACCGGAATCTGTCTCGGCGCACAAAACGTTCACTACGAGCGAGAGGGTGCTTTTACAGGTGAAATATCCGTTCCGATGCTCCGGGAAATCGGCGTGGAATATTGTATTGTCGGGCATTCTGAAAGACGCCAGTATTTCAATGAATCCGATGAAACGGTGAATCGCAAAGCAAAGGCACTGCTTGAGGCGGGAATCACACCGGTTATCTGTGTAGGGGAAAACCTTTATCAGAGAGAACACAATTATCAGGACAAACTGGTTGCTGAGCAGGTCGCAAACGCAATGGAAGGAATCCCGGCAGAAGACGCGGCGAAAGTTGTTATTGCTTACGAGCCGATTTGGGCAATCGGAACGGGAAGAACAGCAACGCCGATTCAGGCAAACCATATGTGCAAAGTTATCCGGGATGAGCTTGAAGAAATCTATGATGAAGAGACGGCGGACAAGATTGTGATTCAATACGGCGGAAGCGTAAAGCCGGAGAATGCGTCGGAAATTCTGAATATGGAAGAAATCGACGGTGCGCTTGTAGGCGGAGCAAGTCTTGAGCCGTTAAAATTTATTGAAATTGTAAACTTTTAACTTGATTTTAGCATAGATACTGTGGTACAATCACGTCTTTGACAGTTGATGAATGCAGAAACTCCGAAACCCATTGAAAATAGTGGGAATCGGAGTTTTTTGACTTTTTAAAAATGTGGTATTTTTTATCCTTTTTCGACTGCTTTTAAAATTTTTTTCATTGTTTTTT
>JALERA010000014.1:0-4848 GCA_022764365.1 Bacillota bacterium
TGGTATACTATTTAATTATAGTATTATACACCAAAAATAATTCTTTCGCTATATAAGGAGGACAAAAATGTCTGATAAATTATGTCAGCAGCGCAGTGAAATTGATCAAAAGTTTAAATGGGACATCGAGGCGATGTACCCTGACGAATCCCTGTGGGAAAAAGACCTTGAGGAATGTATGCAGGAAGCATCGGATTTCAGCCGTTTCAAGGGAAAAATCACGGAATCGGCTCACACACTCTATGATGCTCTCGAAGCAAAAGATCAGATTTTCCGCAAGCTGGAACATGCTTTTGTTTATGCTGCAATGAAAAAAGACGAGGATAACCGCGTAACGAAATATCAGTCTATGGATGATAAATGCGGCAGTGCAATCGCAAAGATTTCCGCTTCGCTTTCGTTCTTTGCTCCGGAACTTCTTGAAGCCGATCTGGAAACAATCCGGAAATATATTGCCGAGAATCCGAAGCTTGAGCTCTACCGTTTTGCCTTGGAAGACGCGCTCCGTGAAAAAGAGCATGTGCTTTCCACGGAGGAAGAAAACATTCTCGCACAGCTCAGCGAAGTAACGGGCGCATCCGGAGACATTTTTAAGATGCTTAATAATGCAGATTTGACTTTCGTGGCAGTAGTTGACGAGGATGGAGATACGGTAAACCTCACACACGGCAATTACATTACTTTTATGGAAAGCCATGACAGAGAAGTTCGCAAATCTGCATTTTCCAACATGTACGAGGCATATAAGGCATTGATTAACACGATTGCGACAGCCTATAACTACAATGTAAAAGACGATGTCGTTACGGCAAGAATTCGCAAATACGCTTCCGCTCGTCAGGCTGCCCTTTCTTCCGGAAATATTCCCGAAGAGGTTTACGACAACTTAATCTCCGTTGTCCACGAGTACCTTCCGGTGCTCCACCGCTATACAGAGCTTCGCAAGAAAGTTCTCGGCGTGGAGGATCTCAAGATGTACGATATTTATGTACCTCTTGTTAAGCTTCCGAAGAGGGATATCCCTTATGAAGAGGCTCTTTCGATGATGCAGGAAGGACTTTCCCCTCTTGGCTCCGAATATCTCGCGCAGGTTGAGAAAGGAACCAAGGAAGGCTGGATTGATGTCTACGAAAATCAAGGCAAGACAAGCGGCGCTTACAGTTTTGGTTCTTACGACAGCAAGCCGTACATTCTGCTCAACTACACGAACACGCTGAAGGATGTTTTCACGATTGTTCACGAGATGGGACACTCTATGCATTCTTTCTATACACGTAAAACACAACCTTTCGCATACGGTGATCACTCAATTTTCACGGCGGAAGTTGCTTCCACGGTAAACGAATCACTCCTCATGCAGCACCTTCTGCAGAAAGAAACCGATCCGGAAATGCGTAAATATCTCGTTAACTACTATATTGAAGAATTCCGCACCACCCTTTTCCGTCAGACAATGTTTGCCGAATTCGAAATGCTCACGCACAAAGAAGTGGAAAACGGCGGAGTTCTCACCGCAGAATGGCTTTGCGAGGTCTATGATAAGCTCAACAAAGATTACTTTGGCCCTGCCCTAGCAGAAGACGAATACATCAAGTACGAATGGGCGAGAATCCCGCATTTTTACAGAAGTTTTTACGTTTATCAGTATGCAACGGGATATTCCGCTGCCACGGCGATTTCAAAACGTATCCTTACCGAAGGCGAAAAAGCCCGCACAGACTATATCGAATTCCTCAAGAGCGGTTCGTCCGACTATCCGGTTGAACTTCTCAAGATTGCAGGTGTTGACATGTCAAGTCCGGCTCCGATTCGCGCGGCAATGGAAACATTCCAATCACTTGTTGAAGAACTTGAAACCCTTTTGTAAATCACGGAGAGGATTATGGAAAACAAAAAAGTATTCATACATGCAAACGACACCGAAATGAGCAAGCGGATTGAAACGCTTCTCAGAGAAAAACTCGTAAAATCGGGACTCAGACCTTTTGACGAAATTCTGGAAGACACCGAACTCATCATATGCATAGGCGGCGACGGCACTCTGCTCCGCTGCCTGCGTACATATAACTTTCCTACCATTCCGGTTGTCGGAATCAACACGGGACATCTTGGATTTTTCCAGGAAGTTCTTCCGGACAAGATTGACGATTTTATCTTCCAGTACAATCAAGGCGAGTTCACAGTCGCTTCATATAGCACGGTTCGTGCCAAGGTAGAAACTCCGGACGGGATTTTCCGGCACATCGCGCTCAACGAAATCGCAATCAAAGGCGTTCCGACCTACCCTGCCCAGCTGAACATTTCCATCAATGACTCGTTCATAGAACGCTTCAGTGGGGATGGAATCTGCGTTTCCACGCCTGCAGGAAGCACCGCATACAATTATTCGCTCGGCGGGGGCATCGTCGACCCGCGTCTGAATCTCCTTCAGGTTGCACCGATTGCGCCGATTAATACCGTCGCTTACCGCTCGTTTACTTCGAGCCTGCTGCTTCCTGCCAACGATAAGCTGTCCATCATACCATGTGATGACGATCACAGAACGCTCAGCATCGTGGCGGACGGCTATGCGGTTGATTACGAACACATTCTCAAAATTGAGCTTTCCCTTTCCCGCAAAAAAGTCAACCTGATTCGTTTCGAATACAGCAACTTCTGGGAAAAAGCAAAGTCAAAATTCTTATAGAAAAGGTACCTTATGTCAGAGTTTAAATATATTGTAACCGCGGAAGATGTGAGAAAAAATCTTTCGGTAAAACAGCTTGTCCGCAGCAATTTCACATTTTCCTCCCGCCTCATGACCAAACTTAAGCAGAATCATCTTGTGTCACTGAACGGCAGCGATGTGCAGTGGTGGATAGCTCCCTCCGAGGGAGATGTCATCAGCATCCTGCTTCCCGAAGAAAAAAGCGATTTCCCGCCTGAGGATATCCCGATTTCGGCAGTCTATGAGGATGATGACCTCCTTGTGATAAACAAACAGCCCGGCGTTGTCGTCCACCCGACCAAAGGCAAGCCATGTCATACGATTGCAAACGGTCTTATGAAAAAAATGCTTGACGAGGGTGAGAGATACAAGATACGGTTTGTAAACCGCCTGGATATGAACACATCCGGGCTTCTTATCGTTGCAAAAAACAGCCACGCACAGGACAGCCTCACCAAGCAGATGAATGCCGAGGCGCGCGGCCTGCATAAGAAATATAAAGCGATTGTGGTCGGCGAAATGCCTGAGGACAGCGGCACAATTGATCTGCCGCTTGGAAGACCCGATGAAAACGAAGTGGAACGCTGGGTGCTGCCTGTCGAAAAAGGCGGCTATCCGTCCGTTACGCATTATAAGGTGCTCGACCGTTTCGGCGGTTATTCCTTAGTCGAACTGGAACTTGAAACGGGCCGCACGCACCAGATTCGCGTCCACCTTTCTTATATCGGCTACCCGATTTTAGGTGACCACCTGTACTGCCACGGCGACCCGTTTGAATATCGCAGAATCCACGGGGATCCGCGTGATGATGAAGATTACAATCCGGAATGCGGGCAAGGCGGTAAGGAAATCGTTTCCGGCCTCATCGACCGTCAGGCTCTGCACGCTTTTTCGCTCACTTTAAGACACCCTGTCAGCGGCGAAGAACTGCACCTCGAAGCACCGCTGCCTGCGGATATGCTGAACGTGATTGAAAAATTAAATTTTCTTTAAAAACTTCTGCACGCGCTCCCCGTCCGTGTCGGATGGATACACCTTATTTCCGCGCTTCATATATGCGTCCGAGCCGCCTGCCAGTACAAGCACGCAGTTTTCCATCCCCGCTGCTTTCTTAAGCGCTGTATAGACTGCGGTATCACGGTCTGTGATAATCTCCGCCTTTTCCTTATGGTCGATATAGCTGAGAATCTCACCGCAAATCTTATTGATATCTTCCATTCCCGGGTCAAGTTCTGTAATAACCACGAAATCCGCATATTTCTCGGCGATCTCTCCGGCTTCCTTCCTGCGGTTGAACGCCTTGCCGCCGACGCAGCCGAACACGAATCCGACCTTACGGTCAGGATACTGCTTCTTTACATAATCAAACAGCACCTGATAGCTCATTTTATTATGCGCATAATCCACGATGACATCAACACCGTCTTTGAGTGTGTAGGTTTCCATTCTGCCCATTACCTTGACCGTTTCCAATCCTTTGCGTATCGTTTCAACCGGCACGCCAAGCGATGCGGTCACTGCGATTGCAGCAAGTGCGTTATAAGCATTGTAGGCCCCGCCGATGTTGACACGGAATTCCTCTTTTGCACCGAACATGTCTGTTTTTAAAATCAGGTATCCCGGCTTTTCGTCAACCTCCGTGCCGTAAACATCCGGTCTTAATCCGCTCACCTCGTTCCTGCCGAAAGTGACGGTTTTTTCGCATTTTTCCCGTGCATAGGAAAGCGTCCGCTCCATATATACAGGGTCCATGTCCAGATTTACGCAGCCGATTCGGCTCTGCTCGAATATCTTCAGCTTCGATGTGAAATAGTCCTCCATGTCCTTATGCTCGGCATCTGAGATATGGTCTCTCGATATGTTCGTGAACGCGCACGCCTCATAGTGCAAATCCAGCGTGCGGTCGTATTTCAGCGCCTGCGAAGAAACCTCCATCGCAAGATACTCGCAGCCGTTCTTTACGCAGTTATCCAGTATTCTGTGAAGTTCAATCGTTTCGGGAGTCGTAAGCTTGTACGCCTTCTCCTTGTGACAGCCATCATAGGTATAGATGCCCGAAGAAAAACCGATTTCCCTGCCGCAATGGATGTCAAGGATTGCTTTAATCATGCTTGTCGTTGTTGACTTTCCTTTCGTCCCCG
>JALERA010000025.1:0-13623 GCA_022764365.1 Bacillota bacterium
CGTTCTGGATTCTTATGCTGTTCTGACTATCGCAGCAGTAACATGCGGCGCAATCTTCGGCGACCACTGCTCACCAATCTCTGATACGACAATCATGTCCTCCATGGGATCGGCGGCAGACCTTATGGACCATGTTCGCACACAGATTCCGTATGCGGTTACGGCAGCAATTGTTGCAGCGGTATGCGGCTTCATTCCGGCGGCTCTCGGTGTTCCGGCATGGATCTGTCTTCCAATCGGTATCGTTGTTCTGTACTTGGTTGTAAGATTCCTCGGAAAGAGCACGAACGAAGAAGACCTGAAGAAAGAAGCTGCGCAGGAAGCGGCAGCGTAAGGCAGTGCGCAGAGTGCTGACTGACCTTGCGGACGCCGCAGGCGCTTGCTCGAAAATAGAACAATCAAATACGATTAAGGCAAACATAATCAACTCCAAAGTTAATTAACTTTGGAGTTAATTATGTTAAGTAGAAAGTTACAAGTAAAAGCTGTTCTCGGTGCGTCTGCCGCCGTACATGGCTTCCAGCTCTTCTTTATGATAAAGAAAACCTGTGTCCGTAAAGAGTTTCGCTCCCTGCGGGCATTTTTTTATGCAGGCACAGCATTTGATGCAGATGCCGGGCGTCCTAGTGCAGTCATTCTTATCAATCGCGCCCATCGGACACACCTCGGCACAGAATCCGCATTGGGTGCAGGCTTTGGTTGTAACCGGTTTTACTTTACGAATGTCGATGGAATCCCCATGACGGTCGCGAGGCTGATAATAAGCGGCATTCGGGTCACCGTCAACTTCAACCGGATTGATAGGCTGACAGAACGCAACCGATTTTACCATCTTTCCAAAGACGGAAAGCGCAAAGTTTTCGGCATCTTTTAAGTCATTTTCGTCCGGTCTGCCGCCGCCGAGCGTGGTTGAGAAGGAATGCTCGCACGAATAAGCAGCGGCTGCAATCGTGTGAAATTCATGTGTCTCCAAGAGGCTGCAAAGCTCGGCAAGGGAATTGTCAAAAGCACGGTTGCCGAAAGTGACAATCGGTATGGCATAAGCCCCGCCTCCGGTTATGGTATTTAAGTAGTTTAGCAGAAGATTCGGAAGCCTGCCCGCATAGGTCGGACATCCGAAAACCACCAAATCCGTTGCGGTTAATGACGGAAACCCTTCGCGTTCCGGCGGCAGGGTGAAATCATATTCAAAAGTCTCCACACCACAGCTTGCGGCGAGGCAGTCTGCAACCGTTCTCACGATTTTTTCGGTCGTGCCGGTCGCGCTGAAAAAAATTTTCCATACTTTTTTAATTTCCATGATTATGCATCCTTTCTCAGCATATATCGGCGGGAAGCCGTTTTTCGACCGTATAGGCCAGTATTCCGATCAATATTCCACCGATTAATCCCGTAAAGAGAAGAATCGTAAAATAGCTCATGAGACTTGCAGTGGAAACGATCATGCATGCGGCAATAAGCTGCCCGAGATTGTGAACCACGCCCCCCGCCATACTGACACCCACCATGCTAAACAGGCCCGTGCGCTTCAGAAGGTACATGACGGTGAGACTGAGTATGCCGCCGGCAAAGGAATAAATCATACCGAAGACACCGCTGAACAGAAGTCCGGCCATCACAATCCGAGCACAGTTTATCGAAAATGCACGGCGAAATCCCATGCGATAAAGTACGATAATGATGACAAGGTTTGCTATGCCGAGCTTTATGCCCGGGATCGGGATGGGAATCGGAATCAACACCTCTATATAGGAGAAGATTAATGCAAGAGCCGCGAACATTGCGGAGAAAGCAAGCTCTTTCATTCTTGTATCAGCCCGAGATGACATCGACATCACCTCCTTCGGGATTGTTCTTTCCGGCCTTGATTTCGACGATGACTCTGTTGGGAAGACAGGCAATGCTGTCCTTTGTATGAGAAATCGCGCCGGTTTCCACGCAGACCTGATTTTTGCAGGTGGAAGAAGTCATTGAAACTTTACCGTCTTTTATGGTAATATGATTAGAGTGGCCTGATTGCGTGACCTCAATTTCACGATCCTCGGCAAGCGGATATACACCGAAAACTTGACCGCCTGCTGTAACGACAACCTCATTGCCCTGACGGTCAAAGAAAGCGGCATGCCACGAAATGGCAAGGCCGAACACCACAATACATAAAAACAAAACAATATCTGCTTTTTTTATCATATAAAAACTCCTTATGAAAGGTTGGAATATCCATGAACTTTAATAAAAAAACAATTCGCCGCATGCTCACACGGATGTGCACTCTGACGATATGTCTAATCCTTATTATAACACAAACGGCATGCACCGCCAATGAAAAAACAAACGGAAATACCGGAGTGAGCAAAACGGGATTTTTCCTGGATACCTTGTGCAGCATCACGATTTTCGGCATATATGATTCGAGTGGAGAGCTCTTGGAGCTTTCGGAAGACGAACTTAATCAAAAACTTCTGCTGCTGATTACGGATGCCTTTAAACTTTGTGACAAGTATGAGAAGATGCTCAGCAAAACCATAGAAACATCGGATGTAGCCAGGATTAACGCAGCAGGCGGAAAAGCCGTAAAAGTCAGCGGTGAAACAGTTGAAGTAATCCGGAAAGGAATCCTGTACGGTGAAATGACGCAGGGTGCTTTTGACATTACCATCGGCAAAGCCACAGACCTTTGGGGTTTTCGTGAGGCCGAGGCCGGGGAAAGCACAGAATCCGGAATGGTGGGCAAAGTTCCGGAAAAGAGTGAACTTGCGGAAACGATGAAGCATGTGGATTATAGGAAGATAGAAATAAACGGCAGCGAAGTCAGACTGCTCGATCCTGAAATGGAAATTGACCTTGGGGGGATCGCAAAAGGATATATCGCGGACAAGGTGACACAGTTTCTTGAAGAGGCAGGCGTGACAAGTGCCATTGTTGACCTT
Source organism: Bacillota bacterium (assembly GCA_022764365.1). GTDB lineage: Bacteria > Bacillota > Clostridia > Peptostreptococcales > Anaerovoracaceae > CAG-238. The sequence continues at coordinate 2,931 of JALERA010000025.1, forward strand.
GGCGGCAACATTGTTGCGATACGAGGGAAAGCAGGAGCACTGCTGAACGCAGAAGGAGAACCACTTGCATTCAAAGTGGGAATTAAAGACCCGCTCTCGGACAGCGGCGACATCATCGGAATCGTTTCCGCATACGACAAAACGGTTGTGACTTCCGGAACTTATGAAAGATACTTCGTCGAAGACGGAAAAAAATATCACCACATTCTCGACAGTAAAACAGGATTCCCTGCCGACACGGATGTACTTTCGGTAACGATAATTGCGGATAAGGGACACTCCGTGGACGGCGATGCGCTCTCAACGAGCTGTCTGGCATTGGGAATCGAAAAAGGCACGGCGTTAATCCAAAAAATCGATGGCGCAGAGGCGGTGTTTGTGGATACGGACGGAAACATTCACACCACCTCAAATGAAATCGCTTTTACGAAGGAATAGAAACGCACGCTGCGCGCTCTGTTATGAGCGCCAAAGCTCGATAAGTCCTTTTATGAGCGGCTCAATCCTTTCCAGCGGCAGGCGGCTGTAGTAAAAAATCAAAGCACTGGTTTCCTGGTCGGTTATTTCGGACAGGGGAACCATTTGAAGACCGAGTGACTTTGCCTCTTCGCAAAGCTGCTCGGCTTTTTTTCTTGAACGGACTTTTACCGTGAGGTTGATGCCGGAGTGGGTATCTATCGGAGAAGCGACGCCGCCTCCGTGTGCGGAAAATGCCGACAGAGCCGCCTGAAGCTTCTGTGAATACAAACTCCGGAGCTTTCGGATTCCCGTGTAGTAATGGCCGTCCTCCATGAAAAATGCAAGCGTAAGCTGTTCCGCCTTAGAACAGGTCTGTGTATATTCATGCTTGATGGATCGGAATATCTGTGCCATCTTCTCCGGAAGCACCATGTACGAGATTTTTACAGCCGGAAAAAGGGTAGATGAGAAGGTTCCCAAATACACCACGCAGCTGCGATTGTCAAGGCCTTGGAGCGCAGGAACCGGCTTGCCGAAATAACGCAGCTCACTGTCGTAATCATCTTCAATTATAATGCTGTTGTTTTGCGCGGCCCAATCAAGCAGTTCGTATCTCCTGCCTACAGGCATTACAGCACCGGTAGGAAATTGGTTTGAAGGATTTACATACACTGCGGATTGTATATTCGCAGGAAGTTTTGCAATTTCAATTCCGTCAGAGGCAACCGGGATGTGAGAAATCGTAAAGCCCGCATCACGGAACATGCTTTGGACGGGGAGATAACCCGGCTCTTCCAGGCAGACTAAGCGCAGTCCCATTTTTATGAGAATTCTGGAAAGGTGGCTGGTGATCTGCTGTGTTCCGGCACCGATTACAATCTGTTCAGGACTTGCGGTAACACCGCGCGATGAATACAGATATTTTGAAATTTCGAAGCGCAGAATGGGTTCTCCCTGCGGGTCACTCTCGAAGAGAAGCTGGTCGGTGTAGTCATTAAAGACTCGGGCTGAGCATTTCTTCCACTTCACGAAGTCAAAACAACTCGGGTCACTTATATAGGCGGATGGCTCGAAAGTAAAACCGCTGATTTCCGAAAGCGGTGCAGAGACTTTCGCGTGTGACGGAGAGGGAGAAATTTCTGCAATATAATAGCCGGATTTTGGACGGCTGCTGATGTAGCCTTCAACAAGAAGCTGATTATAGGCGAGTTCGGCTGTAGTGATGCTGATGCCAAGGTCCTTCGACAAAGTGCGAAGGGAAGGAAGCTTTTCGCCGGATTTCATTTCTCCGGTGAGAATGCGTTGCTTAATTATGTCATACAACTGTAGGTATAAAAACTTCTCATTACTGTCATTTTGATTGATATAAATCGGTTTCATAATGTATATTTCCTCAAACTGTTCATATAAAAATAATTATTTTTGGATATTTTAATAATAACACATTGGATATATAATAGCAATATAAGAAGTGACAGAGAGGTGACAGAAATGAACAGAAATGAAAAGACTTATACAATCGTAATGACGGCAATGATGACGTGCCTGGTGCTTCTCACAACCTATACTTTTAAAATTCCGACGCCTTTCCAAGGGTATGTTCATCTGGGGGATGCAATGATTTTCCTGAGCGTGCTTGTCGTAGGAAGAAAGAACGGTGCTGTGGCGGCTGCATTTGGTTCGGCTCTTGCAGATCTCTTAGGCGGTTATGTGGCATTTGCACCATGGACCTTTGTAATCAAGGGACTTATGGCTTTGGTTATGGGATGGTTCATCGATTTTATGACAAAAAAACAGAGCAAATCTCTGAAAGTCTGCGGGGTACCGCTGATTGAAATCGTGGGTATGGTTATCGCAGGAGCGGTTATGGTTCTCGGATACGGCGTTGCGGATGCGGTCCTTGCGGGAAACATCATGACGGGAATCCTCAGCATGCCTGCAAACTGCGGACAGTTCGCAGCGGGAGTGGTAATTGCAAGTGTTCTTGCGGCGGCTCTCTACAAAACCCCGGCAAAGAAGTATTTCACATACAGACTGGATGAAGCAAGATAACAAATAATAAGGATACACAACAAAATCCGGCGGATTCACAAATCGGAAGCTGCCGGATTTTTAGTGGAATAAGATTTATTTCGTTCTGTTAGTTTTTCTTTAACTTTCCTTCAACAATCATACGTGCAATTTTTTCGGCACAATATGCAACGGCTGTAGCACAGTGGAAAGTTCCGTTGTGATCCATGTATCCCTGGTCACCTTCCGGTGTCTTCCAGTCATATACAGCACCCATGTTGTGAATCATTACTTCCGAGCATAAGATTCCGCCGTATTCTTTGCGGAAGTCTTCAACGAGCTCACGAATCATTTCGTGACATTTTTCATAATCACCGCCAAGATCGTTAATCGGTCTTCCGCAGCAAAGGCTGATTGCCCATGCAGCAGCGTTTAATGCACCGCAGGTTCCAAGGAGCGAGCATCCGCATCCGCCTGCAATGCCGAAGCAAGCCTGAAGCATATCTTCCGTAATTCCTAAATCAGGAAAAGCAGTATATAAACCGTTTAAGCAGCTCTGAATACAGTTGCCGTAATCCGTTTCCGTCTGGAAACCCACATCCATGGCTTTCTTCACGAGAGCTTCTTTTTCTTCATGAGATAATTTCGTATAATCCTGCATATCTATTCGCCTTCTTTCTTTTGCATTTACCGTTTTCGATATCATTCGCCTAAAACGGCGGATTGTAGCTACATTTTAATTTATACATACGCAAAAAACAAGCAAATCAAGAAAATAACAAGATAATTAGCAAACGGGTAGATTGTAATCAGGTTTTGGAAATGGTACTATAATCTCAGTTAAACGAAAAAAGATGCCATACGGGTATTTGAGAGGGAGGAAATAATATGAAGTTACTGGTTATCGGAGGTTCTGCGGGCGGTGCATCCACTGCGGCCAGAGTACGCAGATTGAATGAAGAAGCAGAAATTACGATTTTTGAAAAAGGCAGAGATGTATCGTTCTCCAACTGTTCACTCCCGTATTATACAGGCGGAGTTGTAGAGAGCAGTGAAGATTTGATTATGATGTTCCCGGAAGACTTCAAGGCAAAACACAATATTGATGTTTATACGCAGACAGAGGTTTTGAAGATTAACAGGGCAGAGAAAACAATTACCGTAAAAGATTTGAAAAACGGAGAAACAAGGAATGAAGCTTATGACAAGCTTGTACTCGCAACCGGGACGGAGCCGGTTATGCCGGGAAGTATTGAGGGCATTCATTCCCCGCATGTTTTTACAATTCGTAATGTGGTGGATATTGAACGGCTTCAGGCAAAACTTGACGAAGAAAGCACAAAAAACATTGCAGTAGTCGGCGGGGGATTTATCGGTGTGGAAGTTGCCGAGAACTTAAGAAAAATCGGAAAAGAAGTTACCCTGATAGAAGGCACGAAGCAAATATTGGCACCTTACGATTATGATATGGTGCAGATTCTGCACAAAGAACTGGACGACAACGGCATTACACTTCATGTTTCGGCGACGGTAACCGCCATAGAGAGCAAGCAGGTAAAGGCTGTAAAAGACGGAAAAGAATTTACGGTTGCCGCAGATGCTGTGGTTATGGCAGTCGGTGCAAGACCGAAGACCGAACTTGCAAAAGATGCCGGTCTTGAAATCGGAACCACGGGTGGAATTTGGGTTGATCACAACTACCGGACAAGCGATGCGGATATTTACGCAGTGGGAGATGCCATCGAATCCTATAATATGCTTGCACATGCGCCGGGCAGGATTGCACTTGCAGGCCCTGCGCAGAGACAGGCACGTGCGGCGGCTGACCATATTTGCGGAATGTATAACACAAACAAGGGTTATATTGCTTCTTCCTGCATCAAAGTCTTCGGACAGAATGCGGCATGCACGGGACTTAACGAAAGAGAAGCCAAACGCCTTGGATATTCCTACGATTCTGTTATGATTTTCCCTATGGACAGAGTGGGTCTGATGCCGGGTGCAAACTATATGGTTTTCAAGCTGGTATTTGAGATTCCTACGGGACGAATTCTCGGCGCACAAGCAATCGGAACAGGCGAGTGCGATAAGCGCGTGGATGTAATTGCGGCCATGATTACAATGGGTGGCAGGCTTGAAGACTTGAAAGAACTGGAGCTCTGCTATGCACCGCCGTTCTCAACCGCAAAAGATGTTGTAAACTTAGCGGCATTGGTGGCACTTAATGTATTAAACGGACGAATCAAACAAGTCCATGTGGACAAAGTAAGAGAACTTGTTGAACAAGGTGCGTATATTATCGATGTCAGAGGAGCCGGTGAACTGAAAACGGGTCACCTTAAGGGGGCACATCATATTCCTCTTAATGAGCTCAGAGACAGACTGGATGAAATTCCAAGGGATATTCCGGTATACCTGCACTGCAGATCCAGCCAGCGCTCCTATTACGCAACCTGCACTTTGATCGAAAACGGTTTCACGAATGTGTACAATATCAGCGGATCTTTCCTCGGCATCAGTCTTTATGAGTATTTCAACGACAAAACACAAGGAAGAGAACCGATTGTGACACAATATAATTTTGAATAACTTATAAATTATGACTTGAGCCCCTTGCTGCTTCCGTGCGGCAGGGGGATTGTTTTCGCTTTGTACAGGCTCAAAAAGGTGTAAAAAATGTCAAAATAGCAAAAAAGTTAACAAAAATAGCAAAAAAATTAAAGAAATTTGTTTTTATTTTGTTAAAATGACAATAGATATAACAATATTTACATTTTTTATGGGGGATTGTTTTAAACGACAATCTTGGTATTATCACTTATTTTATTTAGGAGGTTTTAGTTATGGCAGAAACCAAAAAGGCTGAACGTCTGCCTAATAAGTTTGAGGCTTGTTTACCGGTTCTCGTGCTGTTAGGCCTGATGGTAGCAAATTCCGTATTAGAGTGGGGAAATGACCCGCACTTATACGTATTGATGGCAGTTATTACCGTTGTGCTTGTTGCAAAACGCTGCGGCATATGCTATAAGGATATGTTAGCCGCAGGTTTCGACTCGCTTTTTCAGTCACTTGAAGCAATGTTCATTCTGTTATTCGTAGGATGCTTGGTTGGTACATTTGAATATGCCGGCACAATTCCCGCACTTGTATATTACGGATTGAAGTTATTCACGCCGGCTATTTTCTTACCGGCAGTATGCTTGCTTTGCGCAATCGTAGCGATGGCATTGGGTTCCGCTTATACAGTAAGTGCAACATTAGGTATTGCGTTCCTGACAATCGGTGCAACCATGGGTGTTAACCCGGCACTCATCTGCGGTGCGGTTCTCTCCGGTGCTTGCACAGGCGATAAATTCTCCCCGTTATCCGATACAACAAACCTTGCATCTGCATCTGCACAGACAGGATTGTTCGACCACGTTAAGGCAATGATCGGAACCACATTCCCGGCATTCCTTATCGGTTTCTTAATCTTCTGTGGTATCGCAGTTGTAGGAGAAACAGGTGCTTACGATCCGGAACTCGTAGACGGATTATCCAATGCAATCAAGGATCACTTCCAGTACATGAGCCCTGTTCTGTTAATCCCTGTACTTGTTATCCTTGCAGTTTCCGTATTACAGGTATCCGCAATCCCTGGTATCCTGCTCGTTGTATTAACAGCCGGTATCTTCATGGTTATCTTCCAGGGTGCAGGCTTCCCTGAATTCATTTCAGCGGCACACTACGGATATTCCGCAGAAACAGGCAATGAATTAGCTGACCAGTTACTTAACAGAGGTGGAATGGATTCCATGCTGTGGACCATCAACATGGCGTTGATCGCAATCGGCTTCGGCGGTATGTATGCAAGAGCAGGGTGCGTTGAATCCTTATTAGGAAATCTCATCAAGGATATCAAAACACCGTTCCAGATGGCTGTTACGGTTATCTGTACTGCAATGTTCACAATCCTGACGATGTGCGACCAGTACTTAAGTTTAATCATCCCTGCAACCATGTACAAAGAAAAATTCGACGAACTCGGACTTTCCAGAAATATGTTGTCAAGATGTATGGAAGACGGCGGAACATTGTTCTCACCACTGGTTCCATGGTCAACTTGCGGTGTATACCACTCCGGCATGTTAGGTGTTCCTACATTATCATATTTACCGTACTGCTTCGTAAACATTTTGAACCCACTGATTTCCATGGGTACGGCAGCTATCGGCGGCAACATCCTGTATGCTGACGGTTCCAAGACCGGATTCTTCGGCGGCAAGGTAAAGAAAGGCCACTTCATTGCGGCGGCTCCGGAAGAAGCACACGAAATCGCTATGAAGGCTCTGGAAGCAAAGAGAGCAAGCGGCGAATACAAGCAGATTGGTGCTTAATTTGACAAATACTTAATTCATTTGTATAATAAAATTATGGATAATTGAAAACACATACCCGGAAACGGGTATGTGCTTTTTGCACAGACATATTTGTAAGCAAAGGGGAGGCAGAATGGTTTTTAAAGGAATTAATATGCGCGAAAGAAGCAAGCGAAAACGCATACTCATGTTTTTCGGCTGCCTTGGCATCACAGCTTTGGAAATTTGGCAGAAAAATTACTTTTTTGCCGTAGTGGCATTGATTTTAGCATTCTTTTGTATAGGATACAACAAGGAACACGTGATTTCGGAAGAGGGCGTGGATATTCGATATGTTTTCTTGGGAATACCATACAACTATCGCTGGACCTGGGATCAGATTACGGCAATGCGTCCCGACTATAAAAAGGCCAAACCGAACATCATGATGGAAATCGCAAAGGATGTGTCTGTAAGAGCCTTTGTTTTTACCCCTGAAGATGCGGTTAAAGTCATGGAGTTCGCTCAAAGAATGAATCCGGAGGCGTATGTCGACAGTCGTACGGAAGCAGAAAGAGAAGCCTACAAAGAAGAGCGCGACAGAATGATTGCCGAAAAACAAATGCAGATTCGCCGCCAGAAACAAGCTGAAAAAGCAAGAAAGAAAAAACACAAAAACAGATAAACCCAAAAGAAAGCCGGTCATCCGCATGATTAATCAGCATTCGGAAACAACCGGCTTTTGTTGTACGTTTTGTTATTTTTCAAGTATGCCGCCTACGAGGAGGTAATATTCCGGTATACTGGTACCGTCAGACCACAGAATATCGAATCCGAAGCAGTCTTTAACCATCTTTACGGCAAGCATCCCAAGGGATTCAAGTGCGTAGCGCATCTTATCCGGATGAACGCAAGGGTGACCACTGAGGCGTGCACACTTTTTGCACAATGTGCATTCTTGTGCAGCAAGGGCTTTGCTGCCGGGGCAGACTTCCTCCATGGCGAGCATTTCTTCATCGTGGATTTTTTTCTCTGCAAAAAGACGGTCTTGCGCTTCCGCTACCGTTGAGGCGCCTTCGTTTGAAATGCGGTCGACGATGAAATGAAAGCGTGAAAACTGCAGCCAATAGTCTTTGGGATCGAAATTGAAGTCCGGGCACGCCCATGTTTCGCCAAAGCCCGGGCATTGCGAGCATTTGCGATAGGTTTCGTCGTAGTTGTAATATTTGTCAAGCATTTCGTCTACATCAAGATATGTTTCAAAGCGTTCTTTATAATACATTGGATGCCTCCTATTCTTTCGCATTGAAAAGTCTGAATTTTTTCCAAAATACGAGGCCCAAAGCCACCGCAGAGGTAGCAAACCGTATGGAAATGATGTAGAAGGTTGGGCAGTCCTCAACATACTTTGTAAAGGGGTAACTGAGTCCCCATAGAATTGCTGCAATAACAAGTCCGGTAAATGCTACGCCTTCAGACGGCCGATGTTTTTTACTTGTCATTTTTTGAATCTCCTTTTAGTGCTATCAGCGCCAGCTGCACACCGACACCCTTCATCGAAAAGTTTATATGAAAATTGGTTCGTACATCCTCTTGATAAACATCAAGCTGAGGCGAAGTCGGAATCAGATCGTGCAAAACGCTCAATGTATCCGAGCCGTCAGAGAAGTTTAAAGAGGAAAAATATGTGAAAATATCTGATGAACGGTTCATCGTATATTTCATTACGGAATAAATGCCCGGCGGCAGATTCAGGTTGAAGCTGAAGTCTATCTCGTCCTTGAATTCATTTAACACCGTTCGCACCTGGTGCAGCGACGAGTCCTTTTTACAAAGGCTTTGGATGCTGTCGTTGTAATTATAGACAATTACAGCAAATGCTGCAGGCACCGTATCATTGATGCGAATGACACAATAGTGCTTACCCCAGCAGATAATGTCGCCATGCACAAAGGAGGCTGCCTGATATACATAGAAAGATGACTTTTTGATTGCGTTTGATGTTACAAGCGACGGAAGACCCTTCAGAAGAGTTCCATCCTGCGCTTTGTCTCGCAGCCGAAGTGTCAGCCACGGGTCGGCTGAGCGCAAAAGCTGGCTCAGCACATAAATCGGAGCTGCAATCGTATCGTTTCCGTAGGATATAAACGGCTGTGCATTGATTGTTACTGCTTGCTTCAGCACGACCGAAAACCCGGCGGCAGTGAGCATCATGCGCAGTCGATCGACCTCCGTGGAAGAGTCCGTGGGATAAAACAAAAGGGTTACCCTGGACGGATGCAGACAGTCCAGTATATGAAAAAGATTAAATTTCATCTCCCGAAAATCTTCCAGGGTGATTTGAATGTTTAATTTATAGTCAATGAAGGTAATGGGTTTGCCGCTTCTGTCGACATTTATCTCCAGCTTCAGGCTCTTCACCACGGAAGAACTGTTCTTTTGTGAGTTCAAAGAAGACAAAGTAGACTTAATCAAATATGTGGCTTTGTTGGCTGAAATCGGGGTGATGATTTCGGGGCGCAGTTCGCTCTTGACCATAGGCTTGAAATGTACACGGTGCTCTTCCGGCGTGCGCTTAAACCATTTATAAAAATATTTTTCATAATATGCGGTGGTTGAAAAACCGACATCTCTGGCAATCTGGCTGATTTTCTTGTTTGTATCAAGCAGTTGAATCTCCGACCATTCCACGCGTGCAAAGCACAGGAATTCACGGAAATTCATGCCGGTGCAATCTTTGATGATATGCGAAATGTAAAACTCGCTGAGGTGTTCCATCGCTGCCAAATCTTCCAGCGTGATTTTTTCGGCATAATACTGATAAATATATGTAATAATTCGGCTGATGCGCTCGGTTGTGGTTTGGTCACCGCTTTCAAAATTGATGACCACATCGTTTTCGAACGCAAATAGATTGAAGTACTTGTCCAAATACTTGATGATGTCAACGATGAGATAAGTACACTCGCTTTTGTAGTTGAAACTCTTAATCTCGTATGCGAGCAGGATCTGCAGAAGCTTTTCGCGCAGATTGTCGTGCCGCTTCGTCGTCGGCTTGTTGGAATAGGTACGATAGCAGGCTTTGCTGAGCGACGGAAAATACTGCGAAAAATAATGCGTGCTGATCTGAATCAGTGCAATGATATTTTCTTTGCCGGTTGAGGTCAGGCTGTGTACTTCATGACCTGCATTGGTAAAAATATCGCCTTCCTTCAATGTGTAATGGCAGTACCCGTTTTTCAGCGTCACTTCCCCTTTCAGGACATAGACAAATTCAATATCCTGATGGTAGTGCAGCGGATACTCTTCTATTGACGCAATCGTAATATTGATCGGGAAATCATCCTGATAAGTAATTTTTTCAAATAACATGCTGATACCTACCTTGCAATATTCACAACAATATCATCCCATAGAAATATTATATAATGAAACCCACCCCAAAAGTAATAAGAATAATTAGATTTTATAGCAAAATAATTATATTTTCAGACAATGTAATAGTTGTAATTAACTTTGCGGGACATTAAAATATGGTGTAAGAGTAAAAGTTCAATATGGGACAGCCTGCGGGAATGCAGGACGAATTCAAAATACAAAGGAAAATCAGGAGGTATAATCATGAGTAATGCAAGAGTATGTGTAATCACGGGAGCATCCGGCGGTATCGGTACGGAAGTTGTAAAAAAATATTACAATAACGGCTATGATGTAGTCATGCTCGACATTAACGAAGACACACTTAAGAAATTGATGGAGAAGGAAAACCTGGATCCTACAAGAGTTATCTATAAGGTACTCGATGTTTCCAGTGAACAGCAGGTAATCGATACAATCGCTGCAATTAAAGAAGAGAAAGGCAAGATTGATGTTCTGGTAAATACTGC
>JALERA010000064.1:0-7780 GCA_022764365.1 Bacillota bacterium
ATTGCTGCCGGGAGCTGTTATCGTAGACACATATCTGTATGTGTTAATATAGACGTTGTATAGATGCTTTTCGTAATCTCCGGCTGGTGCCGATGAGGTGCTAGACGGCTGCGACCAAGACCATCCACCAATCGCAGCATAAGTTTCTCAAGAATGCAAATGAATTCATCATTTAGGTGAGGATTCATCAACATGTTCACCCATATAGATTGCAGCCATTCGTTGCGCTACTGATCTGTTAATAATTGGCTCAATTACTTCTGATACATTGCTCAGGAATATAGTTTTTGTAAACCTAAAAAAGCCGAGTTCTGCAAGCATTTTTCCGAGAAACTCATCTGCAAATGACGAACTAATCATGGAAATACCAGAAAAATCGATATTCACAGCACTCGGAGTATCAATTCGTTTTAAGTGATTTAGCACTTTGTTTCTCACTCTTTCTCCGGCAATGCGAGTTCCGAAACCAGATGCTTCAGAAGTGAGAAGAAAATGCAGGCAGTTTTCTTCATCGACTTTATCCTCGTATCTAATGTCAGATGGGACATATCCCCCAAGTGCCTCAGACACAGATACTTCATTTGAATAGTTCAAAGAAAAATTGATTGTCGTTGTTGCTTGTTTGGTATCTAATATAGGCAGATCAATAAATTTTCTAGATGTTCCATCATTTTGAATCATTAGCGAGCTGCCATTTGACGTAATCTCAAGCTTACCATGATTACTCAAAATAATATTGTTCAGCCCCCACAGTCCGTTGCCTTGCCCTATACGCTTGTCACGCGTTTTTCCCTCTTGTATTGCTATTGAAATAGCATCAATTGCATTCCTGGGATGGAACTCGCTATCGCGCAAGGAATTGTATATTCCTTGTCCATTATCAAATATTGAAAACAGGGCATAGTTCGTGCTTCTATGAATTACTCCCATCATGTACCCCGTTCCACCATTAGAGTGCTGAAGAACGTTGTCCATCGTTTCGTTTAGGCTCCATTCTAATCCTTCAATCAGGCCTTTTTCGCACGATACTGAGGAAGAAATTTCATCCAGGTATGCATTAACTAATCTTGTTACTTCATCAAAATTGTCAAACTTCCAAATTTTTGAAAACGGGAACGAAAGGGAATCAATATGATCTTCAACTTTGTACGGATGATCAAAATGAATATTTCCTAAATACGATCCCTGACTGTAATGAACGCATACATTTTTTCCTTTTGTACGCAAAGTATCTATTATTCCTGATATTGGAACACAGGCAGCAGGTAACGATTTCTGTTCTTTGAAATAGATATCGATTGAGCTATCAGTCATTATCGGCTTTATTCTATCAACAAAAAATGATACATTTTTGGGATGTGTCATTTCATAAATCTCTATTCTACCCATTTCTACCTCCTAATTGGTTTCATAATGCATTGGTATAATTCCAACGCTTATCAGATACTCATACGTCCCATCATACCACTCCCGTTTACGTGTCTGATCCGTATCACTACCCTCTGGGATAAAGATCACCATCCCCTGGCGGGCACGGGTAAGGAGAACGCGGTAGGCATTTTTCAGATATAGCTTGCGATCTTCGGATGCGACGTTCATCCAGCGGCTGCCGGAGAAATTATAATAGTCCCACTGCTCACCGTCGAAGCGGAAGTCTGCATCCCACGCGACGATGGAATAATCCAGCTCCAGCCCCTGAATATCGAATTCGCTGACGACGTCCTCCAGATAGTAGCTGGAACGCACGTCGTCTTTTCCATTCAGGAACCAGTTTGCCACTGAGATTTCATTCTTAACGAAGATGCCCTCCGGCTTCAGGCGCAAGGCTCCGCTGCTGGCGAGGAGGCCATAACGTGTAGTGCCCTGGCACTGTTCACGCACCCACTCTTTCGCCTTGTTCAAATCGCGGGTCAGCACGATGGGGTACTTGTCCTTAATGCGAGAGTATAACTCTTTCGCCGCGTCGGTGTCCACATCCAGCACTGCTTTTACAAAGGCCGCCAGATCCGGCGTACGGAAGGAGCGTACCGATGTTGCAAGGTGCAGATCAGCGTTCTCATGGATCTGCAGGTCAGCAATCATGTCGTCCCACTCGCGCTCACGGCGATATTCTTCATCGTTGAGTTGCGGCGTAATATATACGTCCCAGTGCGGGAAGGCACGGCGTAGAGAGTCAAACCACTCCGGCAGGCCAGCTTCTCCAGTATTGATCTCTTGCCCGCCACCGACGAGGCAAATAATCACGGCCCAGTCCTGATGCCTGTCCATGGTGCTGATCAGGAATTCCGGCTCGCTGTATTCGAAGTTTGCCACGCCCTTTTTTGTCTGCATGAACTTGGCAATCATGTCCTTCGTCCATGCCCGCTGAGCTTCGTCAAAGATGGCAACACGCTCCGGCGGAATATGGTCATTGCCGACGAAGGAATCGCGGTATTTGTGGATGATCTGAATAAATGCCGACGTGCTGCGCAGGGCGTCGCTCTTGGACAGCCTGTGGCCCGCCTGTTTTTCCTGCTCCACCTTATCGCGGGCAAGTGCTTCCTGCAGGACGGTGACGAGCGGGAAGTTGCCGGACAGAAACACGGCGTGTTCACCGGCAGCGGCATCGGAACGTTGGATCGCCAGATTGAGGCCCACGAGCGTTTTGCCCGCTCCGGGCACGCCGGTCACGAAACAGATAGACTTACGATGGTTGGCCTTGCTGTAATCAATGATGCGGTTGATCTCGTCCGTGGTGACGGTCAGGTTTTCGGCTCCTGCATCGCTGCGGGTAATGTCATGAACATTGTGGCCTCGATACAATGCCTGCGCTGCCTCAACAATGGTGGGTGTGGGGAGGTATTCGGAGTTCTCCCATTGTATGTAATCGAATGCCGGTTCAGCATAGCAGTCTGCAACCGCTTCAATTGCCGCGCCAATGTTCGATGCGTTGCAGCGGATTGGCTCGATGATCCGTTCCCGCTCGTGGATAACGCACGGTTCCTCCGGCGCTTTGGTGGAAATCATCAGGCAGGCGATCAGTTTATTGTGACTTTCTTTCTGGAAATTCCGCAAGTCCAGGGCGTAGTCGTACACCTGATCGTAGGTGCTCTCGCGGTACTCCTTGTCACCGACCTTGAATTCCAGCAGAAAGACGATGTTCCGATAAAGCAAGACTGTGTCCACTCGTTTTCCCATGCGTGGGATAGTGTACTCAAATATGATCCGGCCGTCCGAAAATGCGCGCAGCTGATCCTTGAGAATCGAAATCTCCGATTCCCATGTGTTGCTCTGTTGAATTGTCGTCTCCGCCGAGATGTCGTTGGCATGAATAATGCCGAGGATTTCCCGGTCGCTCTGACGCAGGAAATCTGCTATGGAGGCGGAATAGTATGATCGTAGGTTACGCATTAAAAATCCTCATTTTGCGTTGACATTTAGGGCAAAGTATGTATACTTATACTTGAAAGAGAAATCTTTCTGGGGTTTGCATTGTGCAAACGGGAGCCGCAGGAATGCGGCTCTTTTTCTTTTACGGGAAACTCTTTAATCCATGCCCCGACACATTTGGATAACCTTTAATCTTTGGCAGTATTGTTTGATAGGCAGGATCATCCCTTCCATACGCAAAATGCTTGTGAATCGGATATGCACACAGATCTGCTAATTCAAGCTCCCAATATGACATTTTATCACTCCGCATTGCGCACCATTTTGGGTTAAAATATACCCCTTTAATTTTTTTGAATGCCGATGCTGAACAATAACTCGTTCCTCTGTCAATAAGTTGCTTAATAAAATCAAGCAATTCTTTATCTTCTTTTTTCCCACGTGATTCCAGTATTACTATGCAACTCTTATTATGAGGCATATTATAAATGATTCTTTCAAACACAAAGGTCATGCACAAATCATATGGCGACATGGGATAGACATACTGGTTCACATGGCGAATCTTATCAATATGGGAAGCGTATAGGGTTATTGGGATAGTATCCATCATTGAACTGAGGTCGGTAATAAATGCATTATAATCAATCAGATTTGGGCTAAATGCGTCATTGCGACCTCGAATCTCTCTGGAATGAAAACACACACGCTTCTCTGTTCCACCGTATGTAAACAACGCATCATGCCAATATTTATTTTTCAGAGCCATGACCATGTCTCTTGCTTCTGCAAAATGTTCCATAGAAATGACGGATGCGGTGACTGTGAAGTGGCGTTCGCTGTCAGGCACTTCTATACCTTTCCTTTTTGCTTCAAGAACCTTTTTCAGGCTTGAAGTTCCGCTTTCATCAATCCCAACAACATAGTCAATGGATTTTGAGATATAATCAATCGTTGTCGGACGATTTCTCCAGTTTGAGTTCATAAATACGCCTCGATTATAATATCTTTTTCAGCAGCTCCACGGCACTTTCGTCGTTCGGGTCGTTGGTGCCCAGTTCGCCGCGGAAGGCGCGGGCGAGGATGGCTTTTTTCATCAGGTCGATTTTCTCCAGCACCGCTTCGGCGGCATCCTTGGCCTGTTGCTCTTTGGCAAAGATGGCGTCGAGGATGCGTGATATTTGCTGTTGTTCTGCCACAGGCGGGAGATAAACGTTCATTGACAACAAATCTCTTGCTGATAATGATGCTATTCCAATACCTCTTCCCGCAATATTACCATCTATTTTTGAAAGCATAAAGTAGTAATAGAAAAACGGCACATCTACGTTTTCTGCTTTTTTTCTCAGCTTAGAAATATGATTTTGCAAGCATATTTCATAATCGTAGTCCCAAATTGCAGCTCGTCCGACATCGCCACCATTGCACAGCAACAAATCACCTTTTTTTGCAGTACATTTCCCCAATTCGTCCTCAGTAAAATACATTTCACGAACTTCGGAAAAATCAAATGTACCCCAATAAAGATTTGATGTAGTTATATACTTTCGCAGTACACCGTTTTGATTGCTTTTCTTTAGTGCTTTACCGGTTGTATGTGCAAAAACATCCCCTATAGTGCAATTCTTCCATTGACTTATATTTGCGCCGTGGGCCTCACGCCAGTTGGCGGTGAGTTCACCGGTGAAGGCTTTATGGAGGACGGCGGCTTTGCGGGTTTCAAAGCTGTCCACTACAGCCTGCGCCTTATCCTTTGCCTCGTCCAGCTTGGCAAACAAGCTTTCAATGCGGTCAACAATCCGCTGCTGCTCGGAAAGAGGGGCAAGAGGAACTTTTGTCATATTTGCGTTTATTATGGTGTAAGTATCAACAGTTGTTCCCGATGCCATGTCATGGATTTGCTTATCCATAAACATACTTTTATACAAGTAAAAAATAAATCGTGGAATAAATAGCCCTCTGTTTTTAAACCAAATCACATTTCCATCTTTGAAATAGAACTTTTCGTGTGATTCTATCACATACGGGACACCTATAGTTCCAACGCCACTGATAAGCAAATCACCTACTGCTGGCACACCGTATTCGCGCTTAAATGTTTCGTACTGCTCTTCTGAAATATACAATTCATTATCAACGAAACCATTTGATGAGAGTTTTACTAACTCTCTTGTTCGATAAAATGGGATTCCTTCTGAAAGCCAATCTTCTTTATGAACGCGTTTACTTGATGTTACGTCATAAGCGGTAGAGACATATGTCCAGCACCAATTCTCCGGCAATTTATAGGGCCACTCCCAATCCGGGACCAAGGCTGCCTGTAAACGCTCTTCGGGCGTGAGGGCGGCTTCTTTTTTTGCTCTTGCCATCACTGTTCCTCCGTCAGCGTGCGCAGCTCCCGCACCACGCTCATGAGAAGGTCGGTGGCCTCTTCCAACAGGGCGACGCACTCTTCGCCGCTCTCCACGGGGTCTGGCAGTTCGTCATAATCCAGAACGGAGTCATCCCGAATGAGACCGAGGTCAAGGCTGTTGCCTTTGGCTCTGACCTCATCACGGGTAAAGCAGCTCCAACGCTCGTCCTTGACTGCCTTACGGTCGGAGGCTTCATAGGCTGCCTCAAAGTCCGCGAAATGTTCCTTTTTCAGCGGCGTGGTCTTGCCGAAGGAGGGCATATTGGTGCGGAGGTCATAAAAATAAACTTCCTTCGTGTTGCCCTTATCAGTCTTGCCGCGGGAGAAAAACAGCACGTTGGTTTTTACGCCCTGCGCATAGAAAATGCCGGTGGGCAGGCGCAAAACGGTATGCAGATTGCATTTATCCATGAGGTCACAGCGGATCTTCTCGCCGTCACCGTCGGCAAAAAGCACGTTATCCGGCAGCACCACGGCGGCACGTCCGCCGGGTTTCAGACTGCGGTAGATGTGCTGTAAAAAGTTAAGCTGCTTATTGCTTGTGGCATAGAGGAAGTCGGTACGGGTGGCACGCTCTCCGCCTTTCTTCGTTCCGAAGGGCGGATTGGCCAACACGAGGTCATAGCCCTTCATGCTCTCACCGAGACCGGACAGGGTATCGCCCAGCGTGATGGGGCAGTCAATATCATGGAGCATGGCGTTCATCAGCGCCAGACGGTGGGTGTCCGGTACCAGCTCACAGCCGGTGAATGCCTGTGTCTTTTCAAACTCGGCCTCGTCCGCAGTCAAGTTCCAGAGATTGTCCGTATGATCCCGGACGTACTGGCTGGCGGCGATCATAAAGCCGAAGGTACCGCAGGCTGGGTCATTGCAGCGCTCGCCGGGCTGGGGCTTCATCATGCGCACCATCATGTCAATGAGCACACGGGGCGTGAAATACTGACCCGCGCCGGACTTCTTCTCGTTGGCGTTCTTCTCCAGCAGACCTTCATACAGGTTGCCGAGCCCCTCTTCCCGGGCAGAGAACCAGTCCAGCTCGTCAATGGTGGTGATTATCTTTTCCAAGTTCTTCGGCTCGTTTATGTTGGTCAGCGCATTCTGATAGATCTCCCGCACGCGGCCTTTGCAGTGTTTTCCGAAAAGGCGCAGCAGGTCTTTATAGTAGTTATACTGGGTGAGGCCGGAGCGTTTCCGCAGATTCGTCCACGAATAATCAAGAACGATCTGCTTTTCGGCGTTCTCGGTTTCCTGCTCCGGCGTCAGGGCGTTGCCCTCAGCAAGGGTGATGCCTTCTGCAAAGCGATCCTCCGAGCCGGTCTCATTGCACATTTTGAGGAAGAGAATATAGGTCAGCTCCGTGACGTACTGGTGATAGGTTATTCCGTCATCCCGCAGCACATTGCAGAGGTTCCAGAGCTTAGATACGATTTCCTGTGTTGTCATGCGATTCTGCCTCCATCGTCATAGAGATATTCATTCAGTTCCAGAACGATCTCCGTCAGCTTGTTCTGGAATATCTTGTCCGCTTTCTTGAAGCCGCCCTCGCTCTTAAAGCGGACATCTTCATCAAATACGCCTACATTCAGGACGGATTCATCCATCAGGTACTTTTCCATTTTGGATATCCAGCTCAGCTCCTGTTTGGAAAAGCTGTGCGCCTTGCGGAGCTTATCCACAGCTTTACGAATACGGACTTCGTGACTGATCAGCGCCGAGCCGATAGCGTAACGGCGAATGAAGCTGATAATATCCGCCGCCATTTCCTCGTTGGTAAGCTGAGAAACGGCACTGTTTAACTGCTGCTTACTGTACCCCTCGCGGTCAAGAGCAAGCGTCAAATTTTTCAGCTCTGTGCGTGTCAGCTCCTTGGGCCGGGTGCAGACGATATTCAGCGCGGCGATCTTGTCGATGTTTTCCTTCACGTAAACGGAGAAAGCGTCCAGATAGTCCTCCGGGCGCTGATCGGAAGCGCCGTAGCCGCGGGTATGCGCGGTCAGG
>JALERA010000089.1:0-11449 GCA_022764365.1 Bacillota bacterium
GGCAAACCCTTCTCCCACCGCTGAAACAGCCAGAATGACCGCAAGGACACCTGCGATTTTCTTATATTCTTTCCTGCTTTTCATGATGCAGAAGCTCTCTGACGCAGCGAAAAAAATTGAAGCGATGAGGAACAGCACTGCAAAGAGCGGAGGCGACACCGCATTTGCCCCGAAAAGTCCGCCGAAGTTGACGACATGATTGACTTTTTCAAGCATCAGGGCAAAACCTTCTACAACCGGTCTTAAGAAATCATATCCCCACCCTGCCGTGAAGGCACAAAATCCGGATAACGCAGCCGGCACGAAATATCCCGTCATATAAATAATGGGAATATTGACAATAATACTTATGAAAGAGAAGTAATTAAACGAATATATTTGATAAACGAGCAGCCCGATGTTGACCGCGATGGCTGTCGCAAGGCTCTCCGGTACAACCTTCGGCATGACCGGTCTTAAGAAGGCTATTGATGTAATCGCAAGGAACGACATCTGAAAACCGCTGTCAAAAATCACATAAGGGTTCTTTGCAATCAAGATAAACGCGGAGGCACTCATTGCAGTAAGCATGTCATTGCGCCGGTCTGTATATCGTCCTGCGGTGCTGACTGCAATCATCAATATCGCTCTTGTTGAAGATGCGCTCCACATTGCAAGTGATCCGTACAGAAAAAGCATCGCAAGCAATGCCGCAAATGCCCCTGCACTTCTGCGCCTGCCTGCGAGTTTTTTGTAAATACCGTAAAGGATTCCCACGTGCAGTCCGCTTACCGCCAGAATATGTGAGGTTCCGTTTTGGCGGAATTCCTCAGAGACGTCCTCTTCCATGAGGCTCGTGTCGCCGAAAAGAACACCGGAAATCATGCCCCTTGCATTGGCGGAAACACTTTGCAGGAACTCGCTCCTTGCCCGGTAAATTGCTCTTTCGTACGAATCTGCCGGGGTAAATTGCGTTCCCACAATTTTGAATGTCCGTATCGCTGCGATTTTGCCGATTCCTTTGCTTTTGAGATATTTTCGGTAGTTGAAGCAGTGTGGATTTCCTGCCTCCGGCGCATCGCGAAGCACGGCTCTGAACGAAATGATGCTGCGTGACAAGCTGCAGGCATTGAGATTTTCATAGACGGAAACCAGTACATTTTCGCTGAAATCCACTTTTTTATCACCGTATGTTAGGAGCTTTATCTGCATGTCGGTCCTTCCGTCTTTGGATTGGATGCGCAGAATCTTGCCCGTGCAAGTAATCGCTTCGGATTCTCCCGGCGGAAGCTGTGCCGGTTTCAGCGGAATCCCCAAAGCATCGATAAATGCAAGCAATGTAAGTACAAGAATAAGAATAAAAAAGCATCTTCGTCTCATTTTTCCTCCGCGTTTTTCTCGGAGCATTTTAATGAATCCCCTCCGTTAATCATATACTATTTTACATTATTTTACAACATCTAATTTAAACCGTTGGATAATATTGAAAATGTTTGTGTTTATTTGGCTGATATGGTATAATTTCGGTGTATGTATCTAAATATTTTGGATGAGATTATGAAATTTAAAGAAAGCGGGTGATTTGATTGAGCGAAACGACGCACAAATCCAGGCGAGACAGACGTATGGAACTCGAAGCGGCCGAAGCTGCTGCAGCTGCGGGTTCGAGGTCGTCTTCAGGCAAGAAAAAATACAAATTAAACAAGAAGCAATTTATAAAATTTTTAATATGCATATTTTTGGCTATCGCACTTCTGATAACCGCATATGCAACCATCGTAATCATCAAGGCTCCGAAAATAGAGACGAACAATATTTACAGTCTCCTTTCGCAAAGCTCGATTCTGTATGATGACAGCGGTCAGATTATCGACAATGTTTTTGCCGACGAAAACAGAACCATTGTGAGCATCGACCAGATTCCGGATCATGTTCAGAAAGCATTTATCGCACTTGAAGATAAAACTTTCGAGAAACATCACGGTTTCAACATTATCCGTATCTTCGGCGCCATCAAAGATGCAATTTTTAACGGCGGAAGAATCAGCGGCACCAGTACGCTGACTCAGCAGCTTGCAAGAAACCTCTATCTCATGGACGAGATGCAGGAAAGAACTCTGAGCAGAAAGATTACGGAGGCCTACTATTCCGTAATTTTGGAAAGCAAACTCAGCAAGAGCGAAATTCTCGAAGCCTACCTCAATACGGTTAACTTCGGATGCGGATACGGCGTTCAAACGGCCGCACAAGCATACTTCTCAAAGGACATCGAGGATGTAACCATTGTCGAAGCAGCAGCGCTTGCAGCAATGCCGCAGGCACCTTCTTCTTACAGACTGGTTCTGCAGGTTTCTGCAGATGAAATAACAGAAGATACACCGAATCTCATCAAAAAGAGCGGCGATTACGCCTATGTATGGAACGATGCAGCGAAAAACCGTATTCAAACATGCCTCATGCTCATGCACGACCAAGGATACATTACAGATGCAGAATATGAGGAAGCAAAAACCGTGGAAATCAAGGATATCGTTAATCCGAACCTTGATGAACTCAATGAAGTTTCGAACTACTTTGCGGATTATGTAATCACCCAGGTTATCAGCGATCTTCAAACCGAATACGGATATGACTATGCAAAAGCCTCCGGTATCGTATATAACGGCGGAATTCAGATTTATACCACGATGGACTCTCAAGCCCAGGAAGTGATCGAGAAAGAATATAAAAACGATGCAAACTTCCCTGAACCGATCGGATACAGAACCGATAAGCGCGGAAACATACTGAATTCAAACGGCGGCGGCATCATGCTTTACGCATATTCAAACTACATCAGCAAAGACGGTTCATTTAAGCTGAAATCAAGTGAATACAAGTGGAATGACGACGGTTCCCTGACTATATATTCCGGCAAGCGCCTTGCGATCTACGACACAACCGTTCAAGGCCAGACGGATTACAGCGTTGAGTTCAAGAGCATGTACACAATAGAGAATAAGAAGTTCTACTCCATTCCGGGTGGATACATCAACATTCCTCAACAGTACAAGAGCCGTGACTCCAAAAACAATTTGGTGGTAAGTGCACAGTTCTTCAAAGACTACCCTAATTTCTTTGTTAAGGATGGGGACAAGCTTTCCACAAAGGACTACAGTCTCAAGCAGAAAATCATTCAGCCGCAGTCGGCTATGACGATAATCGACAACAAGACGGGTGCCATCAAAGCCATGATCGGCGGAAGAAAAATTTCAGGCCGTATGTTGTACAACCGTGCTACGGCACCGAGACAGCCGGGTTCATCAATCAAACCTCTTGCTGTATATTCCGCCGCACTTCAAAAGAGTTATGAGTTGGAAAAGGAAGGTAAAACCTTCCCTCTTGTAGACACGGGATTCGACAAGCAAGGTACAAAACTCTGGGGTGACTACATCACTGCAGGTTCCATCGTTGTGGATGAACCTACGAAGATAAACGGCAGAATCTGGCCGAAGAACTCATACAATTCGTACCGCGGAGCTTATACATTCAGAACCGCGCTCCAGCAGTCCGTAAACGTATGTGCCGTAAAGATCCTTGCGCAGGTCGGAGTTGATTACTCCTATGACATCGCTGAAAAGTTCGGTCTCACGACCCTTGTTCACGATGGCGATGTGAACGACCTGAACCTTGCCGCTCTCGGTATGGGCGGCCTTACCAAAGGCGCATCAACGCTTGAGATGGCAAGTGCTTATACAACATTTGTCAATGACGGCATACACAAGAGCTACAGCTGCTATACAAAAGTAACCACAAAAACCGGTGATCTTCTCCTCGAGGGAAAGGCCAAAGAAACCGAAGTTTTGGATCCCGGCGTTGCATGGATTATGCGTGATGTCCTTCAGTCGGTAGTATCCGAAGGTATCGGTTCCTATGCAAGAGTAGCCGGCGCGAAAGTCGGTGGTAAGACAGGTACAACATCCGACAGCTTCGATATTTGGTTCGACGGTTTCACCGCAAACTACTCTGCAGCTCTTTGGATCGGAAACGACGTGAATATCAAGCTTTCGTCCATGTCACCAAAAGCCGCAACCTTGTGGGGCCGGATAATAAGCCAAGTGAATAATGCAAAAGGCGGAACGTATTCCAAGCGCCCTTCAAATGTCGTGACTGCAACGATTGACACCAAAACGGGCCAGCTTGTAACACCTTCGACCAAGAAGAAACGCACGGAATACTTCACAAAAGGCACGCAGCCTAAGAAAGCTGCAATTTCGGAAGTCAGCGTAACATTATGTTCGGAAAGCGGATATCTCGCAACGCCGGACTGCCCTGACACCTATGTCAAGACCGGATATGCAACCGAACCTCCGGTTGACGAGGAAGGAAATGAATTTCCGCATTATTACTGCAATCTGCATAACCCGGATGCGGAAACCTATCCACCGGATCCGGATGTGCCATTTACCCCGATAAAACCTGATCCCGGAACAGATCCGACTCCGGGCGATGATGATATCATCGACGATCCGGACGATCCGAATTACAATCCGACCCCATCGGAATAACAACAAAAGGGACTGTGCTCTGATGCACGGTCCCTTTTCATTTTTTTGATGTCGGCAAGCCCTGTTTTCTTAATTCTTATACCATCTCTTCTTCAATACGAAATACAGCAGCGGTACCGCGTACATATAGATTGCATATGGCAGGCATTCCGGTCCGACCCCGAAGAAAGAAAGCGGTACCGAGCAGCCTATGCACCAAGGTACTAGACATGCAATAAGAATAACCGTATTTTCCATGTCGATTGCCATTTCCTCTTTTGTCCCTCCGCCTTCCAGATACGGCTTCTTCAAAAGATCTGCACAAATAAGCGTGGCAATGGTCTGGTTGCAGAAGATAGCCGCTGATGCCAGACTCATAAGGAACATGACCGTATATCTTCCGGCTTTCGTACACATGCTGCTGAGTTTTTCCTGCAGACTGTCAAGCATGCCTGTTTCCGTAAAAATTCCCGAATAGCAGCTTGAAATAATCAAAATCCCGACAATCTCGAGCATGGAAACAAGTCCACCGCCGTTTAAGATCGCACCGAGCCCCTCTCCGTCTGCTTTATATCCCATGATGCACACCTTGATGACTTCTAGCAGCGGTATTTTTTGTACGAGGCAGGCAACCAGAATCCCGCTTACGATACTCACTCCCATTGAAGTGATGACTCCCACTTTAAGAAGCGGCAGCAAGATCATAAAGACTGCCGGCACAAAAGCCCACATGGACAGATTAAACTCGCTTTCAAACGCATTTACAAGTTCCGTATCAACGTGGCTTATCGGATTTGTCACCGAGAGTATCGAATATGCAATAAGGGTAATTGCAAACGGTACAATTGCAACCTTCATCATCTGCTTTACATTATCGTAAATCTTGGTTTCCGTAACGCTTGCTACCATGTTTGCGCTGGAAGATACCGGAGAGCCTCTGTCGCCGAAATACACTCCGCTCATCAAAACCCCTGCCGTAATCACGGGATCCACTCCGCCGCTTCTGGCAAGCGTCATGAAGATAACTCCGACCGTGCCCGCAACCCCGAATGACGTTCCAAGTGCATAGCTGAGAAGGCAGGAAAGCAAAAATGTGATGATCAAAAACAAAGAAGGCGTAATGATCCGCATTCCGTAATAAACGAAAACGGTTATTGTTCCCGAAATTCTCCATGTGGCGGTTACAAAGCCGATAATGCACATGACTTCGAGGACAATAAGCGAACTCTTGCCTCCTTCCATTCCCATTTTTGCCATGGATTTAAAAGAAAACCCGCGATGTTTTCCTACCAGCATGAACGCGGCAAGTCCAATGATAAGGGCGATTATCATCGTATAATCAAAGATAATCGCCGAAACCATCACCACTATAAAAACAAGAAACGCAATAAGTAAATCCATTTTAAACCTCTGCTTTATTAATTACGTCAATTAAATCTGTTTAAATTTCTTCGCCTGCTCCGCAGGATCTTCGGTCTTAAATACTGCAGAACCCGCAACTGCAATTTCAACACCTGCATCTGCAAGCATTTTGATATTGTCAAGGGTAACTCCACCGTCAATTTCAATCGCAAAGTGATAGCCGTTTTCCCGTTTCAGGCGAGCGAGTTCCTCCACTTTGGAGACTGCACTCTGTATGAATTTCTGTCCTCCGAATCCCGGATTTACGGACATAATCAGGATAAGGTCTGCATCCTCGAATACACATGACAGGGTTGATACCGGCGTTGCCGGATTGATCGCTACTCCTGCTTTGATTCCATGTGATTTGATTTTCTGAATCGTGCGGTGAAGATGTCTGGAAGCTTCCTGATGAACGGTTATGTACTCTGTCTGCGGAGTGACAAAATCATCAATATAAAGATCCGGATTCTCAATCATTAGATGTACATCATACGGAACAGTCGTTTTGCCATTCAGGCATTTCATTACAGGTGCTCCGAAGCTTATATTCGGTACAAAATGCCCGTCCATAACATCCACATGAATGTAGTCCGCCCCTCCGGTTTCAATTTTTTTCACATCCGCAAGCAGATTTGAAAAATCTGCCGACAAAATCGATGGTGCAAGTTTCATTTCTTACCTCTTTCTCGACCGGCTGCTTAAACACAGTCAGTATTTCTTTCTTTTTCTTATTTCTTCCATGTTCGACACATAGGAATCATATCGCTTTGGGTGAATTCTGCCGTCCGAAACAGCCTTCTGCACCGTACAGCCGGGCTCCTTGATATGCCTGCAGTTGTCATATCTGCAGCTTCCCGCATACGGCTCAAATTCAGGATAATATGCCTGCAAGTTGTCTTCTTCCGCCTCCAAAATCTCAAAAGAAGTGAAGCCGGGCGTATCAAACACCTTTGCATCCTTATATGCGTCGAATATTTCAACATGGCGGGTGGTATGTTTTCCGCGCTGGGTTTTTTCGCTGATGGAACCGGTTTCCATGTTGGCATGTGGAATCATACTGTTGAGAATCGTTGATTTTCCGACGCCGGACGGCCCTGCAAGAGCCACCCGTTTTCCTGAAATCTCATTCTCAAGCGCATCGATCCCCTTGCCTGTTTTGGCGCTTATTTCAAGCACCGGGTAGACCGGAGCATACATGGCCTTTATTTCGGCAATTTCGTCTTCACTTGCCAAGTCGCATTTGTTAATGCAGATAATCGCTTCTGCACCTTTCATCTTCGCCATAATAAGGAACTTATCGATCAAAGCAAAATTCGGCTTGGGTTTTCGCGGTGCAAACACGATTGCAAAGATATCCACATTCGCAATCGGCGGCCGGATAAATTGATTTTTTCGTGGAAGAATCGCTTCGATGACACCCTTCTTTTCGGGCTCGTCGATGATGCTGATTTCAACATTGTCTCCGACCATCAGCGTGATCCCGTCCTTTTTGAAAATGCCTCTTCCCTTTGCCTCAATCAGGCCCTTGTCAGTCTCTACATAATAGAATCCGCCGATTCCTTTTTTTATCAATCCAATCATAAGCAATTACTCGTCTGCGGATTCCGTGCCGTCACCGAAATCTTCACTGCCGCTTCCGCTTGGTTTTTCGCCTTTGCTTACCTTATAACTTACGGCTGTTCCTTTTTCAAGCTCTGTTCCTTCCGGATACTGCTGCCAGAAAATAAGGTTTTGTGCGGTAGTTGTGGTTTCTTCGTAGGTCGCATCTCCAAGTTTGAGGCCCTCAGTGTCGAGGATTGCGTTCGCTTCGTCAGGCGTCTTGCCAATCAGATTCGGCATTTTAACCATTTCTTTGCCTTTTCCGTCACTGACGGTAACATCAATCTTTGTGCCCTTTGATGCGGTACTGCCTTCTTCAACCGATTGTTCGATGATAACGTTTTCCGGCAGGGTACTGCTCTCTGTCTTTACGATTCCAAGTTCAAATCCGAATGTCTTCAGATACTCACTCGCCTCTTTGTAATCCATCCCGACAATCTTAGGAACCACCCCGTCCTTCTTGCCCTTACTTACATATACCGTTATTAATTTGCCCGGTGAAACAACAGAATCGGCGGTAGGATTCTGCGATGTAATCTTGCCCTCTTCCTGATCCGGGCTATATACATCTTCGCCGCGTGCGATTTCAAGGCCGCTTTCTTCCGCCAGCGCCTGTGCTTCTTCAAAAGTGCTTCCGACAAAATTCGGCACCTTAATTTCTTCGCTGTCGCCGCCGAACCAGCCAAGAAGCGCTCCGAGACCGATAATGCCTGCGATAACCAGTACCGCTACAGCACCGATAATGAATCCCGTTGAGATTTTATTTGCCTTTTCCAGCGCTTTATCCGATTCCTCGGCATTTCCGGCAGCAGCTTCGCTCTTGCGGTGCGCACGTTCCCTTTCCGGGTGTGCCGGTGCAGCCGGCTGTTCTTTTTCCTCTTCACCTGCAATGTTAAATGCCTTCTGCCCCATAACCTTGGTTATAAACTCTATATTGTCAAGATCTTCAATCATTTCGTCCGCGGTTCTGTAACGGTTCGTCTGATACTTATCCGTTGCTTTCATGATGATTTTTTCAAGCTGCGGAGGAATTCCCGGAACCTCGGCACTGACCGAAGGCATCGGGTCGTTTATGTGCATGAGCGCGATGGATATCGGATTATCCCCGTCAAACGGTACTTTTCCCGTGAGCATCTCATAAAGAACGATACCGAGAGAATAAATATCCGACCTCTCGTCCACATAGGCACCCCTTGCCTGTTCCGGCGAAAAGTAATGAACCGAACCCATCACTTTGTTGTTTCCGCCTATAATCGTAGACGCACTTACGGCCTTTGCAATACCGAAATCCGCAAGCTTTGCAACGCCTGTATTGGTAATCAGTATATTGTGCGGCTTAATATCTCTATGTACAATCTGATTCTTGTGTGCGAGGCTCAGTGCAGATGCAACCTGTATTGTGATATTGATTGCTTCCTTATAGTCAAGTCTGCCCTTTTCCTCAATAAGCTCGCTCAAGGTTTTGCCTTCCACAAGCTCCATTACGATAAAATGAATATTGCCCTCCTGTCCGACATCGTAAACACTCACAATGTTCGGATGGGAAAGTCCCGCTGCCGCCTGAGACTCTCTTCTGAAATTCTCAACGAACTGCTCGTCCTTAGTGAATTCGGGACGCAAAATCTTAATTGCCACATATCTGTTCAGAAGACGGCACTTTGCCTTATATACAATCGCCATTCCGCCTTCGCCTATTTTTTCAATCAGTTCATACCTTCCGGCCAATAATCTACTGCTCATCGATATCCTCCTCCGTAACCTTTAAACAAATAACCGTTATGTTATCTCTGCCGCCATTTTTGTTTGCGCGATTAATCAATTCGGTGCAAACATCAGACATCGACTGATTCTTATTTAAAACCTCTATCATCTCGCCGTTTTCCACCTCATCGTAAAGTCCGTCGGTGCAAATGACGAAAATATCATCCTTTATAATTTCCACCTGGAAAAAATCAGGTTCAACCGTCGACTCCGCTCCGAGCGCTTTCGTGATCACATTCTTTCGCTCGTCGACCTCCGCCTGCTCCTTGGAAAGGATTCCGGCTTTTACAAGAGTATTCACATAGGTATGATCCTCTGTGAGCTGTACAAGTTTGCCGTGCCTATAAAGATACGCTCTGCTGTCTCCTACGTTTGTTATATATGCCTTGTTGTCGATTGCATATACAATTACGGCGGTCGTAGCCATTCCACTGTTTTCTTCGTATGTATGCGATAATCGGAAAATCTCTTTGTTTGCCACGTCAAGGCAGTTTTGGAGATAGTTTACGATGGCATATTTGTTCGTTGCTTCCGCAATCGGATGCTCCGTTATGTAGTTTGCGATTTCGTTTACTGCGGTTCGGCTTGCTATTTCCCCGGCATTGCTGCCGCCCACACCGTCAGCTACGACATAAACCTTATCGGGAAGCATCACGAAGCATGCGTCTTCATTGTTTGTTCTTCTTAATCCCTTATCGGATTTGAAACCGACATGCATATTTTACTCCTTCCACGGGTTATCCCCTAATCATTCTGCAAATAAAAAATCCGTCTGTACCCTCTGTCGGCAAAAGCTGAAGCTTCCTATCCACACTGAAATCTGTGTGCTCCTTCAGGAAATTTTCGATCTGCCTTTCGTTTTCATTTCTGTTAATTGTGCAAGTACTGTATACCAGCGTTCCTCCCGGTTTCACATAGTGGGAGGACTGCCTGAGTATTTGGGCTTGTTTTTCCGTAAGTTCTTCCAAATCGGGGTTTTCTCTGTACTTAATTTCGGGTTTTCTTCCCATTACCCCAAGTCCCGAGCACGGAACATCTGCAAGAACCTTGTCTGCCCTGCCGGCAAATTCGGAAAGCCCCTCTGTACTATCATGGCACTTTGTTTCAATAATGTCAATACCGCAGCGCTTTGCTTGTCCCTCAATAAGCGCAAGCTTATGCTCATAAAAATCCATGGCAACAATTCTGCCTCGATTTTTCATTCTTTCCGCCGTTGCAATCGTCTTGCCGCCCGGAGCCGCACAGACATCGATAACCGTATCGCCCGGCCTTGCATCCAGAATGTCGGATGCCATCACGGACGCAATGTCCTGAACGGAAAAAAGCCCCTGTTTATACGCGCTGCTTTCAAGCAGCCCGCTTCCGCTTACAAACAATCCCCGGTCTGTTTTTTCGGAAATTTCGACGCAGAAGCCTTCTTTCTGCAGTTCATCGGCGAGCACTTCCGTATCCGTCTTCATTAAGTTCACACGGACGGAGAGTTTCGGTGTCTTATTTACCGCTTTCAGAATTTCTTCTGTCTGCGTCCTGCCGTAGGTGTCCAGCCAAAGCTTTACAATCCATTCATTTACGGAATACGCGATGCTAAGATATTTCACGGGTTCTTTTTCGGAATCCGGAAGCGGAATTGCCTCTTTGTTCTTGAGGTGTCCGCGGAGAACTCCGTTTATGAATTTATCTTTTCCGCGCACAAATCGTCTCGCCAGACTCACCGTCTCGTTTAAGGCGGCGTATGCGGGAACCGAGTCCATATACACAAGCTGATAAAGGCCCATGCGAAGGAGCGTCAATTCCTGTTTTTTTACCTTCTTAACCCCGCTCGGTATCAATGCATCCAGATAGTAGTCGAGCAGAATCTTGTTCTCGAGAACGCCGTACACAAGTTCTCTCACAAACGCTTCTTTGTCCGGTTCATTCTTCTTGACAAAATGATTGATGGCAAAATTTGAGTATGCGTCGTTTTTTTCGACATCCAGAAGGATTTCGTAAGCGGTTTTTCTGTTTAAATCCATTAATCTCTTCCTCTGAGTGCAAGCATTCTGAGAAGGTTGCCGATTGCAACCGCAAGTGCTGCCACATAAGTGAGAGCTGCGGCTCTGAGCACCTTCTTTGCGCCCACTTCCTCGTCCTCATCGATAATCGCAAGTTCTTCCATTTGTTTCAACGCCCGGCTGCTTGCG
>JALERA010000104.1:0-9215 GCA_022764365.1 Bacillota bacterium
CCGATGAATACACCACCGATTAAGGATGGGATTGCAGGGAACTTCATCGCTACTGCCACGATTACGAAGATTGGTGGAAGCAGGGAAAGAACGCTGATCTTGGATGAACCCTGGATGAATACAGAGATTTCATCTACAACGGACATGTCAACCGCGTTGTTGGATGCATGCATGAATCCCATTACTGCGTATGCAACTAAAGCGATGATTAAGGATGTACCTGTTGTATAGATCATGTGTTTGATGTGTCCGAACAGAGTTGCACCAGCCATTGCCGGTGCAAGGTTTGTTGTATCGGATAATGGGGACATCTTGTCTCCGAAGTAAGCGCCGGATACTACAGCACCTGCTGTCATAGCAACAGGGAATCCGAGAGCTGTACCTACACCAACGAGGGCAACACCCATGGAACCTGCTGTGGACCATGAAGAACCTGTTGCAAGGGATACGATGGAGCAAAGGATACAAGCTGTAAGTAAGAATACCTTAGGGCTGATAACTTTGATACCGTAGTACATCATGGAAGGAATTGTTCCTGCTGCAAGCCATGAACAAATCATAGCACCTACGATAGCAAGGATTAAGATAGCCTGCATGGATCTGTTGATGGAAGCCAGGATACCCTGTTCCATGTAGTTCCATTTCCAGCCGTTAGCTACGCCGATGATTGCAGCGAAAGATGCTGCGATGATAAGTGCGATGTGTGGTTCGCCACCGTCGTCAACGATAATTGACCACATTAATGCGGCAATCATTACTACCATAACGAGTAAGCATTGCCATACCGGGATCTTTTTACCCATAATAAGTCCTCCTTAATAATATTAAGTTAAATAAATAAATAAAGAATCGTGTCTTTCGACACATCTATATTATAGTGTCTTGCCAATCTTTTGTCAAGAAAATGTGAAAAATTATGAAGATTTTTTGAAAAAATATAACAATTTTTGTTGACACCATACTGTACTATTTGTATAATACGGTTAAGAACT
Source organism: Bacillota bacterium (assembly GCA_022764365.1). Taxonomy (GTDB): domain Bacteria; phylum Bacillota; class Clostridia; order Peptostreptococcales; family Anaerovoracaceae; genus CAG-238. Next base: position 993 of record JALERA010000104.1, read on the forward strand.
GTGTTATGCGAGGAGTACGGTTTTAATACGGATGAGAGAGGAGGTGCCGCAAACAAGGACATGGTAGATTTTGAGAAAATAAAGATGGACGGAAGCGGTCCGATTTACATGCAGCTTATCGCATTTGTCAAACAGGGGCTTGCATCCGGTGAAGTCAAGTTCGGTGACGAGATGCCGTCAAGACGTGTTTTATCGGCATTGCTGGGAATTAACCCGAACACCGTCCAAAAGGCATATGCACTTATGGAAGCGGAGGAATTGATAAGCTCTCACGCCGGAGCAAAGAGCTGCATAAGTGCCTCCGACGAGAAAATCGCACAGATAAAAGCCGAACTCACAGAAGAAGGGGCAAGGATGGCAATCGTTACTCTGAAGGCGGCAGGGTACAGCAAAGAAGAAGCAATCGCGGTACTGGAGAAATATTGGAACGCAGAGGGGGATGAAGCAAAATGAAAAAATTATTATCTATATATAATCTCTTTTTTAGGAGCAGCGCACTTGCGGCTGGTATAACGATTTTGGCGTCCGTATGCGTTCAGGCGGCATTTCTATATGAAAAGATGCAGGGTGAAACGATGTACTTTGAAAACATTGCATCGGGATATACCATGCTCCCGTCGCTTATCGGGCTTTTCCTTATCTTATGGTTTCTGCGTGACATGCTCGGCTCAGCGAAAAGCAACGTTGACCTGACCGTGCAGAGGCTGAAGGTTAAACCGATTCCGATTTTTATTACGGAGGCAGTCTACATTATGATGGTCTTGACGGTGTTCTGGGCACTGGCTGCCGGCATGACCTATGAGCTTGCAGCTTATTTCAGTGATAAAATATCGACGGCGCAAAATCCGCAGCTGAGACTGCTGGTTGCATTCTACCGGTGCGGCCCGCTGCATGTTCTTTTTCCTCTCGGGGATGGTGTCAGACTTGTTTGCAATATTGCGGCGATTGTTTCCTTCGGTTTTTCGATGGCGGCAGGAAATTATTTCAGCCGGAGAAGAAAGAACAGAGACGGACTTGCTTGGTACACGCTTTTTCTATTCGGGTTTCTTTCGACAAAGGGATATAACGAAGCTATGACGCGCGTAGAAGCAGCATCCTACGGATTCGTGGTGTTTTTAAGCATTTTCTTTGTGGCATACGAGGAAAAATACCCCAGCGAGGCAGAGCTGAATACGGATGAAGGAGGTGCAGGCACGGATGAGTAAAACGAAAACACATGAAAAAATCAAAATGTTCATCAAGGAGCATCTTCCGATTGGCTACCGCGCAGAAAAAGAACGCACGGCTTTTTTAACCTCACTGATATGCCCGGTTATATTCAGTCTGACCTTCCTTGTGAATTACAGCAGGGAAAAGGAAAACATTTACCGCTATATAGCAGGAGGTTTCAGAAAAGAGCTCATCCCCGGGGCAGTCATGGAAAATTTTGCGGATGTATTAGGGTACAGCATGACGGCCTTTCCGGCTTTTGCGCTTATCTGCCTGCTCTCTCAGCTTTTCAGCCACTATGCTTATCACAAAAACGGAAGCAATGCGTTTTACACAATGCGCCGCCTGCCGGATAATCATGAACTTAGAAGAAGGTGCGTCACGCTTCCTTTGATGGAAGCCGGAGTGATTTTGCTGACAATGGCAGTCATGCTCGGACTTTATTACATTATATATATGTGTGCGACCCCGGACGAATGTATCCGGACGGGACAGTGGAGCTTTTTATGGGAAAAATGGAGGGTATTTTAGATGTTGGAAATTAAGAACTTAAATAAAAAATACGGAAGCGGCAAAGTTGCGCTCAAAAGTGTAAACCTCACGCTTCCGAGCGGTCAAATTGTCGGCCTCTTCGGCGAAAACGGAGCGGGCAAGACCACCATGATGAAATCCATTCTGAGATTTCTGAAATATGACGGAGAAATCACGCTTGACGGAGAAAAAATCACACACAAAAATATCGCGAGAATTTCTTTTGCGACGAGCGAGCATTCTTTCTTCCCGGCTCTCACCCCGGAAGGGCACAAAGAATTTTATAAGGAGCATTTTGACACTTTCCGCGAAAAGAGATTCAGTGCCCTCATGGAATTCTTCGAACTGCCGATGCGAAGAAGAGTCGGAAGCTTTTCCACGGGCCAGAAAAATCAGTTTGAAGTCCTCCTCGCCCTTTCGCAGGGAGCGGATTACATCCTCATGGATGAACCGTTTGCGGGAAATGATGTGTTTAACCGCGAAGACTTCTACAAGGTTCTGCTCGGAATTCTGGAGCCGGCGGAGACGGTGCTGCTTTCGACACACCTGATAGAAGAGGTGGCAGACTTTATCGGAAGGGCGGTTCTGCTCCACAAGGGTGAAATCATCGGCGACCTCAGTCTCGACGAAATTGAGGAATCGGAAAGGAGCCTGATTGAGATTATTAAGGAAACTTACCGCTACAGAGCCGACCGCGTAGGCAAGGCGATTGCGCGTATGGAGGAAGAATCATGAAAGCGAGGATCTTAGCACTGCTCGTGTTTGTGCTTTCTCTGAGCGTGCTCGTATACGCTTCAGGAAAAATAAACGAGACGGAAAAATTCGCAGAGGTCATCGAAACGACTCTCTCAGGAGATATTTCCAACGCAGAGGGCGTCAAACTCAGCTTCGGCGCCCACGCAGGAGAGCGCCTGGCATGGAAATGCACTTATGATTTCGGTTCCGAAACCGGAGACATTGAGTTTCAAAGATACCGAAACATGACCGGAATCGGTTCGAGCAGATACAGCGAAGAGCGGATGGCATATATAACAAACGATACCTGGTTTCCGGGAGCGGTTGATGTACTGAACCCCAAGACACCTGCAGCCGAGCGAAAGCAAAAGGAAATACTGGCAAAATGCAATGTAATGTGGGCAGACAATGCCGCGGAAACCGCCAAAAAAGTGATTGAAGGGCTGAAGCCCGGCGATTATAAATACGGAAATGTATATATAAAAGACCTTTTTCAGTATTATCCGATCGATTACAGCTTTTCGAACGGAAGCGTCGGGTATTATATGCACTTTGAGGAAATCGAGGGCGACTGCAGCGAAGAAAAACTGAAAATGCTCCGCGATGTCAACGATTTCTTTCGTATTCCGGTCGCAGACGAGGAAAGAAAGTTCTATAAATGCACCGTAAACTCGGGCGGACAGGTCACGGATTTCGATGTTCGCGATTCCAATGAAAGCGGAACAAGTTACTCGAAAGAGAATTTTGATATGGGTATGCAGTATTGCAACACGAAAGATGCCTTTTACATGCTTTTTGATGCGCACCTTGTCTCCTATTACGGCGAGGATTTGAAGGGAAAGACCGTCGACACGAGCAAAATCAAGGATGGCTTCGGGATTTACAAGCTGCCGTGCGATTTGGAAAAGTCTGAATTTTATACGGATAAGATTCAGACCGTATATCCGCTTGACCCATCAAACTACTATGAAAGCATCGAAACGAGTCCGGACGGCAAGTTCCTGCTGGTGATTGCGCGAGACGAGCAAAAGGTCTGGGCGGAGGTCATTCGTATTTCCGACATGAAGAAGGTGCAGGAAATCGACCTCATCGAGCTACCGGAAGGCAGCAATGCGGCGAATATGGAAATCGGCCTCAGAGAAATCTCGGACAACGCATATCTGATATTTAATAATGAAGGACAGCTTGCCGTGATGCGTTTTGCAAACGGGAAGTACCATAAGGATATGGCTGTTTCCGGGCTGCAGACAGAGCTGACGAGCTACGACGCTCTCAACTATGGCGATACGCTTATAGAATACGACGGAAAGAAGCTTGTGATTGCAGCATATGTTTCACTTCCGGGCGTGCCGTATGATTCGGTATGGTACCTTCCGGACGAAGGCCAGTCCTGCGTGGCGGAGCTTGCAGTGCTTGAAGCGGGCGAGCTTGCGTACTGCGGCAGGCTGACAACGAACCTTATGGACTACAGCGACAAGGATGGCGTCGAGACGTTCATCGCGCAGAAAGAGGATGTCCGGACGGGAAGTCTCAGAGGATTTTGGAAAGAAAATTTAAGCTCGGTAACCAAACGCTGTGACGATATGTTGGAGATTATAATATGAAAGAAAAATTAAAAGTGAATCTGTCCATCTTCGAGCTGCTGCTGCGAAACGGGGGATTAAAACTCGCGGCAGTCATCCTGCTCACGATGCTGGCAGAAGGGGTTTTACTATATACAATGATGCAAAAGGAGACGCTGTATTACGAAAATCTTTTCGCAAGGGGCGCAGCAATCCCGCTGATGGCAGGTTTCGTCCTGCTGACGCTGGCAATGCTCAATCCGATGAAAGCATCCAAAAGCAATTTGAATTACACGCTGAAGAGGCTGCGGGTGAAGCCGGCAGCCATCTTTGCTGCGGAGACTGTGTATCTCATGCTGGCGTATGCGGTGTTCTGGGCACTGGCGACTGGCCTGCTCTATGGCTTTGGTATTTACTTTACGCAAAACATTTCCGGCGCACTCAATCGGGAGATTGGGCTCTTCCTGGCATTCGGCAGGACGCATGACCTGTGCCTGTGGCTTCCAATCGGCAATGCGGCGCTTGCCGTTCGGAATGCAGTGGGAATTGCAGCACTCAGCGCGGCAGCTGCGCGGTTTAATTGTTTTCTGCGTAAGGGTGAAACGAAGGCGATTGCTCCGCTTCTGACACTTGTGCTTTTCACGAGGGCCTTTTACTCGGATATCAGCAGCGGCGGCGCCAATATGGTGATGACAACGATGCTGCTTGGGATGCTGCTGTTCTGCACGGTAAGCACATGTTTTGAGGAGGCAGAATTATGAAGATGAGAAGAATTGCAGCTACAGTGCTGATTTTGTCTCTGGCAGCAGGGGGATATGCGCTCACGCGGGTGAGCGGTCAAAAAGACTATGCGCAGGTTTATGAAAAGACGGTTGCAGGAGATGCAAAGGCTGCCGAAGGACTTACAGTAAACTTCGGGGCGAGTGTATCGCAAAGCGGGCTTACCTGGAAAAATACTTATTGTTACGGAGCCAATGGAGAAAGCAAGCAGAAAGTCGAATTTTTAACGAGCAATCCGGACCGGACGGCATACGAAGAGAGTTATCAGACCTCAGTAAGCTTTGATATTTATGGGCAGTTTGATCTTCAGAGCATCAATGCGCTTTTTTACGAAAAGCAGGAAGACCTGCCGCCTGCCGGAACGCTGACATGGGAAGCTGAAGACCGAAAAAAGGAAATCAAAGAGATTTTGAAAATGCCGTTTACGGAAAATGCCGAAAACTACATGAAAAACCTTCGGGACAGCATCCCGGAAAACGGTGAAAAAGAAGTCGGCATACGCGTGAAAGAGCTGCAGAACTATTATATCCTGAGCGGATGGATTAACGGCTCAAACGAAATGCTTGATCTGGATTTTTCCTCTTTGACTTCGAATGACGGCGAGGACTATGAACTTGAACTGGCGAAAAAGTGGAAAGCGTGGAATGACTTCTTTAAAATTCCGGTTTTGGAGGAGGAATACATGACTTTCCGATTGGCAAAAGGAAGTGACGGAGAACTTTTCGTAACGACGGATTACAGCATCACAAAAGGCGGAGATGATTTTGGCTTCAATGTGCAAAGCTGCGACACCGAGGACGCATCGTACTTTTTCTTCGACGCGCATTCTTTGAACGGCAGGCTTTTACGGACAACGAGTCGAGGCTGAAAATTTACCGCTACATGGATGGAAGATACCGCAAGATTGTCGATGCAGAGGACTTGGATTTTTCGCTGCCGGGGCTTGGAAATATTACAAGCAGCAGCACGGAAATTTTGCATGAAGAGGGAAGGGTGTCGGCGCTGTGCTACGAAACGATAAACACATGGGACGAGGATTGGAACGAAAACGGATTCGCCCGAACAGAGCAGAGTGTTTCCGCTGTTTTGAATGTGTTCGCAGAAGACAGCCTTGCGTACTGCGGCAGGCTCTATAATAACCTGCAGGATTTTTACGATACGGATACCTATAAAGAAATCAGACGAAAGCTTTGGGAAGAAGAGCAGTGGGGAGAGACTTTCGAGACAGATAAAAGATACTCTTATGGCATCAACACGATAGGAACCCTCTTGAAGCTTGAGACGAATGAAGGAGAGGCAAAGTGATAAAACAAATCGAGGCTTACGAGCCGTATAACGAGCAGGAAAAGCGGGACAAAGAAATTATCCTTTCCATGCTGACGGAGGCGGAACGTATGGGGGAAGATATTTTTTCCCGCGAAAACCGCATGGCGCATATGACCGCGTCGGCATGGGTTGTGAATTGCGAGCGGACAAAAGTACTGCTTGCCTACCATAATATTTACGATTCATGGGCGTGGCTCGGCGGACATGCGGACGGAGAGAGGAATTTGCTCAGCGTTGCCATGCGTGAGGTCTGTGAAGAAAGCGGCCTTACTCCCGCACATGTGCGCCCCGCATGGCCTATATCGCAGAGAGGCGATTCGTCGCAGGGAAGTGCAGGAGACATTTTTTCGCTTGAGGTGCTTGCAGTGGACGGACACTTTAAAAAGGGTGAATACATTTCTTCGCATCTGCATTTGAATTTGACCTACCTTTTGGAGGCTGACGAGGAAGAAAAGCTATATAAAAAGCAAGATGAAAACAGCAGCGTGAAATGGTTTTTGCCTGAAGAGGCGCTTGCAGTGTCAAGCGAACCGTGGTTTGCAGAGCATATATATAGGAAGTTAAATGAAAAAGCCGGTTTCTAAGGCTTTTTCTTGCTTGGGCGGCGAAATCATGCTAAAATGAGAAAAAATATATTTGCTGACGGCAAGAAGGAGGTTTCTCATGTTACATGAAGTGAAATTTAAGTCTTCTAACGAGCGCGATACCGTTTACGGATGGATATATGTACCGGCATGCGAGCCGAAGGGCATTGTTCAGCTGATTCACGGATTCGGCGAACACTCCCGCAGATATTTCCACATGATTGTCAGATTCATGGAGGCGGGCTACATCGTTGCGGCTGACGACCATGTCGGACACGGCAAAACCGCCCTGGAAAACGACACTTGGGGCAATTGGGGCGACAAGGGATGTCATACCATGACGGAAGATGAACATCGCATGAAGGAAATCGCATGTGAAATCTACCCGAACCTTCCGTATTTTCTTTACGGTCACAGCATGGGCTCAATGATTGCGCGTGATTTCATGGCCAAGTACGGCGATGAGTTGACGGGAGCTACGATTTGCGGCACACCGGGCGTATTCCCTGTAGCAGATGAGACCCTCGCAAAGATTGACCGCCTTCTGGCAGAGGGAAAGGGCGACGACTGCGATCCGGATCTCGGAGGAGAGATTCTGGGATGGATGTGCGAACGCTGCGGAGAAATCAAACTCGGAAACGAGTGGATCTGCCACGACCCGTATGTTCAGCAGGATCACGCAGCGGATCCGTTCGATGCATTTACCAAGCCGACCTCAAACCGCGCGATGAAGGACTTTGTTGACATGTTTGCAGCTGTGGAAGGTGTGGAATGGGCAGCAAAGGTTCCAAAAGACCTTCCTATCTATAACATCGCAGGCGATCAGGATCCTGTCGGCATGTACGGCGAGGGCGTATACCAGGTTTCCAACTGGCTGGCGCGTACCGGACACGATGTTATAACAGAGCTTTACACGGGATTCCGCCACGAAATCCACAACTATGCAGAGATTAAGGACGAAGTTGCGGACGGCATTATCGAGTTCATGGATGATGTTCTTGGCGAACTGGAATAGCGAAAGAACCGGCCTTTACAAGGCTGCGAAAAACTTTTCGGATTTTTTCGAAAAAAGTCGAAAAATGCTATTGACATAAGGCGAAAACAGTGGTAATATAGACAAGCTGTCGGAAATGCGGCAGCTTGTTTCAACTTTATAACGGAATGTTCGGCACGGAAGTGAGCGCGAAATTTCAGAAAAAAGATTGAAAAAACCTATTGACAATTACCGTTAAAAATGGTAATATAGATAAGCTGTCGGAAATAAATCCGAAAGCAAAACAAAATAGCGATTGAGAATTTTGAAAAAAGTGCTAAAAAGTGCTTGACAAGATTAGCAAGATGTGCTAAGATATTAAATGTTCGACACCTCGTCGAACGGCGGTTGAAAAAACCGCACTGAACCTTGAAAACTTCATAGTGTAGAAATTTAGTCAAATAAATTTTGAAACAATCAGCTAAATTGGTAAGACGATTTTAGCGGAATGTTTCCGACAATT
>JALERA010000105.1:0-52043 GCA_022764365.1 Bacillota bacterium
AGCGGTAAGGCAACGGATTCTGATTCCGTCATGCGCAGGTTCGAATCCTGCTACCCTAGCCAATTCGGCGACATAGCCAAGTGGTAAGGCAGAGGTCTGCAAAACCTTTATTCCCCAGTTCAAATCTGGGTGTCGCCTCCATAACATTTACAGAAGACCGTTGAAATTTCAACGGTCTTTTGCTATACGACGGGAATATCATTTTTTTCGTGTATTTTTGTCCGTTTTACACCTCTTTGACGCAACTAATGTTCGATGCCCAATAAAAGGAAAAATCTTGTTTTTTCGCCGCAAATCAAGTATACTTTTCTATATGAAATACTTATTTATCGCGGAAAAACCAAGCCTTATGCGCGATGTGCAGGCTTGTTACAAAAATCATAAAAACGAAGTGACAGAAAGGGTTGGGGAGATTGATTTCACAGCCCTTTCCGGTCATGTCTGTACAAATTTCATGCCTACGGATTACGAGGAATGGAAGGACAAAAACTGGAAAGCCATCCTTTATCCGATGATTCCAAATCCGTGGCAGATCAAACCGATCGCCGATAAGCGAAAGCAGGATACCATCACCGAAATCCGTCGGCGCGCGGCGGACTACGACGGAATTATCGTAGGCACCGACTCCGATGTGGAGGGCTACGGCATCTACTGGCTTTTGGAGCAGTATCTTGCGTTGAACGAAAAGCCTGCGCTTCGCTTCATCGAGCACTCTCTTACGGACGCAGAAATTTTGAAATCGCTTTTGAGCATGACGGATTACCACACGAATCCGACGCATGTCCATTTCGTACAGTCCTTTCTCATTCGCTCACGGGCAGACTGGCTGTTCGGCATGAACGCCTCCAGGATGCTGACAAACAAGCGTGGCACTCTCATCAAGGCCGGCAGAGTGAAATCTCCGACAATCAAACTGGTATACGACAATTCCATGGCTATCGATAATTTTGCGAACCGAAAGTATTTTGTGCTGGAAGCGGAGTACGAGACTGCACCGCAGGGCGAAGCCGGAGAAACACAGACTTTCAAGGCCGTTCTTCAGGGCGAAGACGGGGATGTGCAGTTTGAAAATCCGAAGCTTTTTGCGGAGTTCTCTATGGAAGGCACAGTTGAGGAAGTTGAAAAGAAGAAGTCGTCTTCCCATGCGCCGAAGCTCTTTGACTTAGCTGCAATTCAGGCGGAAGCAGGAAGCAAGTACAAATTTAGGCCCGATCATACCTTAGAGCTTGTGCAGAGCCTTTATGAGAAGCACAAGGTCATTTCCTATCCGAGAACGCAGTGCCGTTATGTCTCTTCCGAGAAAGCAAAGGAATTTCCCGCAATCATGGAAAACATTGCGGTTTTTGAAGACCTCGGAAAAATCGCGGCGGGACTTGACAAGGGCGCGTTTACGAAAATTCTGAAGGACAAAGCAGTCGTGAATGACACAGAGGTTTCCAAAGAGTCCCACGATGCGCTTCTGCCGACGCTGAAACGGCCGGACCTTTCGAGGATGACCGAAGAAGAAAAGATTATCTGCAAAATGATATATATGAGGCTTCTCGCGCAGTTCCTGCCGAAGCTTGAAGAAGAGAAAACCACCATTATGATTCGCCATGCGGAGGCGGACTCCCAAGACGCCGGTGCGGAAAACGAAGCGGGCGGGATTTTCAAAGCAAGCGGAAAGGTAGTCACGGAGCCGGGCTGGTCGATTCTGTATAAGAAAGCGGGCGGCCATGCACTTCCCCCTTTGAAAAAGGGAGAGCGGATTACGGCGAAATCCATGAAGCCGACCGAAAAGGAAACTTCACCGCCGAAGCGCCTGACGCAGGCGACCTTAATCAACGCCATGCGGAATATTGCAACGCAGATTGAGGACAAAGAACTGAAAAAGTCCCTTGCGGACTCGCAGGGCATCGGCACGCCGGCAACCCGCGCGTCGATTATCAAAGACATCATTGAGTCGGGCTATGTGGAGGAGAAAAAGAACGCACTTTATATTACCGATAAAGGAAAGAACTATATCGAAGCCGTAAAGGATTTCGACATTGCCTATCCCGTCTTTGCGGCGAACATGGATAACAGCATCAAAAAAGTGCAGCGCGGGGAAGCGGATTACGAGCAGGTTATGGCGGAAGTGATGCAGAAACTTCGGGAAATGTGCGAGCAAATCGGACAAGACCCGGCAGAGGTGGCAGCGGAACTGGCGCCGTTTGAGCCGGTGCAGACCGACATCCACTGCGCGAAGTGCGGAGGCGTTATTGAAGAACAGAAAAAGCATTACGAATGCCTCGGCTGCGGTGCGAAAATTTACAAGAATATCAGCGGCACCGAAGTGGATTTAGAATTGCTGCGGAAACTGGAAGCAGGCGAGCAGAGCGGATACAGGAATTTCACAACACGCGCGGGAAAACCGTTTCGTGCGGCACTGAAACTGGACGAAAACGGAGAACTTACAATGGTCTTTTTTGAGGAATCGGTGAAATGTCCGAAATGCGGAAAAAAAGCGACGCTCAACCAGTGGGGCGTTTTCTGCGGCATCAAAAAATGCGGACACAAAGTCTTCCGAAGCTTCTTTGGGCATGATTTTTCCTATCCCGAGATGAAACAGCTTCTCGATGGGAAAGCCGTCTCCGCAAATTTCCGCTCGAAGGCCGGAAAGAACTTCCGTGCAGAGGTTCACCTGAATACGGAGGGCGAATATACTTTTGATTTCCAAGAGGAGGAAAGACCTTGATTTTACTGAATGCAACCGACATATCTAAATCCTATACAGCATCACCGCTTCTTTCGAATCTTTCGTATGCGATAAACGAAGGCGATAAAATCGGGCTCATCGGCGTCAACGGCACAGGAAAGTCCACGCTCCTGCGAATCACGGCAGGAATTGAGGATGCCGATTCAGGCAAAATCATTCTGACCGGAGGCGTGCGAATCGGCTATCTGCCGCAGGCACCTGCATACGACCCGGAAAAGACGGTGCTGGAGCAGGCGGTCAGTTATCTGACTCGGGAAACCGCCGCAGAGGGTGAATATAAATGCAAATCTATGCTGAACCAGCTTGGGATTACGGATTTTGAGAAGAAAATGAGCACCTTGTCGGGCGGCGAGCGAAAACGCGTTGCCATGGCAGGGATTTTCACGAATGAATGTGATATTCTGATTTTGGACGAGCCGACGAACCATATCGACAGCGATACGGTCGAATGGCTGGAAAACTACCTAAAGAAGTTCCGCGGTGCAATCTTCATGGTAACGCACGACCGCTACTTCCTGGATCGGGTCACAAATGTGATTTTGGAGCTGACCGGCGGCAAACTTTACCGACACGAAGGCAATTACGAGGTCTATCTTGAGAACCGGGCGGCGCGGGAGGAAATGGCACTTGCCACAGAGCGAAAGCGCAGAACGCTGTACCGCAGGGAACTGGAATGGATGCGCCGAGGCGCGCAGGCGAGAACCACCAAGGCGAAAGGGCGGATTGACCGATTTCACCAGTTGGAAGAGAGCAAGCTTGTGGTTAATAATGCGGCTTTGGAGATGAAATCGGTGTCTTCCAGGCTCGGGAAAAAGATTATTGAACTCGAACATGTCTCAAAGGCTTTTGACGGCATTCCGGTGATTTCGGATTTTTCCTATATGGTGCTGCGTAACGACCGCATCGGCATCATCGGCGAAAACGGCTCCGGCAAGTCAACGCTTCTGAAGCTGATTTCGGGAGAACTTCAGCCGGACAGCGGCAGCGTAGAAATCGGCGAAACCGTAAAAATCGGCTATTTTTCGCAGGAAAACGAGCATATGGATAAATCCCGCAGGGTCATCGAATACATCTGCGACATCGCGCACAATGTCAAAACGGAGGACGGCTATATCAGCGCCTCACAAATGCTGGAGCGTTTCTTATTCCCGCCGCATATGCACTCGATCCCGGTAGGAAGGCTTTCCGGCGGCGAGCAGCGAAGGCTCTATCTGCTGGGAATTCTCATGAGCGCACCGAATGTGCTGCTTCTGGACGAGCCGACGAATGACCTGGATATCGACACGCTGTGCATTTTGGAAGACTATTTGGACAGCTTTGCGGGCGCAGTAATCGCCGTATCGCATGACCGTCATTTCATCGACCGCATTGCGGAAAAGACTTTTGTTTACGAAGGCGAGGGGCATATTGCGGAATATCCGGGCGGCTACAGTGACTGGGTGGAGAGACGCGCAGCGGGTCTGGCAGCCGAAAAAAATGCCGGCAAATCGGGCGGCAAAACAGCAGCGGCAGACGGAAAACAGACAGATTCCACCTCGCAGACAGGCAGAACGGATGCCGGCAGACCGAAGAAACTGAAATTTTCTTATAAAGAACAGCGCGAGTTTGAGACGATTGACGAAGACATTGCCGCGCTCGAAAGTGCCATAGAAGAGGTGGACGGCCGGATTGCCGAAGCGGGCAGCGACTACTGCAAACTGCAGGAACTGACCGTAAAGCGTGACGAGCTTACCGCAGCCCTTGATGAGAAAATGGAGCGCTGGGTCTATCTGAACGATTTGGCAGAAAAAATTGAGGCGCAGAAATCTCAAAGAGTTAGGGAGTTATATGTACGAGAATTGTGATAGCAACTGCCCTCTTGCATTCTGCTCAAATCTATAATACAATTAGCCTATGAAAACTCGCAGCGGAGAAAGGTGAGGCGGCATGGAATTGTACGAAAAGACACTTGCGTGGTGGAAAGAGAAAAAAATCGAAACAGACGCGCAGCTTGCGGAAGTACTGAGTGGACACAGTATCGCATTTGCCTATCATTCGGGAAAAATTGAAAATGATAAAATCACATACAATGATACACGCGATATTTTTGAGCATGACGGAGTGACGGCATATACCGGAGACCTGCGCACTCTGTTTGAAATTCGGAATGCAAAGCTTGCGAATGAGCTTTTTCTGACATCCTTTGGTGAGAAGAGAAGAATGGAGGAATCCCTTTTTAAGGATTTTCAAAAGCTGCTGACAATGAATACCTATGATGCTCGCAGATGGCAGTTAGGGGAACGGCCGGGCGAATATAAGAAGCACGACTATGTGACAGGCAGAGAGGAAATCGGCGCTGCTCCCGAGGATGTGCAGGAAGAAATGGCAGAACTGATGGACGAACTGCAGGATTTGAAGCAGGAAGATGCTTTGACTGCGGCAGCCTATTTTCATGTAAAATTTGAGAATATCCACCCTTTTGCAGACGGAAACGGAAGAACGGGGAGACTTGCCATGAATTACCTTCTCGTAATGCTCGGACATCCGCCGATTGTTGTACATGAAGAGGATCGCAAGGAGTACTATGCTGCATTGGAAGCTTGGGACACAAAACAGAATTTAAAGGTGATGATTTCATTCCTTCGCAGTCAGGCCGTGAAAACATGGCGGAAGAGAGTCGAAAAGCTGAAATAAATCAAGTTTAATGTAAAATTTGCCCTATATATGAGGAGGTATATAAACTATGCAACCCAAAATCATTCAGTATTCGTCTCAATATAAAAAAGATTTACTTGAAATCTCGTTAGAATGGCTTAACAAATATAATATCCTTGAAGATATTGACATTCAAATGCTCACGCATCCGGACGAAATCATACAGAACGGAGGATATATTTTGCTTTCTATTGACGAGGATTTAAGAGCGACAGGAATGGTAATGCTGGAAAATAATGATGATAGTTTTGAAATATTAAAATTAGGGGTTCGCAAAGAGGCACAGGGACAGGGAATTGCCACATGTCTTATGAATGCTGCAATAGAAATCGCCAAGTTATCCAAAAAAAGTAAGCTTACGCTATGCTCCAACCATCAATTAGTTGCGGCACTTCACATATATGAAAAGTTGGGATTTCAATATATAACCTATACGCAGAATCATTTTGCATTGTCTGATATCTCTATGGAGTTAATTTTATAGGACTTTCTCTAGGATGTTCGGGAATACAGCGAAAAATAAAATACTTGACAAGTGAACGACCGTTTACTATAATGTTAGTAAACGATCGTTTTCTTTTTGCACAAATTCAAAAAAGGGATATATATGAAAAATACGAAAGAAAAAATTTTGGAGACGGCGCTTGAACTGTTCGCGGCGAAAGGCTACGAAGCGGTTTCCGTAAGCGACATCGCGGGAAAGCTCGGCATGACGAAGGGTGCACTGTACAAGCATTATACGAACAAGCAGGATATTTTGGACAGCATTATCCTGCGGATGGAAGAGATGGATTACGAGCGGGCAGAGGCATTTTACATGCCGCAGGATATGGTAAATACGCTTCCTCTGACAGTCGAACAAAAAGACAGAAGTCTAAAGCAGCTGATTGAATACAGCAAGGCACAGCTCAGTTACTGGACGGAAGATCCGTTTGCGTCGGCGTTTCGCAGGATGCTGACGATTGAGCAGTATCGCAACCCGGGGATGAGGGAGCTCTATCAGCAGTATTTGGCGGGCGGTCCGCTGGAATATGTTGCATATATTTTTGAGGAATGCGGCAGCACCGACCCGGAGCTTGCGGCGTTGCGGTTCTATGCACCGATGTTTACGCTGTACAGCGTTTTTGACAAGGCAGAAGACGAGAAAGCCCGCGAGGCGGCAAAAGAGCTTGCCGAAAGATTTTTTAAGGAGATGGAAAAATGAATATAAGAAGAGAAGAACCAAGAGAAAATGTCTGCCCATACTTCCTGATGAAGGAACTCACACCGGGCTATCTCGGCGGCGTTACGGGAACTTATCATACGCCGGAGGGCTATTTTGTGAGTGAAGAAGAGGTCGAGGAGTTTGACAAAACTTTTCCGCCAAAGAAAAAAGAAAAACTGCCGGGGCAGATTTTCTAAAAGTCTGATGTGACGGAGCCTCCGTCGGAATCCGGCTCAACGATGATTGAACCGATGTCGGTCAGCGGATAATCTTTAAAATAGACACAGGAAAGTCCGCGCGACTCGATGAAAGCAGAAATTACATTGAAATCAGGGTGTGCCGAAAGGTCTCCGTTAAACACGATTTTATCGCCGATGCGGCCGCTTGTACCGCCGAGAAAACCGTAAGCATATCCGGGCAGCAGAACCTGTCCGGGACGGATTTTGAGCACGGACATGCCCGCAGAAGAACAGGCTTTTTCGATACCGGCGTCGGATGTGATAATAGACTCTTCATCGACACAGACAATATTGCACTTGGTGTACCCCTGCGGAACGGAAACGCGAAGCAGGGGCTTTTTTCTATGCTGAGCAGCCTGTTTGGAGGCTGCAAGGAGTTCAGGTGCGGTATATTTCAGATTATGTATGAAATAACGCCCCGTGCAGCATGCGTTATAGGGGATGTCTGCAGGATAGGCAGGACCGAGGCTTGAAACATCCCCGTGAAAGACCGGAGCCTTATCATCAATACCGAGCTTGCACAGGAGAAGATCCGGATGATGGGCGACGGGCTCTGCGACAGATGCAAGTGCCTGTGTGAAGCAGATTTCAAAACCCTTCTGTTTGAGATATTCAATTAGCGGCATGCCGGCAAGCGGCGAAAGGTGGATTTTTTTCATGGAACCCCCAATCTTAGGATTTATTCGAAAGTTCATATATGACATGGCCGATTTCTGCAATAAAGATGCGTTTCTTGGCGAGATCTTTGAGAGAAAGCATGCCTACGAGTTTCTCGTTTTCAACGATAGGCAGTCTGCGGACACCGTTTTGAGCCATAAGCATTGCAGCATCGTGGATATCATCCTTCACATCGGCACAGAAAACATCCGGTGTCATGACAGACTGAATGTCAGAAGAAGAAAAGCCGGCAGAGACCGAACGCATGAGGATGTCTCTGTCCGTAACCACGCCGAGCACATGCTTTTGAATGTCGCACACCGGGACGATTCCGATATTTTCTCCGCGCATGATTTTTACGGCGGTCTCAATTGCATCATCGGGGCGGACCGCAGAAACCGATGTTGTCATCAAATCTTTTACGAGCATAGCTATCATCCTTTTTCTCAAAAATAACCGATTATTCTTAGCATATAAAAAACAGACAGATTTATGCATAAGCCTTGCAAAACTGTCTGTTTTAATACTTCCAATTATATCGAGCTTACACTGTCGATTTTCCAGAAAGACTTCGAGAAAAGCAGCAGAACCGCGTAAATTTCAAGCCTTCCGGCAATCATCATAAAGCACATGTAAAATTGTGAGAAACTGTTAAACATACCGAAATAGCCGCTTGCACCTGCTTCGCCGAGCGCCATGCCGGTGTTGGAAAATAGCCCTATTGAGGTTGAAATCGTCGTTTCAAGGTCAAAATTGTTCAAGCCCAGTACCAAGGCAGAGAAAAAGAAAAAGGCGAAGAACAGCAGGATATGCGTCGTGATTGCGGAAACTTTGTCTGCCGGAATCGCTCTGCCGTCGATAACCACCGCTTTGACTGCCCGCGGATGAATCTGCCGAAAGATTCCGCGCTTAATCAGTTTCAGGAAAACGATAACACGCATAATTTTCAGTGAGCCGGAAGTCGACATGCAGCAGCCACCCACGAACAAAAGACTGAAAAGCACGATGACTGCAAAAGTCGGCCACTGCGTATAGTCACAGACAAAATAGCCGGAAGTCGAAATAAAGGCAACCACCTGGCACAGTGCATCCTTAACAGCCTGCCAAAGGGAAGCATAGGTTCCGCTTATTTTTAGTGAAACAGCAATTGCAAGGGTTGCGCCTATAATAATGATTGCGAAAATTTTTGTCTCAACATTTTGCAGAACCGTTTTAAAGTCTCCGCGCAGCATAAAATAGAAAAGCGTGTAGTTCAGAGACGAAAGCAGCGTAAATATCATGATTACCGCCCTCACATAAACGGTATCAAAAGCAGCGGCATTGGCGGGTGTTATTACAAGACCGGCAGTGCTTATGCTGCTGAAAGTGCTGATCAATGCGTCAAAAATACTCAGCGGGCCTAAAGCCAAGAGTACAAATTCCGCGAAAGAAAAGAATAAATACGTCAAGTACAGTACTCGGCCTGTGTCAGAGAATCTTCCTCCGATTTTTTCAAGCGTCGGTCCGGTTGCTTCAGCCGAGGCGATAACCTGCCCGCTGATTCCGAGCGCGGGAAAGATGGAAACTAAAAGTACGAGAATTCCCATTCCGCCCAGCCAGTTGGAAACCGATTTCCATAAGAGCAGTGAGCGCGGCATTGTGGCTAAATCAAAAACCGAGCAGCCCGTCGTCGTAAAGCCCGCAACCGATTCAAAAAAGCTTTGTACCATGGGATAACCCTGTCCGGAAAAATAGAACGGCAATGCACCGATCATCGAGCAGAAAAGCCAGCTCAAACAGGCAATCAGGTAGCCTTCGTGTGAATGCAGCTTAATCTTATCGAAATGATACTGTGTCAGGATAACGAAGCCGATGCAGACACTGAAAATTCCCACCTCAAACAAAGCACCTGCGGAGCCCCATTCCTTGAATACAATTCCCACAGCTGCACACGGCAAAAGAAAGAGACCCTCGATGAGAGCCAAGACACCAAGTATTTTAATTAAAACACGAAAATTTATATTCATCTCTACGTAAACCCCTATAAATTCTGCTTATTATTTGATGGCAGATTTTTATTTTGTTTTATTCGAATTCCAATAATATTTTGAAAACAGGGTCAGTACTGTAATCAGCTCAAGCCTTCCCACAAGCATTAGGAGTGAACATATAACCGTTGAAAAGTCGGAGAGTACAGAAAAATTGCAAGTTGGTCCGACAAGATTAAATCCCGGACCTATATTTCCCACGCAGGTTGCAACTGCAGAAAATGTGCTCATAAAATCCAGGTTATCAACGGAAATAAGAAACATTCCGGCAAAAATTACAGCAATGTAGGTAAAAACAAAGTTTGTAATATTGATGATAACTTCTGACGGAACTTCGCTTTCATTCAGCGTAATCGGCGCAATCCGATTCGGGTGCAGACGGAGGGAAACACTTCTGCGCACCAGCTTCAGACAGACCAGAACACGAACGCATTTGATGCCGCCCGAGGTTGAAGAAGAACAACCGCCGAAGAAAAACAGGCAGAATAAAATCATGCGTGAAAAAGTCGGCCAAAGATCATAGTCATCCGTCACATATCCGGTTGTGGTTAAAATAGACACAACCTGGAAGAAACTATCAAGAAGCGAGCGTGCTGTATCCTTGAAATTTGAGTTGACTTGATTGCAGATAAATATTGCAGTTGATGCAATGCCTATCACAGCAAGATAAAAGCGGAGCTCGTCGTCATGCAAAAACTTTCGAAGCCCTTTTCTCTGTAAAACAAAAAACAAATTGAAATTCATGCCTGCCAAAATCATAAAAATAAGAATGACAATCTGTATATAAGTATTGAAATGTCCTACACTGTCATTATAATTCGAGAAACCTCCGGTGCCGAGCGAACCGAAGGTGTGAAGGAAGGAGTCATAAACACTCATTCCGCCTAGACACAGCAGAACAACCTGCACAAGCGTAAAGACAAGATAGAGTTTATATAAATTCTTCGCAGTGTCCGAAAATCGTGCAGTAAGCTTATCCTTAGTCGGACCGGGTGTTTCTGCATTCGCAGCAATTTGTCCATTAATTCCCAATACTGGCATCAATGCCATTACGAAGACGATAATTCCCATGCCTCCCAGCCAGTGCGTAAAAGAACGCCAAAACATGATCGACTTAGGAAGAACTTCAACATCCGTTAAGATTGAGGCACCTGTTGTACTGAAGCCGGAGCAAGATTCAAAAAAAGCATCTGCAGCGGAGGAAATCGCACCGGAAATTAAGAATGGAAGAGCTCCGATTACAGAGCAGACAAGCCATGCTGTCGATACAATCAGAAATCCGTCGCGTACCTTGAACTTTGCGTCAGCAGGTTTCACTCCGAGTATGATAATTATGCCTGCAAGAGCACAACTACCGCTTACAAGCAAAAAAGCAAATTTGCAACTGTCTTCATCATAGTAAAACGCAAGAAAAAGGGGAATCAAAAGAGAAGCCGCCATCAGCAAAAAAATCGCGCCTTGAATTCGTATAAAGTTTTTAAATACGGCATTCATCGTCTATTGAAAATCCTTTCTATGCTCTTACTTTATATTACATAGTACTCATTTGTACTATAATAAAAATCCACGTTTGGTTGTCATCAGTTTTTCCAGCTCACCGATGTCGGAAAGCAGGCAGAAAATTGTGACTTTGTCATCCGCCAGAATTTCCGTGTCCCCATTTGGAATAATCACCTTTGGACCTCTGTGAATTGCAGCAACCAGAACACCGTCCGGAAGTTTGACATGCTTTAGAGGTGTATTTGCCAGCTTCATATCCTCGCTTGCGATAATCTCCATAATTTCTGCCTGTCCCTGAATCAGCAGATAGGAGATAATTCTCTTGGAGCCTTGGATGTAGCGCAAAATGTTACTTGCAACGATGTCGAGCGGATTCAGCACCATGTCGACACCCATGCGTTCAATTAAATCTTTGTAGCTTTGGCGGCTTACCTTAGCGATGACATCCTCGATATCCTGCTGTTTAGCAATTAGAGCAAGGAGAAGATTTTCTTCATCCAGACCCGTCGCAGCGACAAAGGCATCCATTTCATCTAGATTCTCTTCTTCAAGCAAAGTACTGTCTGTAGCATCACCATGCAGCACCATGACATCGTCAAGATGCGTGGAAAGGTAGTAACAGCGTTCTTTGCTCTTTTCAATCAACTTTACGGAAACTCCGAACTCAGAAAGCTTGTCTGCAAGATAATATCCCGTTTTACCGCCGCCGGCAATCATAACCTTCTGCAAATCCGTATATTTTCCTTTTTCGTAGACTTTGCGGTGAAGTTCAGCAATCTGATTCTTTTCACCGATGAGATAGACCGTGTCTCCGGCCTCAATTGTCGTCTGTCCGTGCGGAATGATGATTTTTCCGTTTCGGGAAAGGGCAATCACCAACATATTCGGCAGAACCTTGCTGACTTCCAGCATGGAAAGGTCAATCAGCCGCGGCAGGCGTTTTGCCTTAAACTGCACGAGAGAAACCTTTCCGCTGGAGAAAATGCCGTTTGTAAGTGTATATTTTTCAACTAAGTATTTGTAAATTTCAAGTGTAATACCCAAATCCGGGTTAACGATGTGGTCGATATTCATCGTTTCCTTGATGAAATCCATCTGATTCATATGTTCCGGGTCACGGACTCTCGCGATGACCTTCGTGCATCCCAATTTCTTCGCAAAAGAAGCAATCACAATGTTTTTCTCATCGCTGTCCGTGCAGGCAATCAAAAAGTCGAAAGTATGAATCGACTCATGTTTTAAAAGACTGATCTGCTTGGCGTTGCCACAGGCAACAAGCACATCATACTGCTGTGAGATTTTATTCAGTATCGCTTCATTTTTGTCGATAACCGTGATGGAGTGATTTCCGCCGACCAATGCATTGACAATTTTCAGCCCGAGTTTTCCGGCGCCGACTACCGCAATTTTCATAAATTACCTCCTAAATTTGTGCGACTACATAATATAGCACAAATATCAGAATATCAAAATAGTGTACTCTATATTTTAGCATATTTTAAACAATTTGCAAGTCCTTGAAATTTATTGTAGAATATATCATAAGAAAAGACTTATGGGGGTTAAAAATGGGTATGTTTATTGCGGAGAGCGTAAGCGATGAAATTCTCAGAAAAAGCAGGCAGACCAGGCTTATAGCGTTGGATTTGGATGGAACCACGCTTACAAGGGAGGGGCTTTCCAGAAGAACCAAGGATACGCTTGAAGAGGCAATTTCAAACGGAATCGATGTTGTGATTGCCACCGGCAGGGTTTTCAGTGCCCTGCCTGAGAGGATACATAAGATTAAAGGAATGAAACACATCATAACATCAAACGGCGCACACATCACGGATGCGAAGACGGGAGCCTTCATATACTCCAACTATGCCGATGAACATGCGATTATGCGCGTGCATGATGTGCTCAGCAAGGAGAAATATCCGGTGGAGGTGTTTACGGAAGGCAGAGCCTACATCGACCGGGCGGTTTACGACAATCTTGCAAAGAACGGTTCGACCTACATGAGCCCTAAGTATGTTCTTCGCACCAGGACACCCGTTGACGGCATCTATGATTTTCTCGAAGAACACAGACACAAAATCGAAAACATAAACATTCATTTTGAATTTTTTGATGAGAAAGATGCAATGTTCGAAACGCTTTCACGGCTTCCCGGCATTACGGTGACATCCTCTTTCTCGCATAATCTTGAAATCGGCGGCGCAACCACGAGCAAGGCCACGGCGCTTAAGGAAATCTGTCTCGAAAGCGGAGTTGCCATGGAGAATGTGATGGCATTCGGAGACAGCCCCAACGACAGCAGCATGATAAGCGAGGCGGGGGTGGGCATTGCCATGGCAAACGCGACGGAAGATGTGAAGGCAGCGGCCGACTGCATCACACTCAGCAACAACGATGAAGGTGTCGCATATGCCATAAGAAAATTAGTTTTCGGAAAGCTCTAAAATCGTTCTCTCGGAGAAATCCGGGAGAATTTTTTCTTGACACTTTATGTAATATAATGTAAAATAAGTTAAAAATTACAACGGAGAGGCAGAAAATGAATCAAAAGGAAATCGGAGAGGCAGGAGAAAGTCTGGCATGTGAGGTTTTGTGCCGGCAGGGATACCGAATTTTGTGCAGGAATTACAGATGTCCGTACGGAGAGGTCGATGTTATTGCAGTCAAGGGCGGTAAATTGATTTTTGCGGAAGTCAAGACGAGACTTTCCGACGGATTCGGGGCAGGCAGGGATTCTGTGGGAATTACGAAACGCAGCCGGATTCGAAGGTCTGCGGGATATTTTCTCACGCATTCGAAGGGACATTACGACAGTGTGGATTTTCAGGTTATAGAAATCCATGTGGCACAAATTTACGAAAGTGAGTTTTAAGAGGGGGATAAATATGCTTTTTACAACCAAAACAGCGGCGCTGCTGGGAATAGAGGGAGTGGCAGTCAATACGGAGATCGATGCAGGCAGAGGGCTGCCGGCATTTCATGTGACAGGGCTTGGCGATACGGCGGTAAAAGAGGCTGCGGACAGGGTGCGAAGCGCCATCCTGAACTGCGGATTTTCTTATCCGAAAGGCAGAATCACGGTCAACCTTTCCCCGGCGTGGATACACAAAAAAGGAAGCCATTATGATTTTCCAATCGCGGCCGGGCTTCTTGCTGCAGAAGGAATCATAAAAGGAGAAGCGATTGCGAAGAAGGCGTTTATCGGTGAACTGGGCCTTGACGGAAGGATTCTGCCTGTGCGCGGAGTTCTGCCCATGGCCAGTGCACTTTCCGGCAGGGCAGAGGAAGTCTATCTTGCGGAGGAAAACTGCCGGGAAGCATGGCTGGCGGCGGACGGAAGCGGTCTGAAAATCTGCCCGGTAAAGAATCTGAGCGAGGCAGTGGAAGTGCTGAACGGCATAAAGAAAAAGACATGCTTTGAACTGCAAAGCGGCGAGAAACCGTTGACTGTGGATGTGCCGAACTTTTCGGAGGTCAAAGGACATTGGGCGACGAAGGAAGCGATTGTTACTGCGGTGGCGGGCGGACACGGACTTCTCATGTGCGGGCCGCCGGGAACCGGAAAAAGCATGCTTGCCCGCAGAATCCCCGGAATTCTGCCGCCGATGACGAAGAAAGAGGCTTTGGAGACGGCGATGGTATATTCGCTGCTCGGAAGACTGGATGAAACAAGGCCTTTTCTTTCGGAAAGACCGTTCAGGCAGATTGATAAACAAGCAAGCCGTGCAGTCATTTTGGGAGGCGGAGTGCAGCCGCTTCCGGGTGAGGTTTCGCTTGCACACAACGGGATTCTTTTTATGGATGAGTTTTTGGAGTTTTCCCGCAGCCAAATCGAACTGCTGCGCCTGCCGATAGAGGAAGGCCGGGTGACCATCCATCGCAGAGGAAACAACTATGTTTTTCCTTCGCGATTTACGCTTGTTGCGGCAACAAATCCCTGCAAATGCGGATATTGGGGCGACCCGGATAAGGCATGCAGCTGTACGCAGACGGAAATCGAAAAATACAGGGGAAGGCTTTCGGGGCCGATTGCAGACAGAATCGACATGTTTCTGGAAATAACCCGGGTCGATTACAGAGCTTTAACCGGAACCCCGTCGGAGTCCACCGAAGAAATGGCGGAGCGTGTCCTGCGTGCAAGGGAGATTCAGGAGAAACGGTTTTGCGGCCGCAGAATCAGTCTCAACGCACAGATGCAGGAAATCGATTTAAAAGAGTTTTGCGAGCTCGGCAGGAAAGAGACCGCATTTATGAAAAAAATCTATGAAAGGCAGCATTTGAGCCCGAGACGGTATCATAAAATACTGAAAACCGCAAGAACCATTGCGGATGTCAGGGGAAGCAGCGAAATTGAAGTCTCGCATCTTTCGGCGGCGCTTGGATATACGAATTTTTAAATTACGAAAACGGGGAATAATTATGGCGGAAATTAATAATATAATTACTGTAAAAAAAGGGGACAGGGATTATCCGGAAAGCTTAACCACACTTGAGGACGCGCCGGAAATCCTTTACTGCATCGGAAATATATCCTTGATGAAAAAAAACTGTATCGCCGTGGTAGGTTCAAGAAAGTGTACCGAATACGGAAAGCAGACGGCCATGAATATAGGAAGGACGGCGGCGCAGAACGGAATTGTGACCGTGAGCGGCATGGCGAAGGGAATCGACTCTTTTGCACACATCGGTACGCTGCGAAACGACGGGGAAACGATTGCCGTCCTCGGATGCGGACCGGATGTCTGCTACCCGGCATCAAACCGAAATTTATATGAAGAAATAAAAGAAAAAGGGCTGATCGTTTCCGAAATCGAGCCGGGGAAGGCTCCCATGCCATATATGTTTCCGCGCAGGAACCGGATTGTATCCGGTCTTTCTCAAGCCGTGGTGGTGGCGGAAGCAGGAACCGGAAGCGGTGCGCTTATAACCGCGGAACTCGCCGCATCGCAGGGCAGAGAAGTTTTCGCCGTGCCCGGAAACATAAGCAGCTTCTGCAGCCTGGGAAGCAATAAATTGTTGATGGACGGTGCAAGACCTATTGCGGTGGTCGATGATATTTTTACGGAGCTGGGAATACCGCTCAAAAGCACGCCGGAGGAGATGGAAACTCTGGGCAGGGACGAGGCGATGGTATTTGAAATTGTGAAGGCAAACGGAGAAACAACCGTCGATTTTTTGTGCCGGAAATTGCAGAAAGATGCCTTTTACATAAACGGAATTGTGGGCGTTTTGGAAATAAAAGGACTGGTTACTTACAGTTTCGGGAAAATTTTTGTTGCAAAATTTTAAATTTCATACTATTATATGTTTTTATAAGAAAAGAAATTTTGGAGGAAAAATGGCAACTGCAAAAAAGACTGCAAAAACGCAGACAAAAAAAGCCACACCGGGAAAGACTCTCGTGATTGTGGAATCGCCGTCCAAGGCAAAGACAATCGGCAAATATTTAGGTTCATCATATAAGGTAATCGCATCAGTGGGGCACATCCGGGATCTGCCAAAAAGCAAACTCGGAATCGATATCGAGAACGATTTCGAACCGAATTACATTCCGATCAGAGGCAAAGGCGACCTAATCAAGGAATTGAAAAAAGAAGCAAAGGCTGCCAAGAAAGTCTATCTGGCAACCGACCCGGACCGCGAAGGAGAAGCAATTTCATGGCATTTGGCATATCTGCTTGGAATCGACGCAAATACGCCGTGCAGAATCGTGTTTAACGAAATTACAAAAGACGCGATAAAGAATGCGGTAAAGAATCCGAGACCGATCGATTTGCGGCTGGTTGACGCACAGCAGGCAAGAAGAGTTTTGGACAGACTTGTAGGTTATCAGATAAGCCCGCTCCTTTGGCGTAAGATAAAGCGGGGACTGAGCGCAGGCAGAGTTCAATCTGCGGCACTCAAGATTATATGCGACAGAGAAAACCAAATTAAGGCTTTCGAGCCGAAAGAATACTGGAACATAAACGTTGCTTTCAAGAAAGGGAAGACTTTTACGGCAAAGCTTGCCGAATACAAGGGAAAGAAGATAGCAATCGGAAGCAGGGAAGAGTCGGACCGCGTGCTGTCAGATTTGGCAGAAGGAAGATACATCGCATCCGAGATAACAAAAAAACAGCGAAGCCGCAAGCCTTTTGCACCGTTTACGACAAGCAGCCTGCAGCAGGATGCTGCCAACAAATTGGGCTTTACCACCAAGAAGACAATGATGGTTTCCCAGCAGCTTTATGAAGGTGTTGAAGTAAAAGGACAGGGCACGGTGGGTCTTGTAACCTACATCAGAACGGACTCCGTAAGAATTTCCGCCGAAGCCAAAGCGATGGCAAAACAGTACATCGAAGACAACTTCGGAAGCAAATATGCGGCGAATAATATATACACAAATAAGAAAAAGGACATCCAGGATGCACACGAAGCCATAAGACCAAGCAGAATTACGCTGGATCCGGAAAGCATCAAAGATTCCCTGACAAAGGATCAGTACAGTCTTTACAAACTCATATGGACACGATTCCTTGCCAGCCAGATGGCAGCCGCGGTGTTTGACGGCATGCAGGTCAATATCACAAACGGTGACTATTGCCTCAAGGCATCCGGCTCGAAGCTCGTGTTTGACGGTTATCAAAAGATTTATGCGCCGAACCTCGAGGAAGACAAGGATAAGCTCCTTCCTGAAATCGAAGAGGGGGAAGAGCTGAAAGCAGAGAAAGCGGAAGGGGAACAGAAGTTTACGGAACCGCCGGCAAGATTTACCGAGGCAAGTCTTGTAAAAGAGCTGGAAGATCGGAATATCGGAAGACCGAGTACCTATGCACCGATTATTGCTACAATCCTTGACCGCAAGTATATCGTTCGGGAGAAGAAAGTATTGGTTCCGACGGATCTCGGATTTGTCGTTACGGGGCTGATGGAAGAATACTTCAAGGAAATCGTTGATGCAGGCTTCACCGCAGAAATGGAAGACAAGCTGGACGATGTGGAAGCCAAGGACCTTGACTGGAAGAAAATCATCAGAGACTTCTACGGACCGTTCAAGGAAGAACTCGACATTGCGGACAAAGCAATTGAGCGTGTTGAAATCCCGGACAGACCGAGCGATGAGGTCTGTGAGGTATGCGGAAAGCCGATGGTAATCAAGTCAGGCAGATTCGGTGACTTCCTCGCCTGCAGCGGCTATCCGGAATGCAAAAATACCAAGGCAATCGTGAAATCCATCAATGTGAAATGTCCGGACTGCGGAAGAGATATCGTTGCGAAGAGGGGCCGTTCGGGAAAGATTTTCTACGGCTGCAGCGGCTATCCGGAATGCACCAGAGCTTATTGGTATAAGCCAACGAACAAAAAATGTCCCGAATGTGGAGAACTTTTACTGGAAAAACACACAAAGGCCACGAAATACGCATGTTCAAATGCTAAATGTGGATATAAAGAGTAATAGGGGAGGTAACAAAATGATAGAGTTTCATGCAACCACAATATGTGCGGTAAGACGCGGACCGGATGATATATGCATCGGCGGTGACGGACAGGTTACCATGGGTGAGCATACAATCATGAAAAACGGCGCGAAGAAGGTCAGAAAAATATATAAAAACACAGTCGTAACAGGCTTTGCAGGTTCGGTTGCGGACGCATTTGCCCTCACCGACAAATTTGAAAAGAAGCTGGACGAACATTCTGGCAATCTCAAGAGAGCGGCGGTTGATTTAGCTCAAATCTGGCGTTCGGATAAGGGAATGAGGAGCTTGGAAGCTTTGATGATCGTGGCGGATAAGGACAATATGCTTGTCATTTCCGGAAACGGAGAGGTCATCGAGCCGGATCAGGATTTTGTAGCAATCGGCTCAGGCGGCAATTTCGCGTATTCAGCTGCAAACGCTTTGTTCAACAACACCGATATGGATGCAGAAGCAATCGTAAGAGAATCCTTGCGGATTGCAAGTTCCATCTGTGTATACACGAACAGCAATATTTCAGTAGAAAAATTATAAGGGGGATGAAAGATGGCAAGTAAATTATATAGTATGACTCCCAAGGAAATCGTTGCGGAGCTTGACAAATATATCATCGGGCAGAATGAAGCGAAGAAGTCCGTTGCAATCGCCCTCAGAAACAGATACAGAAGAAGCCTTCTCTCGGAAGAAATGAGAGAAGAAATCACACCGAAGAACATTTTGATGATGGGCCCTACGGGCTGCGGTAAGACGGAAATCGCAAGAAGACTCGCAAAACTTATGGACGCACCTTTTGTTAAGGTCGAAGCCACGAAGTTTACGGAAGTCGGCTATGTCGGCAGAGATGTGGATTCCATGGTCAGAGACCTCGTTGAGGCTTCCATGCGTGTGACGAAGCAGAGCAAACTCGAAGAAAAATATTCGGTTGCAGACAAGATTGTAGAAGAAAAACTGGTGGAAGCAATCATTCCGGGCAAAAACAAGAAAAAACCGGGGCAGCCGAAGAATCCTTTTGATTTCATCATGAACAGCGGCGGATATACAAGCCAGAAGCAGCAGTATCTTGACAGCCAGGCTGCAAAAGAAGAAGCTGTGCCGGAAGACAACAGCGTGGAAATGGCAAGAGAGCAGGTCAGAGAACAGCTCCGCCAAGGACTTCTGGAAGAGCAGTATGTGGAAATCGAAGTGACCGACACGCCGAAAGGCAACCAGCTTGACATGAGCAATGAAGGCATGAGCATTGCCATCGGCAATATTTTCGGTGATATGATGCCGGAAAAGACAAAGAAAAAGAATTGCAAGGTTAAGGATGCAAGAAAGATTCTTCGCGAGCAGGAAGCACAGAAGCTTATCGACATGGATCTTGTAACCGACGAAGCAATCGCAAACGCAGAGCAGAACGGTATCATCTTCATCGACGAAATCGACAAGATTGCGTCGGGCTCCCGCATGACTTCCGGGGCAGATGTTTCCAGAGAAGGCGTACAGAGAGATATTCTTCCGATCGTGGAAGGAAGCGTAATCAATACGAAATACGGTCCGGTTCGTACCGACCACATCCTTTTCATCGGGGCAGGCGCCTTCCATATCGCAAAGCCGACGGACTTGATCCCGGAACTTCAGGGTCGTTTCCCGATTCGCGTTACACTTGACAGCCTGACGAAAGAGGATTTCGTAGAGATTCTTACGAAGCCTGAAAATGCTCTGATTAAGCAGCACAAGGCGTTGCTGGAAACAGAAGGAATCGAAGTGGAATTTACCGAAGGTGCAATCGATCAGCTTGCAACGATTTCCTATGTTATGAACGAACAGACGGAAAACATCGGCGCAAGAAGACTGCACACGGTGCTCGAAAAGCTTCTGGAAGACATTTCGTTCAACATTCCGGAAATGGAAGAAGAAAAACTTGTCATCGACCAGAAATACGTAGAGGACAAATTCCAGGAAACAATTCATGCCGAAGACCTGGATAAATATATTTTATAGTTGTGTAAATTTTAAGACCCGGGCTTATGCTCGGGTCGCCGTTTAACAAAGATGAAAAAAGATTTTTTGGAGAAAATTAGAAAACTCAACTGGGTTCTGAGTGAAAGCACCACAGGAAAGCTGTCCTATGGGGAACTTTGCAGAATTCTGAGTGAAATCATAAATGCAAACATATATGTAATTGACCGAAATGGGTTTGTGCTTGGTGCTGCATACACAGAGGCTTCGGACACTTCGACTTTCGAAGATGAACTCGGCTTTGAGAAGATTACCGACAGCGACAATCTCAGTCTGCTCGAAATTGAAGCGACCTCCGCTAATGTCATCGGAGACGACTTGATGTATATGTTCGGAAAAAGCTATAAAATGACGGACAAGTATCATACCTTTGTGCCTTCAATATGCGGAGGGGAGCGCCTGGGAACCATTTTGCTGGCAAAATACCATAAGCCTTTTGACGAAGAGGAAATCGTTCTGGCAGAATACGGTGCGGCGGTTGTCGGGCTGGAAATTCAGAGAAATGACCGAATCAAAAAGGAACACGAGCAGAATCTGAAAACCGCAGTTGAAATGGCCTTTTGCACACTTTCTCATTCCGAAAAAGACGCGCTCGATAAGATTTTGCGCGAAACGAAGGAAGACGAAGGTAATATCGTGGCAAGCAAAATCGCGGCGAAATACGGGCTGACCAATTCGGTCATCGTGAGTGCGCTTAAGAAGCTTGAGAGTGCAGGGATTCTCGAGACGAAATCACTCGGGATGAAAGGAACCTATATTAAGATTCTGAATCCGCATGTAAGAAGTTTGATATGAGTGTGTCCGGGCTTTTGGATAAATTTGTGGATGCCTCCTTTACAGATTTTCTTTACATTATATCACTGTAGTGATATAATAATCTTGTAAAGGAGGCTTTATTTTGAGCAAAATGATATTATGGCATGGTTCACCGGTCATTATTGAGCATCCCGATTTGGGGAAGGGAAAAGAACACAATGACTACGGACGAGGATTCTACTGCACTGAAAGCGTCGAAATGGCAAAGGAGTGGGCTTGCGCGATGCCCGGACAAGACGGCTATGCAAATTGTTATGAATTGGACTGCACCGGAATGAAAATACTTAATCTTTCCGAGGGCAGATATCATGTCTTAAACTGGCTGGCAATCCTGGCGATGAACCGGGACTTTCGCACATCGACACCGCTTGGAATCGAAGGAAAGGAATATATCATCCGTGAATTCGGCGTTGACCTTATGCCTTACGACATTATTCGGGGATATCGGGCCGACGACTCTTATTTCGCATTTGCAAGGGCTTTTGTCAACAACACAATTACGATTAAGCAGCTGCAGGACGCGATGAAACTGGGAAAACTCGGAGAGCAGGTTGTCCTAAAGACCGAAAAAGCTTTTCGGAATCTGAAGTTTACAGGAAAAGAATTTGCGGACGGAGCTGTGTATTTTGCTAAAAGAAAGCAGAGAGCCCGAAACGCGGAAAAAGATTTTAGAGAAAATATTAAATGTGATGCCAAAGAGGGCCTGTATATGATTGACATCTTAAGGGAGGGTATGAAAAATGAAGACTTGCGCTTACGATGAATTTTATCTTCCGATGGCAATGGAAAATCTGGGGGATGCGTTGGAGTATGCCGTTTGTGAACTTGCTTTGGAGCCGGATGATTTTTTTCAGAGGTTTCTCGCCAGCGGTGTGGCAGACGCATTCGGAAACGGAAATCCCGTATTTATGGCAGGGCTTTCCGGAGCGGAAATGGCGCGGTGTGTACTGGAGAGAACAGGAACAATAAGCGAGCTGCCTTTCATAAACGCAAGCGTTTATAAAGGCGCAGAATACTGGGCCGGATGGACGCTTGCATACTATCAGTGGCAGTCCGGACGGCCGTTTTCAAATATTTACCGATATATTTCGATTGCGGAGATTATAGAGATGTATCATCCTTTGCATGAGGCACCGGAATCAAAATTTGTGACTGCTTTGGACGAAATTATTTCAAAAAAACAGGAGAACGAACCGACCCGTCTGCAGTTTTACCGGAAACTTGCAGGCTACAGCCAAAAACAGCTTGCCGAGGTTTCCGGCATAACATTGCGCTCTATACAAATGTACGAGCAACGCAATAAGGACATCAACAAAGCAAAATTTGAGACTGTTCATAGGCTGTCGCAAGTGCTCGGATGCCGCATGGAGAATTTAATAGAATATAGTATTTAAGACATCAGAAAAAAATACATCAACAGAAAGCGAGGAAAATCATGTATATATTCAGAAAAGGAACAAAAGATGACATCTCGCAGATTGCACAGATTTACGACCATATTCTTACAGAAGAGGAGAGCGGTAGAACGGTCATCGGCTGGGTGCGCGGAATTTACCCTACAGCGGCAACTGCAGAAGAAGCCTTGCGCGCAGATGAACTGTTTGTGCTGGAAGATGAAGGCGTGGTGCAGGCGGCGGCAAGAATTAACAGAATACAAGTGCCGGAGTATGCAAATGCAGACTGGGAATACAGCGATGCGCAGGAAGACCAAATCATGGTGCTGCATACCCTTGTAGTTGAGCCGAAGAGCAGCGGATGCGGATACGGAAGTGCGTTTGTGGACTTTTATGAAAAATATGCCTTAGAGCAGGATTGCCCGTACCTGCGTATGGACACGAATGAGAAAAACGCCGCGGCGCGCAGGCTTTATGCGCGTTTAGGCTATAAGGAAATCGGCGTTGTGGACTGCGAATTTAACGGAATCGCGGGGGTGCATCTCGTGTGCCTTGAGAAGTCATTGTTGACATAATTTATAAAAAATGTATTATAAATATGAATTTTGCAGAGAATATAAGCAAAATACATATGTAAAAGCGTGAGGTGGTGCACAATGCCGCCATTTTTCTATTTTAAACTCTTTAATAAGTACAGCCGCATTGCGGAGGTAAGTATAGCATAGAAGTCCTGCTCGGTTTCCGATTCGAGACCAAGCAGGGCTTTAATTTTATTCATGCGGTATCGAATTGTGTTTTGATGACAGTCAAAACAATCCGCTGTCTGCAAGGCATCTCCGCCATGAAGAACAAGCTGCTTGACGGTTTCAAAATATTCGGGCTTGCTCAGAAGTGGTTTAATCAGAGAATCCATATAGCTTTGCATGATTTGCTCGTTTTGCAGCGGAATCAAATACTGATATATTCCGATTGCCGAGTATGAAGAAAAATTCCGATTTTCTGCAAGTGAGGCAG
Organism: Bacillota bacterium; assembly: GCA_022764365.1. Lineage (GTDB taxonomy): Bacteria > Bacillota > Clostridia > Peptostreptococcales > Anaerovoracaceae > CAG-238. The sequence goes on from JALERA010000105.1 coordinate 23,744, forward strand.
TATGTGTATGATAACTTTCTCGAAAGCATAAATCGAGAGATTCATATGAACGATGAATATTGCTGCAGTTTACAAAAATTTCATTCGCATTGAGTGCCAGAAAATTCAGTAAATCCGATAAAATAATTTGAAACAATTTGACATTATTTTGATGAGATGTGAGGATGGCAAACAAACCATCTTCATATTTGCAAAGCAGTGCCTTATCATTTAAATTCCGATTTAAATAGAAATTCTTATAATAGCGATCCAGGTTCAAACGAAAGCTGTCAGCGGAACTTTTGATATAAACCCCCATGGAATATTCTTTAAAGCTGAGTGAAATGTTTTTGCTGAAAAAATAAACCTGAGATTTTGAAAAATCATTATCAATCATTCTTTTGATGTTTATTTCTGTCAGAAGATTTGTATCGTCTAAACGAATGGCATCCGTAATTTCAAATATTATATTTTCAAAATACACATCGGTTCCGAAGCGAAAGATTGGAAAATCGTTTTCGTTGGAAAAGGAAATCACTTCCTCCGGTAAATCCTGAAAAATAACTGTCTTATACGCAAGCGCAGATACACCCGCCTCAAAAAGCTGCTTAACTGCCGGCAAAATAAGTGCGGGCTTTTCTTTTGCAAATAAAAGGCTGGAAAGGACGAAACTTCCTTTTTCAAAAGCATTTTCCCGTGGATAATCAAGGTCGGCACAGAACTCATAATCTGCGATTCCGGCTGACGAGACATAATGAAGAAGTCCCTGATATCCCGAAATAACTTCCATGTTCTTTAAGCTGTGAAGCTGAAGAATATCTTTAATCGTTAGAGCCATAAAAACACCTCCTTGTCTTTATTGTAACACAGAATGCGCGAGAACGATTTAGAAAAATACAAAAAATAGGTGCGAATTTTTTCAAATTTACAAAAAATGCCGAGAAAAAGGAAAGTAAAATGAAGACAGAAAGTCAATCAACGCTTCATAATAGGATAAGGAGGATTTGTATGTTTCAAGTAAAGGTTTTAAATCAAGAAGACACAAAAAAAGTGTTGGACATGAAAGAAGTTATCAAAACTGTTGAAGAGGTGTATCGCGCAAAGTCGGCAGGAGACACAGAGGTGTTTCCGCTGGTTTTTCATGAATTTCAGCCCGGCGCGGCGGACATGGACATTAAATCCGGATGGCTCAAAAGCAGCAATATTTTTGGGCTGAAACTTGTTTCCTGGTTCGGGGATAATGTCAAGAAAAACCTGCCTGCATTAATCGGAACCGTAATGATTTTTGATGCCGGTACCGGTGCACCGATCGGTATTTTGGATGGCTCGCATATTACAGGAATGCGTACGGGAGCTGCCGGAGCAATCGGAGCCAAGCTTTTGGCAAGAAAGAATTCCAAAAAGCTTTTGGTTGTCGGAGCCGGACATATTGCGGAATTTCAGGTTGCAGCAACTCTGCAATGTTTCCCGCAGCTTGAGGAAGTGATGATTTACGACGGTGTTGATTACGCTCTTGCAGAAAAATTTACCGCTCAGATTGAAGAGAAATTACATAAAAATTTCGGTATGGAAAAGGTGACTGCAAAGTTTACTGCGATTAAGGACATTGAAGAAGCTGTCGGCATGAGCGACATTGTCATTACAGTGACCCCTTCAAGAATTCCGATTGTAAAGAAAGAATGGGTACAGCCGGGCACGCATTTCAGCTGTATCGGTGCGGATATGAGCGGAAAAGAGGAAATTGACCCTGAAATTTTTGCAAATGCAAGAGTCTTTGCAGATGATATTCCGCAATGCATCAATGTCGGAGAAATTGAAATACCTGTGGCGCAAGGCATTTTGAAAAAAGAAGACATCGCAGGAGAAATCGGAGACATTTTGACCGGAAAAGCAATCGGAAGGGAAAGCGAGGAGCAAATTACGGTATTCGACGCAACCGGAACAGCTCTGCTGGATTTGCTCACCGGCATGCTTGCACTGCAGGAAGCTGAAACGAAAAAAATCGGGCAATGTATTGAATTATAATTGGAAACTGGCAAAATACAGTAAGAAAGGCGGTTTACAAAATGAAAATTAAAACTTTTAAAGTAGAACGTTGGATGAATGACTTTGAAGACGATGCGGTATATAATTTAGGCGAGACCTGTATAGACTCTTTGACCGTCGGAGAACTTTTGTCTTTGTGCGGCGAGAAACCGGATAGATTTTTCGAGAGACTAAAGGATACGCGTCTGACATACAGTCATATTTTCGGCTCACCACAATATTTGGCAGGCGTTGCAGGACTTTATGAAAAGCTGAAACCGGAAAATGTGGTGCCGACACATGGTGCAGTCGGTGCCAATAATCAAGTCATTACAACATTGATTGAAGCAAGTGACAACATGGTCTGCGTTATGCCTACCTATCAGCAGCACTATTCAATTCCGGAATCAATCGGTGCAGAGGTGCGGATTCTGCAGCTTCGACCGGAGAACAATTTCCTTCCGGATATCGAGGAGCTTAAGTCATTAGTGGATGAAAACACGAAGATGATTACGCTCAACAATCCGGATAACCCAACCGGTTCTTGGATACCGAAAGAAGAAATGCAGGCCGTGGTCGAAATCGCAAAAAGTGTGGATGCCTATGTCCTTTGTGACGAGGTTTACAGAGGGATTTCCGAGGATGGCAGCTATATGCATTCGATTGTCGATCTTTACGAAAAAGGAATTTCGGTGGGCAGCATGTCGAAGATTTTCTCACTTGCGGGACTTCGTATGGGATGGATTGCAACACGCGATACAGATGTGATTGATCAAATTCACGAGCGCAGAGATTACGATACGATCAGCTGCGGTGTGCTGGATGATATGCTGGCAAGCATGGCACTGGCGCATAAGGAAAAGATCTTCGCGCGGAATCGAGAGATTCTTTTGAAAAATCGTGAAATTCTCGATAAATGGGTGCAGGAGACAGAAGGCGTGCATTATATAAAACCGGTTGCCGGTACAACTGCGCTGGTATATTATGACAAGGATATTCCATCGTATGAATTGTGCGTTCGACTGATCCGCGAAAAGGGACTGCTGTTTACGCCGGGTTCCTGTTTCGAGATGGAGGGCTGCGTACGAATCGGTTACGCGTTCGACTCCAAGCTGCTGGCGCAGGGACTGGAAAAATTCGCGGAATTTTTAAGAGAGAACTAGAGCATACCGGTAAACGTGTGCAGACATGCGGGCAAAAGTATGCAGACAAAATGTGACAATAAGGAGAGCGGGCGATGAAACATAAATTTATTGCCAAACGATATTGGAAAGATCAGTCCACGGCCATGGGACAGTCGGATGAGATGGCGAAAAGCTTTGACGATGTAATCAATCTGAGCTTGGGTGATCCGGATATGACTACGCCGGAGCCGATCATCGAAGCAGCGTTCCGCGATGCGAAGGCCGGACACACCAAATACACAGATTTTCGCGGCGACCCGGAGCTGCGGGCAGAGATCTGCCGCTATTATGAAAAGAATTTCGGTATGCCGGTGCGCGACGAAGAGGTATTTGTGACGGCTTCGGCTTGTCTGGGCATGTATCTGGCATTGGAAGCCATTCTCGACGACGGTGACGAGGTGATCCTGCAGGCGCCGTATTTCACGCCGTATCCGCAGCAGGTGGAGCTGGCGCGCGGCATTCCGGTGGAACTGGCGACCTATGAGGAGGAAGACTTTCAGGTGAATGTTGAAAGGCTCGAAAACCTGATCACCGAGCGGACCAAGGCGCTGGTCATCAATTCACCAAACAACCCGACCGGAAACTGCTTAACGACAGAAACCATGCGGGAGATCGCGCGCATTGCCGAAGCTTATGATCTGATCGTCATCAGCGATGAGATCTATACGGTGTACAGTTACCAACACCCGTTTGTGCCGTTCGCGAGCCTGCCGGGCATGGCGGAGCGCACGATCACGCTGAACAGCTTTTCGAAGGACTTTGTGATGACAGGCTGGCGGGTCGGATGCATCGTTGCGCCGCAGCCGATCATCCGTGTCGTGCAGCAGATCAATGAGAACGTGGTGTTTACGGCGCCGTCCATGTCGCAGCGCGCTGCTTTGTACGCGCTGCAGCATCGGGAGGAAGTCCAGCCCGCGCTGGTGGAGACGTTCCGGGAGCGCATGTTTTTTGCGGCGGCGTGCATCAACCGGATCCCGAAGATGCATGTGATCTATCCGCCAAAGGGCAGTTTTTATCTGTTCATCAATATCAAAAAAACCGGATTGACCTCTGAAGAGGTCGCCGCGCGTATCCTGCAGGAAGCACATGTTTTAATGCTGCCGGGCAATGCGTTCGGCGCCTGCGGCGAGGGCTATCTGCGCATGGCCTGCACGGTAGACAAGGCCGTCATCGAAGAAGCCTTTGCGCGGATCGGGCGCATGGCGCTGTTCGGAAAATAATTCAGCAGAGGAATCCGGTTTGGTGCTTTTTGTTTTCACAAGGATCGGGCTGTGCATGCATTGCGGCTTGCCGCATGCAGGAGGTGGCCTGAGCGTAAAAGAAATGAGCAATTATGTTTAACGTCAAAATACTCAGCAAAGAGGACATCATGCAGGTCATCGAGATGCAGCCTGTCATTCAGTGTGTCGAGGAAGTGTACAAGCTGAAGAGCGAGGGGGACACGGTCGTATGGCCAACGACCTTCTATGAATTCGATCCGGGTCACGCGGATATGGATATCAAGTCCGGCTACCTGAAGGGCGCTAAGATCTTCGGGCACAAGACAGTATCTTGGTTCGGCGCGGATCGGAAAACCTGTTGACAAGGAAGCGGATTTGTGCTATAAATCTTGCTGTAAAGGACAAAAGTGTGCATAACGAAATCAAAGATTTCTATGCACACATGTCGCTCACTTATGAGCGACGCTCCGCAAGGCGCTTTTGTCATTATTCCGGAAAGATCGTAACGATATTTCCTACATAATAAGGAATGATCTCGCCGCCGGGTGAGGACGCTGAAAAAAAGCAGCGCCGGATTTCGTATCGTTAGGCCATTGAAGATGCGGAATGCGGCGCTTTTTGTTTAGGCGTCTCTCCGCGCGGCGAGTGGTACAACGGCTCACGGCGGGGGGCAGAGAGCGACCGCAAGGGACGACCGCAGAGAGCGATCAAAAGGACGACTGCAGAGAAAGATCAAAAGGACGACCGCAGAGAAAGATCGCAGACAAGAAAGATCACAGATGAGGAGGACAAGAAGATGAAAAAATTTATCATGGACAAAGATTTTACAGATCTTTTTCCACAGGCAAAGATCGGGATTCTGGTATGTGAGGGCATCGACGGCAAAGTGAAGGATGAGAACAGATATATGCCTTATCTTGCTGAAGCCATGCAGGCCTGCAAAAAGCATATCGCCAATCTGGAATTTACGGCAAATCCGGTCATCGCAACCTGGAGAGAAGCGTTTCGCAAGTTCAAGACAAAGAAAGGTGCCCGCTGCTCCATTGAGGCTATGCTCAAACGTGTTTTCAACGGAAACGAGATCGGCAGCATCATTCCGCTGGTCGATATCTACAACGGGATTTCACTGACGTACGGCGTGCCGATCGGAGGGGAAGACATCGATAAGTTTGACGGAGATGTGCATCTGACACTGGCAAACGGCAGCGAAGAATTTGTGACCTACGGTTCGGATAAGAGCGAGCCGCCGTATCCGGGTGAAGTCGTGTACAAGGATAAAGCGGGTGCGATCTGCCGCTGTTGGAACTGGCGTGAGTCGGTCAGAACGATGCTCACGGAGGAAACGACCAACGCCCTTATGATCATTGAAACGGTCGGCGGAGAAGAAGCGGATGCGGTCCTGGAAGAAGCGCTGGACGCGCTGGCACAGGAAATTCAGAAAGAACTCGGCGGAACGGTTCGCCGGTATGTCGCGTCAGCCGAAGATCCGCAGGTTGAGATCCTTGCTTAGAGATCCGTTTTTTTGCAAGAGAGGGGGAATTCAGAATGCTTGCATACTATTGGCCGATTGGCTTATCGTACTTTATCTGACGATCGGAAACGGGGAGAGTCTGAGCACGCAGATCGCGGGTCTGAACTGGACGCCGTTCGTGCTGGGCCTGGCAGTGGTCGGACTGGAAGTCGGCGCGATCTTTATGTATAAAGTCGGCTGGGAAGTTTCGGTCGGCAACATCGTGCAGGCGATCTTTGTCGCCATTGCGCTGCTGGTCGTCGGCGTGATGGTTTACAAAGAACCGCTGACCGGAACGAAGCTAGCGGGTATCGCGGTCTGCTTAGTCGGCATCTTCCTACTGAACAAATAGAGAACCGGAAGAAAACGAAAACGAATAAAACGATCGAAAAAAGAGTGCGTAGCCGAAAATACAAACGGTTCTGCACTCTTGTCTTTTTGGCGTATGCTATTTCATGCTGCCGGTCTTTTCAAACCTCGAGTGCCACGACAGGGCTTCATCGAGGATGTGCGGCGTCTGGCAAGGAGCCTCGGCACATGCTCTGTTAAAGTAGTCCATGAGAGCATCCCGATAATCCGGGTGCGCACAGTTTTCAATGATCGCGACAGCTCTTTCCTTCGGAGTCAGGCCGCGAAGATCCGCATAGCCCTGCTCGGTTACGATGACCATGACTTCATGCTCGGTGTGATCCACATGCGGACACATCGGAACGATGGAAGAAATCGCGCCGTCCTTTGCAACCGATGAGGTTGTAAAGATGACAAGCGATGCGGAGCGCGAGAAGTCGCCCGAGCCGCCGATGCCGTTCATTATTTTCTTGCCCTGCACATGCGTCGAGTTGACATTTCCGTAAATATCGACTTCAAGTGCGGTATTCATGGCAATCAGACCGAGCCTGTGTGAAACCTCGATGGAATTGGAAATTTCCTGTGGGCGGAAAATGATATGCTCTTTATAAAAATCAATATCTTTAAAGAATTCAACCTGCGCTTCCGGAGAAGGTGCAAGAGCCGTGCAGGAAGCCACGGAGGCTTTTCCGCATTTTACGAGGTCGAGCATGGAGTCCTGAATCACTTCTGTATAGCAGGTCAGGTCTTCAAACTCCGAATCACGCAGTCCGTAGAGCACGGCATTCGCAACCGAGCCGACACCGGACTGAATCGGAAGAAGCGACTTACCGAGACGGCCTTCAGCAACTTCGTTCTCGAAGAACTTGATAATGTTTTCGCCGATTTTCTTCGAATCCTCGGAAATTGCGGCAAGCGGGCGGGTGAGGTCAGTCTTGTCGGAAAGGACGATAGCCTTGATTTTATCCCAGCCGCATTTTATGTAAGGCGTTCCGATACGCTCTCCCGGATGCGTGAGCGGAATCGGCTGCCTGAGGGGCGGCTTTTCACACATGTATACATCGGCCATTCCTTCCAGTTCCAGCGGTTTCGCCATCGCGATTTCAACGATGACAGCATCTGCCTCTGCAACATAGGCAGGCGTATTGCCAACGGAGGTTGTAGGAACAAGGTCTCCGTTTTCTGTAATCGCGAGAGCCTCGACCAGAGCGATATCAGGTTTTCTGACATGACCGGCTGCGACAAATTCAGGAGAGCGGCCGAGGTGCATGTCGATATAGCCGACATCGCCTGCGTTGATGGATTTTCTCAGAACGGAATTGGTCTGATAAGGAATCCGCTTTCCTATAACACCGGCTTCGGTAAGTTCCGTGTCCACTTCAGGGCCGACGGAAGCGCCGGAATAGAGGTCGATTTTAACTTTTCTTCCTGCCTTTGCCTGCTCGGCAAGAGCATGAGGAACCGCTTTCGGATAACCTGCATTGGTAAAACCGCTGATTCCGACAGCCATGCCGTCTTCAATCATATTTGCAGCATCTTCCGCAGAGCAGATAAGGGAAAATGCACATTCGTTTCGTAATCTTTTGTTCATGTTTTCATCTTTCATAATACAATATCCTCGTATGTCCCATATTTTACGACGTTTGTCGTATACATATAGAAGTATATACCATTTTGCGCAAAATCGGCAATAGGCTGATTGCATTATTTTTGCATATGGGGTAGAATAGAAGCAGATATTGTTAGCAGGAAAGTAAATTCATGAACGGAGGAATATGCCATGAGAAAAACAAAAATAATCTGTACTTTGGGTCCGGCTTCCATCAACGAAGAGACGATAAAGAAAATGCTCAAAGAGGGGATGGATGTTGCACGAGTGAATTTTTCGCATGGCGACAGAGAAGAACACGGAAAGACCATTGACCTTTTCCGAAAAGTGCGTGACGGACTCGAAATGTCGGCGGCTGTCATGCTCGATACGAAAGGACCGGAGATAAGAACAAGGGATTTCGAGGGAGGCAAGGCCGTTCTCCAAGCGGGCGAAACCTTCACTTTGACGACCGAAGAAATCATGGGGGATGCTTCCCGTACGTCGGTGACTTACAAGAGTCTGCCGCAGGAACTCAAAGAAGGAGACGAAGTTCTTATCGATGACGGCAAACTCAGACTGAAGGTTATCGAAACCACGCAGACAGAAATTGCATGTAAAGTCATAATCGGCGGGGAAATCAGCAATCACAAGGGAATCAACGTACCGAATGTTGCGCTTTCCATGGAATATCTAAGCCCGGTAGACAGAGAAGACCTGCTTTTCGGAATCAAAAAGGATGTGGATTATGTCGCGGCGTCTTTTGTAAGAAGAGCCGATGATGTAATTGCATTGCGGAAATTTCTGACCGAAAACGGCGGCGGTGATATTAAAATTATTTCGAAAATTGAAAATATAGAAGGAATTGATAATTTCGAGGAAATTCTGGAGGCTTCCGACGGTATAATGGTTGCAAGAGGCGATATGGGAGTGGAAGTGAATTTTGCAAGGCTTCCGGGGATTCAGAAAAGATTTATCAAGCGCTGCCAGCAGAGCGGAAAAATCGTAATCACCGCAACACAGATGTTGGAGTCCATGATAAAAAGTCCGCTTCCGACGCGTGCGGAAATCACGGATGTGGCGAATGCCGTGTTTGACGGAAGCTCTGCGGTAATGCTTTCGGGAGAAACCGCAATGGGTGCGTATCCTGTGGAGGCGGTTGCGGCGATGGCAAAGATTGCAATGCAGGCGGAGCAGGATGACCCGAGATTCCTGCCGGGAGGCAATATGTGGTACGAGATGGATTCCTCCGATACGACAAATGCCGTGGGACATGCGGCATGTACGCTCGCGCGCGATATAAATGCAAAAGCAATCATGAGCATCACCAAATCCGGATACACCGCGCTCAGGATGAGCAAGTTCCGCCCGGCTACGATGCTGATTGCAGCTACTCCGCACGAAAAAACTTATCATCAGATGGCACTCATCTGGGGCGTATATCCGCTCATGGTCGAGAATCTTCAGAATGTGGATGTCCTTGTTTACCGCTGCCTGGAAGAGGGGCGCAAAGTCGGTTTGCTTGCTTCCGGCGACAAGGTCGTAATAAGTGCCGGAGTTCCGCTCGATATAACGGGCAAGACAAATATGATTCGCGTTGAATTCGCATAAGACGAAATGAAAAACCCGCCGCAAGGCGGGTTTTAAAGTATAAGTTCGTTTTAACCAATTAAACTGCAGGTTCGATATCTGCTTCAGGAGCAGGGGCCTTTTCATATTCTTCGAAAATGGCATCTCTGATCTTGTTGCGTGTTTCCGATGAAAGAGGGTGAGCGACATCTCTAAACTCCCCGTTCCCGATTTTCCTGCTTGGCATAGCGATGAATAAACCGTTCTGACCGTCAATCACTTTAATGTCGTGAACTACAAATTCATCATCAAATGTAACAGAAGCTATAGCTTTTAATTTCCCTTCTTCGCCGACCTTTCTGAGTCTGACATCTGTAATGTTCATTTTGTACCACCTTTCCAGCATAGTTTTCAGCGCTTATGCTTAACTTATATTATATTACATTGTTAAAAAAGTTACAACATAATTTTCCAAATGATAGAATTTCATACAAAGAATATACAAAATCTATACATTAAAGCAATGAAGAGGGTACTGCACTTTCATTTCTCAGAAAATGTTTTCGCTTGGTTTAAGAGGGATTTCCTTTCCATCGGTCGGAATATCGTCGATATATACAAGGCATGTATAGTCGTCCACTTTTTTTTGCTCAGGCTTGAGTGACGCGATGGCAACACCTACGCCGACCACAGAGGCATTAAACTCTGCCGTCATCTCGGAGATTCCGATAACGCTGCCGCCTCCGCGCATAAAATCATCAATAATGAGAACTCTGCTGCCGCTTGCAATCGCACGTTTTGACATCGACATGCGCTGAATCCTGTCATACGAGCCGCTGAAATAGTTGATGCTCACTGTTGAGCCTTCCGAGACTTTCGCTTCTCTACGGACAACGACCAAAGGAATATTCATCAGATGTGCGACACGGGAAGCAAGCGGGATGCCTTTTGTTTCAACGGTAGCGACATAGTCTGCACCGCAGTCCCTGAACTTGCGTGCGAAAACGCAGGCGAGCTGCTGAATAAGCTGAGAATCGTAAAACAAGTCGGAAGTATAAATAAAATTCCCGCCCAGGATTCTCCCGGGATCGGACAATCTTTCACAGAATTCTTTCTGAAGAGCTTTTACCGCTTCATCGGATATATCCGGAACAAACTTTACGCCGCCTTTTGCCCCGGCAGATGTTTCGAGGTATCCGCCGCCGGTAAATCGCAGTGCCTCACTCGCGGATTTTATATCTTCACTGATGCTTGATTTTGCAGCTCCGAACAAATCGCAAAAATATTGCAAGGTGTAACTTTTGTTCGGTGTATCCGTTAGTATTTTAATAATTGCGCCGATTCTTTCCGTACGTTTCATAAGAAAATCCTCCAATTATTCAGTATATATAGAATATTATATTTATTTTTTGTTTTTTTGTCAACAAAAGAAATGTTATGCTGCATGTCGCAGAATTTGCTTGCTTTTATATTTAAGCTGTGATAGAATACCGTCATATGACTTTAACAATTTATTAAACTAAAGTGAGGTATTAATTTATGACTAACGAAAAAAGAACGCCACGGCAGCCAAGCTTCATCGTGGCATTGATTCCGATTGTTGTAATGATTGCCCTGATGCTTTATTGCTTCCTCGGCGGATCGGAATCCGGCTACCACGACGCACACATGCCGTTGGTACTCTCAATTATCGTCGCTTGTATTGTAGGTGTTTCCTGCGGACACAGCTTTAAGGAAATGCTTACGGGAATGATTGACCGTCTGAGCGCTTCCATGGAAGCAGTTCTGATCCTTTGCACGGTTGGTTTCCTGGTATCCAGCTTCATGGCTTCCGGAGCGATTCCGTCGCTTATCGTATATGGACTTGATCTGCTCACGCCGAAGCTTTTCCTTCCAATCGGATGTATCCTTTGTGCAATCGTAGGTCTTGCCTGCGGTTCCTCTTGGACAACTACAGCGACTATCGGTCTTGCGTTCCTTGGTATTGGTGCCGGCCTTGGCATCAATCCGGCAATCACAGCAGGCATGATCATCTCCGGCGCATACGTAGGAGATAAATTTTCCCCGCTGTCCGATACGACAAACCTTGCTGCGGCTGTTGCCGAAACAGGTTTATTTGATCACGTAACCGCAATGGTTTCGACGACCGGACCGACGATGATTATCGCACTTGTGCTTTACACGGTTCTTGGTCTGAATATCGACGAAAGTGCTTACGATCCGACGGTTGCTGCAAACATTCAGGAAGCATTCGGAAGCGCATTCAATATCAGCCCAATCCTGCTGATTCCGATTGTTGTCGTAATCATTATGTGTATTCTCCGCGTGCCCGGACTTGTGGGTATTGCCGTTTCTGTTGCAGTTGCGACGCTTTTCATGATTATCTTCCAGCCGGTTGATATCTATGGAAGCCGTGCGCTGGGTGATATATTCAACATGCTGCACTACGGTATTGAAGTAGAAACAGGAAATGAAGTTGCAGACTCCATCTTAGGCAAAGCAGGCGGTATGAATGGAACGATGTGGACCATCAACCTGATTCTCGTTGCACTCGCTTACGGCGGTGCACTGGAACGCTGTGGATGCATTGAGCGTCTGTTCGGCGGCCTCAAGCACAAGATTAAATCTGTCGGAAGCTTGATTCTGGCAACACTTCTTACATCCATCTTCTGTGATGCAACAATGTGTGACCAGTTCCTCGGAATCGGTGTTCCGGCTCCGATTTATGCTGATAAATTTGATGAACTCGGACTTGGACGCAACATGCTTTCCCGTACTCTGGAAGATGCCGGTACTCTTTGGGCGGTTATGTTCCCTTGGACAGGATGCGGTGCATACCAGACCGGCGTACTCGGAATGAGCCCGCTCGTATTCTTCCCATATGCATTCGTAAATCTCATCAATCCGATTTACGCATACATAACAGCATTGCTTGGACGTAACATTTTCTGGGCAGACGGTTCTTACACGAATCTGCTTGGAAAGACACGCAAAGGCAAAGCTGCGGGAGCTCCTGAAGAAGCACACCGTAAAGCTTTGGAATGCCTGGAAGCACGCCGTGCAGAAGGCAAGGCTCCGAAGATTAACGCTTAATTTTCAGCAAAATTCGGGCGCGCCGGGAAACTGACGCGCCCCTTTTAAGAAAGGAAGTCATAGTTATGAAAAAAATGCTCCCTTGGGATTCCCTGCCGCCGCCGATTTATACGGCACGTGCAAACAAACCGCGGAAAAAATGGGTAAAAATCGGAGGATGGGTTTTGGTGGTTGTTTTACTGCTCTTCGGAGTTTCCTCCTTTGACAGAAACCTGCCGCTTGCGGTGATTTCGATGATTTTTTCAATCCTTTATTCCATCACGATGGTAACGGTGAAGGATGCCGCGATCACCTGTCGCGGACTTGAAATCTTCTATAACATGCAGATCACGACGCAGTACGATTTTTTTGCGTGGGAAGACATTAATTCCATTGTAATTGAAGACCGCGGAGATGATGAGTATGTGCGTCTGCACATCGGTTACAGCAGCCTCGAAAAAGCGCTGTTCTTTAAACGCAGCGAGGTGAATGCCATTTGTAAATACGCAAAAGAGCAAAACCCGGATATCCGTGTACTCAGACACGAAGCGGGAAAGGGAAAACCAACCGCAAAACGAAAATAAGAATGCCAAGCACAGAGAAAAGTCAGTGCCTTGGCTTTTTCATTTTTTTTGCTATTTAGTATATAACAAACGGAGAATTTGTGTTATACTAATATACGTATAAGACTGACACGAAATTTGGAGGCTTTTTATGCTGGATTTAAATAAATACAGAAACATACACTGCATAGGCATCGGAGGGATCGGTCTCTCTGCCATTGCAGAGATTTTGCTGTCCAGAGGGTACAGTGTGTCCGGCTCGGATATGAAAGAGTCCGAGATGACGGATAAACTTGCCAAGGCAGGCGCGAGAATCTTTATCGGTCACAGAGCCGAGAATGTGGAAAATGCGGATCTGCTTGTATACTCGGCAGCGGTCGGCAAAGACAACCCGGAACTTGTGCGCGCGCAGGAGAGAGGAATTCCTGTGATGAGCCGCGCAGAGATGCTGGGACTCCTGATGGATGAATACAAGAACAGCATTGCAATTTCGGGGACACACGGAAAAACGACAACGACTTCGATGGTATCTTTGATCCTCGATCATGCGAAACTTTCACCGACAATTCTGGTTGGAGGGAATCTCTCCGAAATCGGCGGCAATGTGAAGGTCGGGGACAGTCCGTATTTTGTAACCGAGGCGTGTGAATACATGGACAGCTTCCTGAGCCTGAAACCGAAGATGGAAATTATTCTGAATATCGATTCGGATCATTTGGACTATTTCAAGGATATTGACCATATTGTCAGCTCCTTCGACCGCTTCGCACATCTGGTGCCGGAAGCGGGAACGATTATTGCCTATGATGCGAATCCGTTTGTCAACCGCGTCATCCAGGGACTCGACAATGTTGTAACTTTTGGCTTGAACGAAAATTGCGACTACTGTGCGAAAAATATTTTGTTCGACGAAAACGGAATGCCGTCCTTTGATGTTTTTCACAAAGGGGAGAAACTGAACCGGGTGCAGCTTAGAATTCCGGGAGAGCATAATATTCTGAACGCACTTGCAGCGTATGCCTGCGGACATACACTGGGTGTGGACAGCGAAATCATAAAGGAGACATTGGAAAGCTACCACGGAACGCAGAGAAGGTTCGACATCGTCGGAACGACTTCCAAGGGTGTTAAAATCGTGGATGACTATGCACATCACCCGACAGAGATTAAGGCGACTTTGGACGCATCGCAGAACGTTCCTCACAACAAACTGTGGTGTCTTTTCCAGCCGCATACTTATACGAGAACGATGGCTCTCTTTGATGACTTTGCAGAGGCCTTTAACAAAGCCGACAAACTCATTCTTGCGGAAATATATGCAGCAAGAGAGAAGAATATCTACAAAATTTCATCCGCGCAGCTCGCAGAGCGTATTCAGCAAACGCATCCGAATAAGGAAGTTCTGTTTATGGAAAGCTTTGATGCGATTGCCGATTATGTGGACCGAAATGCACAGCCGGGTGACATGGTGATTACAATGGGTGCAGGAGACATTTACAAAGTAGGCGAAATGCTTTTGGAAAAGTAGGGGAGAATCATGGACGAAAAAGAAAGAAATGCTTTGCTCGAAGCATACAGCAAGTCAGTGGAAGCACGCATGAACACCGTGCTCAAACATATGCAGGCAGGAGTGAAATTTGTGGATGCATCCTCTGCCTATATCGATGAAAGCGTGGAAATCGGCGCAGGAACCGTAATCGGTCCTTGCGTTACACTGGAAGGGAATACAAGAATCGGAGAGAACTGTGTAATCAGACAGAACACCAGAATTACCGATTCCGAAGTTGCCGGCGGAGTTGAAATCGAAAATTCCGTCATAGTGGAAAGCACGATAGGTGAAGGAACGAAAGTCGGTCCTTTCGCATATATGCGGCCCGGAAGCAGGGTCGGAGCAAACTGCAAGGTCGGAGATTTTGTGGAAATCAAAAACTCAACCTTCGGAGACGGCTCGAAAGCAGCGCACCTCACATATATAGGGGATTCAGATGTGGGATGCGATGTAAACTTAGGCTGCGGCGTGGTTTTTGTAAATTACGACGGAACGGCCAAATACCGCTCAACGGTTTCCGACGGAGCGTTTATCGGATGCAACAGCAACCTCGTATCACCGGTCAATGTGGGTGAGGGCGCTTATATCGCAGCCGGAAGCACCGTTACGGAAGACGTGGAAGGCGATGCCCTCTATATCGCAAGGGCACGCGGTACAAAGAAACAGGGATGGGTTTCTGCAAAAGGGATTTTGAAGAGAAAAAAATAACAAAAGTACACAAAAAGAAAGACGAGGTAAAAAACAGTGAGAAGCGGAGTATTTTCTGACTACAAAATTTTTACGGGCAATTCGCACATTGAATTAGCCAAGGAAATCGCAGACATCATGGGCAAGCCACTTGGAAAGGCGACCGTTACCAAGTTTAGCGACGGTGAAATTTCAGTTAACATTTGGGAATCGGTAAGAGGCATTGACGTGTACATAATTCAGTCAACCTGCAGCCCCGTAAACGATAACCTGATGGAGCTTCTTATCATGATCGATGCGATGAAGAGAGCTTCTGCGGGAAGAATCAATGCGATTATCCCTTACTACGGATATGCACGTCAGGACAGAAAAGCAAAGGCAAGAGACCCGATTACAGCAAAACTTGTTGCGGACTTAATCATGGCTGCCGGAGCTGACAGAGTCCTCACCATGGATTTACATGCAAACCAGATTCAGGGATACTTTGATATTCCGGTTGACCATCTTCTCGGAATGCCGATCATTGCGAAATATTTTAAAGAGAAACAGATGGAAGACCTCGTTGTCGTTTCTCCTGACCACGGAAGCGTTACAAGAGCAAGAAATCTTGCGGAATTCCTCAACTGCCCGATTGCGATTATCGATAAGAGAAGACCGGAACCGAACAAGAGCGAAATCATGAATATCATCGGTAACATCGACGGCAAGAACTGCATCATTATTGACGATATGATCGATACGGCAGGAACCATCTGCAACGCCGCAAACGCAATCAAAGACTTGGGAGCAAAAGCCGTATTTGCAGCAGCAACGCACCCGATTCTTTCCGGCCCTGCGGTTGAAAGACTTGAAGCCTCCGCAATCGAAGAACTTGTTCTGCTTAATACCGTTCCGCTTGCAGAAGAAAAGAAACTTGAAAAGATGACATTCCTGTCCGTAGCGCCTCTGTTCGCAGAAGCAATGACAAGAGTATTTACCAACGGATCAATTAGTGTACTGTTTGATTAAAAAAATATAAGGAAAGGACCGTAATCTCATGTATATAATCGTAGGTCTGGGCAATCCCGGAAAAAAATACGAGAATACCCGTCACAATATGGGATTCATAGCCGTAGACCTGCTTGCAGAGAAGTACGGCATCAAAGTCGATAAAATTAAATTCAAAGCCTTGGTCGGCGAGGGAAGAATCGCCGGCCAGAAGGTTTTGCTTGTCAAACCGCAGACTTATATGAATCTGAGCGGACAAAGCGTGATGGAGGTGATGAATTTCTACAAAGAAGACATCGAAAACCTCATTGTGATTTACGATGACATCGACATTCCGACCGGAACCATCCGGCTTCGCAAGAAAGGCAGCGCCGGAACGCATAACGGAATGCGAAATATCGTCTATCTCCTACAGGAGGACGGCTTTCCGCGGATCCGGGTGGGCATAGGAAGTGAAAGCAAAGTGGATTTGATTCACTATGTCACAAGCGGTGTGACAAAAAAAGAAAAAGACCTTTTGGAAGATGCACTTACGCGTGCAGCGGATGCTGCAGCATGCATCGTCGAAAAGGGAATAGAGAAAGCGATGAACGAGTATAATATAAGGCCAAAGAAGGAACAAAAAAATGATTAACATTTCAGGAATATCCGAAAGCCGTGTAGCTCCGGTCAGTGCCTATCTCGCAAAAGAAAAGAATCAGAGCATTATCATCGTTTCCACGGATGTGAGAGCGAAGAGACTTGCCTTGGATCTTTCTTTTTTTGTCAGGGACAAAGAAATTATCGTTCTTCCGTCGGAAGAACAGTTCTTGCTGAGATATGCGGCAAAAGATCACGATTTGCTCATACAAAGATTAAAAGCCTTAAAAGCCCTGCGCACCGGAAAACCGGTTGTGGTGATTGCGCCTGTTTCGGCTGCCATTAAAAAGATTACTCCACATCGTTTCTTTGAAGAAACCTCTTTAAAAATACAACTTGGCGACGAAATTGAAATCGCCGAGATTAACAAGCGTCTTGCCAAACTCGGATATGAGCGTATGGAAATCGTTGATGCAAGAGGCGGGTACAGCATACGCGGAGGCATCGTGGACGTATTCACACCGGATGCGGAATACCCATATAGAATTGAATTTTTCGGAAGCGAGGTGGATTCGATCCGAACCTTCGATACGGAGAGCCAGCGTTCGGTCGAAAACCTCAAATTCGTTGAAATATATCCTGCGGAGCAGATCATAACAGACGAAGATGTTTTTAAGAAGGCATCGAAAAAACTTCGAAGCGAATATACCCGCGCCGCAAAGGAAATGGCAAAGAAGGATGAAGAAACTGCTCAGAACCTGATGAATACATGCGAGGAAATCTGCGAATACATTGAACAGGTTTCAAACCTTCAGCTTTTGGAAAACTACATCCGCTATTTTTATGATGAGACGGAATACCTGTGGGACTATATGACCGATGGGATGCTGATGATTGATGACCCCGACAGAATCGAGGAAATGCTGAACCACAGGACTCTCGAATTAAAAGAGGACTTTAAAGTTCTCCTTGCAAGGGGTCAGGCAATCTCAAAAGACATCTCCGTAATCTCGGACGAAAACGATTTCCGTACCGCATACAAATATCCGAATGTTGCGGTATTTACGCCTTTCCCCAAGAGAATTGCAGGTGCGGATACCTTTGATAAGGTTTACAACCTCAATACCCGACAGGTGCTTTCGTTCAGCGGCAAGATGAATGTCCTCGAGAGCGAACTCAAGGCATACGCAAAGAAAGATTACAGAATCACAATCGTATGCTCATCAGAGGAGCGCATAAACAATCTCCGCGAATTCGTGCAGCGGATCGGCCTGGAAGGGAATGTGAACTTCGAGAAGGGAAGCCTTACCTCAGGAATTGATTTTCCAAGCGAAAAATTCTGCTATATCTGCGAGGCAGATATCTTTGCGAATCACAAGACCTCGAAGCGAAAAAAGTTTAAAAACAAAGGCTCCAAAATTCAGTCTTTCACCGACATGTGCGAGGGGGATTATGTGGTGCACGAAAACCACGGCATTGGTAAATTCGTGGGCATAGAACAGCTGAATGTACAAGGGGAAAAGAAAGATTACATCAAAATAAAATACGCAGGCAACGATATGCTCTATGTTCCCGTGGAGCAGATGGATATCGTTCAGAAATATATAGGCTCGGACGGAGCCGTGCCGAAGATAAACAAACTCAGCGGCGGAGAATGGAAAGCAACCAAAGCAAAGGCAAAGGCCGCAATCGCGGTAATGGCAAAGGATCTCATAGATCTCTACGCACAGCGCAAAATGCAGCCGGGGCACAGTTTTCCACAGGATACCGTCTGGCAGAAAGAATTCGAAGACGCCTTTCCTTACGAGGAAACGGGCGATCAACTCAGGGCTGTAGAGGAAATCAAAGGTGACATGGAAAAACCGTTTTCCATGGATCGACTGCTTTGCGGAGATGTAGGCTTCGGCAAAACCGAGGTTGCTGCAAGAGCACTTTTTAAATGTGTTTCCGACGGAAAACAGGCAGCGGTGCTTGTGCCGACGACGATCCTCGCCAACCAGCATTATTACACACTGAAGGAAAGATTCGAGAAATTCCCGTTTAAGGTCGAAGTCCTATCCAGATTCCGAACTCCGGCGCAGCAAAAGAAAATTATCGGCGAACTCGAAAAAGGGCAGATTGACCTCATCATCGGCACCCACAGACTTCTGTCAAAGGACATAAAGTTCAAGGACCTGGGTCTCCTTGTCGTGGACGAAGAACAGCGCTTCGGAGTGGAAGACAAGGAAAGCATTAAAAAAATGAAGAAAAACGTGGATGTTCTGACACTTTCGGCAACCCCGATTCCGAGGACCCTAAATATGTCGATGACGGGAATCAAGGACATGAGCGTAATTGAGGAACCGCCGGAAGAACGCTACCCGGTGCAGACCTATGTGCTCGAGCAGGATGACATGCTCATAAGAGACATCGTCGAGCGGGAACTCGGCCGAGGCGGTCAGGTCTATGTCGTATTCAACCGCGTAAAGGGCATCCAGAAAATCGCCGAAAAAATAGAGGAACTCGTGCCGGATGCTATCGTTGCGGTCGGACACGGCCAGATGAACGAACATGCGCTTGAAGATGTGATGGTCGGATTCATAAACGGCGAAAGCAATGTGCTTGTGGCGACGACGATCATCGAATCAGGAATTGACATCCCGAACGCAAACACTATGATAATCATGGATTCAGACCGATATGGTCTTTCCCAGCTTTATCAGCTCCGAGGCAGAGTCGGCCGATCAAACAGAATCGCCTATGCTTACCTGATGTACCAAAAGGACAAAGTCCTTACGGAAGTCTCCGAGAAGCGGCTCAAGGCAATCAGAGAGTTCACCGAATTCGGAGCAGGCTTCAAAGTTGCGATGCGTGACCTCGAAATCAGAGGTGCGGGCAACATGCTCGGAACTGCGCAGCACGGGCACATGATGAACGTCGGATATGAACTTTACTGCAAGATGATCGACAACGCAGTCAGAGCACTTCAAGGCGAAATCATAAACGAAGATAAAGAAGAGGCAAGCATTGAATTTCCGCTATCTGCATACATTCCGAAGCAGTATATCGAAAACGAATCCCTCAAGCTTTCCATGTATAAGAAAATTGCATCAGTCAGAAGCGAAGAGGATGAAGATGAAATCATCGACGAAATGCTTGACCGTTTCGGCGACGTGCCGCAGGCGACGATCAATCTCGTGAAGGTGTCCCATGCGCGCTTCCTTGCGGGAGAACTTTCGATTGTCCGAATTCACCCGGAAGCCAAGGAAACGGTTCCGGCACAGAAACTGACCGTAAAAGACAATGCGGCGGTTAAGCTCGTGTTTGACTTTGCGGAGAAAAATCCTCTGAGTGGATATGCACTTTTCAACCTGACGGAAAAATTCGGAAGAAAAGTTTTCGTACACGGAGGAACACAGCCGTTTATAAGGCTTTCCACCGACCGCACACACATGCTTTCCGACAGCATAGAACTACTCGAAACATTATATGAAGATAAAAAAACGGCAGGCGTTCAGAAATAGAGCGCATGCCGTTTTTGCAGTTTGACGGGATATACGACAAGAGAACGGCAGTCAGTTTTCCATCTGTCGTGCGAGAAAGTTCGCACCGATTTCGGCTGCCTTAAGCTCCGTATCACCGAGAATCTTGCCGCTCTTCGGCAAGATAGTAATAGAGCCGATCGGATCGCCCTGGGAAATAATGGGGACCACGATTTTTGAATCGTTTAAGTAGCGATTTTTGCTTTGAATGATTTTATCAAGCTCGTTATCTACTTTTTTGTCTGCATACTCTTTCTTGCCTGCGCCCCATGCTGAAATTACCTGATCGGTGTCGGAAACAACGATGGTTGTTCCAAGAACCTGAGAGACACTTTCCGCATATTCGTCGGCGAACTGTCCGAGTTCGCTTATGGGTGAATATTTTTTGAGAATGACCTCGCCGGAATTGCCTGTGTATATTTCCAAAGGGTCACCTTCCCTGATTCTGAGAACACGCCTGATTTCCTTCGGAACAACGACTCTTCCCAAATCATCAATTCTTCTTACGATACCTGTAGCTTTCATTTGGTTTTCCTCCGTTTTGTCTGGTAAAAATAGTATCTGTAATTAGATTGAAAATATACCCTGTGAAAAAAATATAGTTGCTCTTTTTTTGCCTATTATTCTTGGAAACAACACACAATGTGTGTTATACTAATAAGATAAAATGTTTTGTTTTAATATAATGACAATTTGAGGGGGAGAAAATGCTCTTTAAAAACATAAGCATACTTGATGAAAATTTTGAAGTCAGACAGAATATGTATGTCGGTGTGGACGCAGGTATCATAGAATATATCGGTACCGAAGCGCCGGAAAAGGATTACGGAAGAACGTACGAAGGCAGAGGCAGACTGCTGATGAGCGGATTTTACAATTCGCACGGACATTCACCGATGTCACTCATGCGCGGCTACGGAGAGAATATGGCCTTGCAGGACTGGCTGAATAAGAAGATATTTCCGTTCGAAGACAAACTCACCGGTGAGGCGGTATACTGGGCGACCTTGCTTACCATGGCCGAATCCATGCGTTTTGGCATCGTGTCGACAAGCGATATGTACTATTTCATAGACGACATGGTCAGAGCAACATCCGAAGCCGGGATGAAAGCCAATATTTCAAGAGCAATCGTAAACTTCGGAGACGGAGATGTGTGGAAGCTGCCTTCCATGCAGGAAATGAAAAGAACGTTCGAAGCATATCATAATACCGAAGACGGAAGAATAAAAATGGATGTGAGCATTCATGCCGAATACACATCGAATCCTCTCGCGGTAAGAGAAGTTTCCTTATATGGAAAAGAAGTGGGAGCAAGAATGCACATCCACGTTTCGGAAACAGAGTCCGAGCATGTGGAGTGCAAACGCAAATATTCGTTGACACCGCTTCAGTATTTTGACAGCCTGGGAGCACTGGATATCCCGGCTACGGCTGCTCATTGCGTGTGGGTCGAGGGAGACGATTTTGATGTTCTGAAAGAAAAAAATGTTACGGTTGCATCAAATCCGATAAGCAATATGAAACTTGCGAGCGGGGTGTGCAATGTGCCGGAACTTCTTAAGAGAGATATCAATGTCGCAATCGGAACCGACAGTGTTGCCAGCAACAACAGCCTGAACTTCTTTGAGGAAATGAAGGTTTTTGCCATGGCTTCCAAGATGATGTACCGTGACCCGACCGCAGTTACACCTACGCAGACGTTAAGAGCCGCAACGCGGGGAGGAGCGCTTGGACAGGGAAGAGAAGACTGCGGATTGATCAAGGAAGGGTTTAAAGCCGACCTCATAGTTCTTGACATCGACACACCGAATATGTATCCGGTGCATGACATGAAAAACAATCTCGTATACTCTGCATCCGGTACGGATGTTCTGCTTACCATGGCGGACGGAAAGATTCTTTATGAGAACGGAGAGTATATGACGATTGATATAGAAAAAACTGTAAGAGAAGCAGAAATTCATACACGAAAGATATTGGAATCTCTTTAAGAAAACCAAAGCTATTAAGAAAGGCTAAATATATATGGCAGGAAATAAATTTTTAAAAGGCGCTGCGATTTTGGGCATTGCCGGAATTTTGGTCAAAGTTATGGGGGTTTTCTTCCGGTTGCCTTTGACCAACTGGATCGGCGCAGAGGGAATTTCATATTACAGTTCGGTATATCCGATTTATGTATTCTTTCTGACCCTTTCAACAGCGGGAATCCCGGTTGCAATTTCCAAAATGGTATCCGAGAGGGTGGTCGTGAAGAATTACGGCGGTGCGCACAAGGTATTCCACACCTCACTTTGGCTCATGGCGGCATTCGGATTTGTCTCCTTTATGATGGTATATTTCGGAGCCGGCTTCATCGAGGAAACCGTGCTGAAAAACCCGGGCACCGGTCTATCGCTTCAGGCAATCGCCCCATCCCTGTTTTTCGTTCCGATCATGTCGGCATACAGGGGATATTTTCAGGGACGCCAAAATATGAATCCCACGGCGCTGTCTCAGTTCTTTGAACAGCTTTTCAGGGTGGTTGTCGGGCTTTCGCTTGCATACTACCTGATTCCGACGGGTCTTGAAGCAACAAACGCCGGGGCTACGTTCGGGTGTACGGCGGGAGCCGTGGCAGGACTTGTCGTAGTGATAGGAATCTATCTTCTGAACCTTCCGGCGATAAGAAGCAAAATACACAGAAACAAATCAAACGAAAGGCTCGAAAGCACGGCGGCAATCGTAAAACGGCTTTTGATTATTGCGGTTCCGATTACGATCGGCGCTTCGATTCTTCCTTTGATGGAAACCATAGACAGTGCAGTTGTCATGAGAAGACTTCAGGCAAGCGGATGGAGCCTTGTGGAATCAAAAGTACTGTGGGGCAGACTCGGTGGATACTGCAATTCACTTATCGGCCTCCCACAGGCGTTCACTCAAGCGGTTGTAATGAGCCTTGTGCCTGCAATTGCGGCAGGGTTCAGCCTCGGAAACCTGGACGATGTCAAGGAAACTAGCAAACTCGGGATGAGAGCGGCGATGCTGATAAGTTTTCCGTGTGCGGTCGGCATGTTTTCCCTTGCGGAACCGATTCTGCATCTTTTGTATCCGAGTCAGCTTGCGGAAGCTACCGCATCCGTACCGACACTTCGCATCATGTGCATCGGAATTATTTTCATGTCCGCACTCCAGACGCTTACGGGTGCACTTCAAGGTGTAGACAGACAGACGATTCCTGTCAGAAACCTTGCAATCGGCTCACTTGTGAAGCTCGTTTTGACCTATGTGCTTGTCGGACTGCGGCCGATTAACGTAAACGGCGGACCGATCGGAACCATTGTGGCATATGTGATAGCAACGGCGCTGAATGCAGCATACTTGAAAAAAGACATAAACATCAAGTTTGACTATTCGATGACATATTTCAAACCGGCACTCGCATCTGTTTTGATGGGAATAGCCGCATTTGCGGGATATAAGCTGCTGTTTCTTATAACGGCGAGCAATACAATTTCCACGCTTCTGGCAATTGCGCTCGGAGCGGTGGTATATGTTGTTCTGATTTTCATGATTAAAGCTATAACCAAAGAAGAGCTTGCAAAACTTCCGAAAGGGGATAAGCTCGTAAAAATTATTGATAAATTTATAAAGTAGGTAACACTATGAGTATCAGGGAAGAATATCTGTATTTGACGGACTCCGGGAAGGACAATAAAGATGCGATTGAAAGGCTTGCGGAAATTATTGCCCTCCTCAGACGCGAATGTCCGTGGGACAAAGTTCAGACGCACGAGACTCTGCGCAAAGGCATGATAGAAGAATCATATGAAGTTGTTGAAGCCATAAACAACAAGGATATGGCAAACCTCAGAGAGGAACTCGGCGATGTGCTGCTGCAGATTGTATTTCACGCAGATCTTGCAAAGGAAGAAGGAGAATTTGACCTAAAGGATATAATAAACGAAGAATGCGAGAAAATGATACGCAGACACCCTCATGTTTTTTTGCAGGAAACGCAAAATAATAGCACAAAATCTATTGACAAAGTGCTTGAAAAATGGGAAAATATCAAGGTAGAAGAGAAGCATGAAAAGTCATGTGCTTCTCGACTCGAGAGAGTGCCTAAAGCCTTGCCGGCACTGGTGCGAGCATTCAAGCTTCAGAAAAAAGCCGCAGATGTCGGCTTTGACTGGGAGGATGTTTCCGGCGCATTTGATAAGGTAGCAGAGGAATACGCGGAATTTATGGAGCAATATGCAGAGGCAGCCTCTTCGAAACAGAGACTTGAGGAGGAAATGGGCGATTTGCTTTTTTCTTGCGTGAATGTTGCCAGATTTTTGGATATTGACCCTGAAAGTGCATTGAACTATACTAGCGATAAGTTCACGAGAAGGTTTCGCTATATTGAAGAAAGAGCGAACGCAGACGGCAGACGTCTTGAAGATATGTCATTGGAAGAGATGGACAAGCTTTGGGAAGAAGCCAAAGGGTTGGAACATACGGTGTAGGCATTATTTTATTTATTATTATTTATCATTTAAAAGGAGGACTTAAAATGAACAAGGCTGAATTAGTTGCTGCAGTTGCAGAGAAGACCGGTTTCACTAAAAAGGACGCAGAGGTTGCTATCAATGCAATGGTTGCAAGCATTGAAGATGCATTGGTAAACGGAGATAAAGTACAGTTAATCGGATTCGGTACTTTTGAAACAAGAGAAAGAAAAGCTAGACAGGGAAGAAACCCTAGAAAACCTGAAGAAGTTATCAAGATTGAAGCATCCAAGGCTCCTGTATTCAAAGCAGGCAAAGCATTAAAGGACGCTGTAAACAAATAAGAATAACCGAATTGCCGGCATTGACAGCCGGCGGATATGACCATGATAATTTAGACGAGAAATCGTCTTTATTATAAAACTATTTCAAACCTAATAGCTCATTAGAGGGTTAGGGAAAGGCACTTATGAGAATCGACAAGTTTTTAAAAAACTCAAGATTGATACGCAGGCGAACCGTCGCGAAAGAAGCTTGTGATCAGGGGCGCATTTCGATAAACGGCAAACCGGCCAAGGCAGGAACCGAAGTCAAAGTGGGTGATATCATCCACATCGAATTCGGCAACAGCTCGGTATCCGCGAGGATTTTGGAAATAAGCGAATCTTGTAAGAAGGAAGCCGCAACAAAAATGTATGAAATAATTCAGTAAAAAAGACCGTTTCGGTCTTTTTTGCTTTTTCTGTCAGAAAATATTGCCCCAGTTTACCTCGTCATTTGTGCAAAGGAAGGCGAGCTGCTCGACCATAGCGTTGAGTTCTCCGGAGGAATTCGACACATCTTCTGCCTTGACATACTTGACAGCCTTCGCCATCGAGTAGTCGATTTCGTTTATTGTCTGGGTGTCAAGAAAGAAAATCGCAACTTTCTTATACTTGTGCCAGTCTTTGTTCAGCTTTTTCATTTTTTTGTTTGAATTCTGCCAGTCGGAAGCCTCAACCGCGGTTATGATATCATCCTTGATGAATTGATTGAAACTATCGATTTTTTCCTGCGAATAGTGGGCGAACACGAGCCAGCCGCCAATCAGGAGGGCGACCGCACAGACGGATACGATTACATTTTTCATAACTTCACCTCCGCTGTGAACGGAACGGTTTTGTCTGACGAAAGATAAAGATGAATCTGCTTGTTTTCGTCATAGAAACCAAGAAAAATATTTTCATAGCCCTTTAAATTTGCGGCTTTGAGTTTTGCGTCGAGACCCTCTTTGCTGATTCCCAGTGAAAGAAGATTTTTTTCATAAAGTTTTCCGTCGGAAAAAATAAGCTTCGGAAGTGTACCTTCCGTTACGGCAAGTTCAATGTCCTTCGGAGTGACCGGTTTGTTCTCAGCCTTCGGAATGACGGTAAGCTGACCATTTGACTCCATAATTGCGTATTCCACATCCGCCAAGGAAGGACAGTTCTCAAGGCGGAGCTGCTCCATGAGATCGGTGTTTGTGATACGGAGCTTCTTCAGTTCTTTGATATTGATCCTGCCTTTTTCGATAAGGACGGACGGTTTGTCCGTGACAAAATTCTTGAACCACTCAAATTTTGTGGAGAGAAAAGAAATCATGATCTGCAAAAACATGAGCGTGAAGATTGCCATGACACCATTCACGAGCGAGGCCGATGTCGAATCAATCGGAATTGCCGCAAGTTCGGCAATCATGAAAAGCACGACCATTTGAAAGGGTGACATTTTCGAAAGCTCTGATTTTCCCATCATTCTTACGGCAAACAACACCGCTGCATATAAAATAAGTGTACGAATTGCAACAATTAACAAAATATTACCTCCTGCGTTTTGCCCAAGAAAATAATTCCGGCAAAATATCTACATATTATTGTGCACCGAAATAAGATTTGATATACTGTGCTTTAGCTGAAGGAGAGATTTTCATGAAAAAAACCACAAAAGATTTTAAAAGCTACGGATTGTATTTTTTTCTCTATTGCCCGCTTGGCGCGATGACACCGCTTATCGGACAGTACTTAAATTCAATCGGGTTCAGCGGAACTCAGGTCGGAGTTGTAACTTCCATGGGGACGGCCTCCGCTGTTTTATTCGGTCTGTTATGGGGACGTGTCTATTCAAACACGCAGAGCAAGCGGAAACTCATAGCGGCAATGTTCCTTGCAGCGGGCGTTTTTTCAATTCTGACATTAAGCACAAAAGTGTTCTTTATATATGTCACAATTTATGCCGCTATGTATGCATTCCAGGGACCGGTGTACGGACTGTGCGATTCGCTTGTGATTGCAAACGGAGATAACTTTTCCAAAGTGAGATCCTTCGGAGCAATCGGATTTTCGGCAGCGGTTTATATCACCGGCAGCTATGCGGATGCACACGGACTGAAATCCATTTTCTACATATATGCAATGACGTTCGCTGTTGCAGCCATTATTGTGCTGCGCATGAAAGAACCGCCTCATTACAAAAATGATGACGGAAGCAGAAAAAATTCCGCGAAAGAACTTTTTCGAGACAAGAAATATGTTCATCTGCTGATCTGCTCTTTCTTCGTGTTCGGATGCGCAATCGCAAACAGTACCTATTTCGGATACCTTTACCGCGAAGGGGGCGGAACCATTTACGGAATCGGCGTTGCTTTTCTGCTCATGGCAGGCAGCGAGGCTGTCTTCATGCTGCTGGTGCCACGCATTAACAAAGTGCTCCCGACGGAGAAACTTACCGTAATCGCGGTGGGGCTTTGTGCGCTCCGTTTTGCGTTCTATGCATTCGGACCCGGATACAAACTCTTGCTGGCAACTTTTTTCCTGCAGGGAATGTCAAACGGCATCATCTGGGTTGAATTCATCAAATACTTCGGAAAGATACCGGAACCAAGGCTCGCGAGTCTTGGAATATCCACCTTCCATGCCATCGGCAACAATTTCAGTTCCATCGTCTGCAGCCTGCTTGGAGGGATACTCCTTGACGCATTCGGGGCAAGAGGCTGTTATTTATTCTTTGCAATTTGGAACGGACTTGCGTTTGTGCTTTACCTGCTTTGGGGCCTGCAGAAGGGTGGAGAAACGTCCGGGAAATAAGCTGCAAAAATAAAAACTAAAAAAATGAAAAAAGGCTATTGACAACAGGGAAGGATAGTGGTAATATAGGTAAGCTGTCAGAAATGCACAGCACACTTTTTCAAACGAAATAAGAAGTAAATCGGCACGGAAGTGAGCGCGAAAAACTTCGAAAAAAGTTTAAAAAAAGTGTTGACAAGATTAACAAGATGTGCTAAAATGTTAGATGTTCGACACCTCGTCGAACGGCGGTTGAAAAAACCGCACTGAACCTTGAAAACTTCATAGTGTAGAAATTTAGTCAAATAAATTTTGAAACAATCAGCTAAATTGGTAAGACGATTTTAGCGGAATGTTTCCGACAATT
>JALERA010000010.1:0-7002 GCA_022764365.1 Bacillota bacterium
GGAAGGAACAGAAATGTGCATGCCTGGAGATAACATCATCATGGAAGTAAAGCTGATCACACCGATCGCAATCGAAGAAGGACTTAGATTCGCTATTCGTGAAGGCGGAAGAACAGTAGGTTCCGGCGTAGTTACAGAAATCATCGAATAATTACGCAGACATAGATGAAATAACGCATGTAGAGGCGGCTCCGCGAGGAGCCGCTTTTTAAAAACAAACGGAGGAAAAGATGGATTTAGTTAAAGGAATAAAAGAAAGAAGAAGCATAAGAAAATTTCAGGAAAAACCGATTGACAGAAAGCTGATTGAGGAAATCGTTGAAACTGCGAGATTTGCGCCTTCATGGAAGAACACCCAGGTTGTGAGATATCTTGTGGTAGATGATAAGGAGAAGATTGCGGCGATTGCAAACAGCAAATGCACTTACGGCTTTGACTATAATATCAAAGCAATCGCGGGAGCACCGGCAGTTGTGATTCTTACATTCGTGGAAGGCCGTTCGGGCTTTGATAAGGATGGAAGTTTTTCGACTCCGAAGGGTGACGGATGGCAAATGTTCGATGCCGGAATCGCGGCGCAGACATTCTGTCTTGCAGCTCACGAAAAAGGCCTTGGAACCGTTATTCAGGGTTATTTTGATGATGCTGAATTAAAAAAAGTCCTCCCGATTCCGGAAGGACAGCAGGTTGGAGCAGTCATCCCTATCGGATATCCAACGAAAGCTGAAGTTGCGGCTCCGCCGAGGAAAGAAACCTCAGAGCTGCTTACTTTTATCTGATCTTGTGAGCACAGCAAGTGCGGAAACAGTTATAACCATGCCGAGAATCCCAAGCACGCTTGGGATTTCGTTATATAACAGGATTCCGAAAATCATTGCGGAAACGGGTTCGGCACCGCAGGAAAGAATCGCGGCATTACCCGAATCAATGCGCTGAATCGCATTCGTATACAGGAAGTTCGGCATAATTGATGTTACAAGTGCCTGCGCCAGGTATACCAGTGAACCGTTAAGAGGATCGGAACAAACATATCCAACGAACAGGTTCCAGTCGGCAAATGGTGCCAAGACAAGCGAGGTAAAGGCGAACGCATACAGATTAATCGTGAGCGCATTGTAACCTGCAGAGGTCAACTGCTTTGAGTTAAGCGTATAAACCGCATTGAAAAGAGCAGAGCCCAGCCCGGTGGCAAGCCCCAGAAAACTCCAAGCAATGTCGGAGTTTTTTTCAAACACTCCGGCAAGCAGCGCACACCCCGTAAGAGCGGCAAGCATGCAGCTGACTTTTACAAGCGTGATTTTCTCGTGAAAAAACAAAGCCCCAAAAAGAAGCACGAAAATCGGGCACAGACCAAGGAGAACAGAAGCAAGGGACAAGGTGAGCCGTGCAACTGTCAGGTTGTAACAGGTATTCATCAAAAGATAGCCGTTTATCGACAGGGAAAGAAAGAGAGGAATGTCACGCAGGTGTATCTTCAAAAGACTCCTGTCATAAAAAAGCAAAAATAAAAACACCAGAACACTGCCGGTAATCGATCTGGAAAACATTACGGTTATTGTGTTGAATCCGGCAGCGGAGAGCGTTCTTACGAAAATTCCGGATGCTCCCCAGCATGCACCTGCCGCAAGCGGCATTAAAACAGCGAATCGGTTCATGATTATAGAATCCTTTGCAAGCATAATTTCAATCTATGATAAGCGATTATATCACTGCTCAGAGGCTTTGTAAATGATATAAGCTATTGCCAAAACCGGCGAAAAGAGATATAATACTCGGAAGGAGCCTTGCGTAAGGCTTTTTTTGTGGGAGAGAAAACGGCAAAATATGGAACATACATAGAGGTATTTTATGAGAAAAGAAAGACAGAAAGAAATTATGGCACAGCTTGAGGCGGAAAAGCGCGCATCGAGAAAAGTGAAGGGGCTTGCATTTTTCAGGGTGCTTGCGGTTATCTACGTAATATTGGCATGTGCATTTATTGCATTGCTTTGCTGGCTCAACGTACTGCCTGCGAAGTATTTGTACAGCGGAATCGGGCTGCTTGCGGTTGCAAGTATTTTTATTGTGCCGGTGATGTTCAGCAGAAACGGAATAAAGAGCAGAAGAAACGCTGCTGCGGTTATAGCGGTGATTCTGATCGGGGTCTTCGGAGTAGGGACATATTATCTTGCGGATACACTCAATTTCCTGGATAATATTTCGCAGGGGATTGCGGCAACGGAGGACTATTATGTGGTTGTCAGAAACGAAGGGACGGCCGAAGCGGAAGCAGCGGATGCGACAGAGACAGACATCAGCACCCTTGCCGGACAGACAATCGGAACCTATATGTCACACGACCTCGCTTATTCGGAGGCGAAGAGCAAACTTCAGGGAGAAGTTTCCGTTGAATATGCCTACGTGGATACCGCGAAGGACACAATCGTTAAGCTTTTGAACGGCGAATACAATGCGATTTTCTTGAGTGCCGCTTCGTATGAGAGCATGAAGAGCAGTTCGGATACGGACATTGAGGCCTTGAACATTGCGGAAAAAACGAAAGTGCTTCACACGGTTTCGATTCCTGTAGAATCCGAAGACAGGACTTCGTCGGTTGATGTGACAAAGGAATCTTTCAACATATATATCAGCGGATCGGACATGGAAGGCTCGATTGACATTCCAAACCGAACCGATGTAAACATGATTGCAACGGTTAACCCGGTAACGCATGAAGTGCTTCTCACATCGATACCGAGAGATTATTATGTACAGCTGCCGAGCAAGGGGGCGAGCGATAAGCTTACACATTCGAGCCTTTACGGCATACAGGAAAGCATCGGTGCAATCGAGAATCAGCTTGGAATCGACATCAATTATTATCTGCGCGTCAATTACAGCACGGTGATGAAACTGGTTGATGCAATCGGCGGAATCGAAATTGAATCCGACAGAGACTTTTACACTTCGGGAATGAAAGGGATGCCGGAACTTAACGGACATCATTTTGTAAAGGGAATCAATAAGGTTGACGGCAAACTTGCGCTTGCTTTTTGCAGGGAGAGACATTCGTTCCCTGAAGGCGACATGAAGAGAAACGAAAATCAGCAGCAGGTGATGGAAGCCATTATAAAGAAATGTACCAAGAGCACTACAATCCTCACGAAATATACCGCGCTTCTTGATGCGGTTAAAGATAATCTTGCAACGAATATGACCACCGACGAAATGTCGAGCATCGTGAAAATGCAGATTGACCAGATGCCGGATTGGAAAATATCCAAACAGGCGATAAAGGGAACAAACGGATTCGAATACTGTTATGCACTTGGATTTAACGCAAGTACGGTAGACGCAATTCCGGAAGAAGAGATGAAGGCGATTGACAAAATCGTTAAAGTATCGGAAAATACTTTGGAAAATAGTTAAAAAAGCATATTGACATTGAAAAAGCACTGTTTTATAATTAATAGGCAACTTTATGATTATGCGTAACAGAGCTTCTTACAAAAGGGCTCTGAATTTTGAGTTAAACGGAGGACAATCAACATGAGAGTTAAAGTTATGTTAGCATGCACAGAGTGCAAGCAGAGAAACTACAATACGATGAAGAACAAGAAGAATGACCCTGACCGTATTGAAATGATGAAGTACTGCAGATTCTGCAAGAAACATACTCTTCACAAGGAAACAAAATAAGGAGAGAACGAAATGGCTAATAAAGACGCAACAAAGAAAAGAGCCAGCTTTAAGGAATATTTCAAGTCCGTAAGGGTTGAAATGAAGAAAGTTGTATGGCCGACAAAGAAGGAAACAATATCCTACACAGCTGTCGTAATCGCTACATGTGCTGTTTTCGCACTTGGTTTTTGGCTTATCGACACAGGCGTTTTGGCTGCACTTAAGGCAGTTCTTAACATCACTATGCCGAACTAGACGCAGGCTTGAAATCTTAATTTTATTACTTAAATAATCGAAAAGAAGGTACGAGAATGTCAGATTTTGAGAACAAAGGCGTTTCTCCTCTCGAAGGAGAAGGAATCAGAGGTGACGGCCAAGCGAAATGGTATGTTGTTCATACCTATTCGGGTCACGAAAACAAAGTAAAAGTGAATATCGAAAAAATGGTTGAAAACCGTGGGATGCAAGACCTGATTATCGACATCGTTGTACCTACCGAAGACAGAGTTGAAATAAAAGACGGGCAGCGCAAGATCAAAACCAGGAAGATGTTTCCGGGTTATGTAATTATAAAGATGATTGTTACCAACGAGTCTTGGTACCTTGTCAGAAACACGCAAGGGGTTACAGGTTTCGTAGGTCATGGCTCCGAACCGATTCCGCTTACGGATGAAGAAGTGGCGAGAATGGGTATAGAAAAAGTTTATATCGACCTTGATGTGGAAGTTGGCGAAACAGTAAGAGTTATCAGTGGTCCTTTCGAGAGCTTCATGGCCACGGTAGAAGAGATCAACAAAGAGAAACAGGTACTGCGAGTTAAGGTTTCCATGTTCGGTCGAGAAACACCTGTAGAATTGGAATTCAGTCAGGTGGATAAAATTTAAAGAAAGGAGAAAACGAGATGGCTAAAAAGGTAGAAGGTTATATTAAACTTCAGATTGCAGCCGGTAATGCCACTCCGGCACCTCCGGTAGGTCCGGCTTTAGGTCAGAAGAGTGTAAACATTATGGATTTCTGCAAACAGTTTAATGCAAGAACACAAGACCAGCCGGGTATGATTATTCCTGTAGTAATCACCGTTTATGCTGACAGATCATTCACATTTGTTACAAAGACACCACCGGCAGCAGTTCTTCTTAAGAAAGCCGCAGGACTTGATGCTGCATCCGGAGAACCTAACAAGAAAAAGGTTGCAACATTAACAAGAGCTCAGGCTGAAGAAATTGCAAAGACCAAAATGCCAGACTTAAATGCAGCAAACTTAGAATCTGCAACAGAAATGATTAAAGGTACTGCAAGAAGTATGGGAATCGTTATTGAAGATTAATAGGAAGTGGAAGACGAAAGTCGTTAGTACCACGAGGAGGTAAAAATGCCTAAAAGAGGTAAAAATTACAAAGCAGCAGTTGCAGCTTACAACAAGGCTGAATTATTTGAAGCAAAAGATGCTTTAAAGGTTGCTGTAGAAAATGCGAAAGCAAAATTCGACGAAACAGTTGAAGTACACATCAAACTTGGCGTTGACGGAAGACATGCTGACCAGCAGGTTAGAGGCGCTATCGTTCTTCCTCACGGAACAGGTAAGACAAAAAAGGTTTTAGTATTTGCTAAAGGACCTAAGGCACAGGAAGCGGAAGCTGCAGGTGCTGATTATGTAGGAGCTGAAGAAATGGCTCAGAAGATCCAGACCGAAAACTGGTTTGACTTCGATGTAGTAGTTGCTACTCCTGATATGATGGGTGTTGTAGGTAGATTAGGTAAAATCTTAGGACCTAAGGGCTTAATGCCGAACCCGAAGTCAGGAACAGTTACAATGGATGTTGAAAAAGCTTTACAGGAAATCAAAGCAGGTAAAGTTGAGTACAGACTTGATAAGACAAACATCATCCACACACCGATCGGAAAAGTTTCCTTCGGACCTGAGAAGTTAACTGAAAACTTCAATGCACTTCTTGAAGCTGTTGTAAAGGCAAAACCTGCTGCAGCAAAAGGACAGTATCTGAAGAGCGTAACAGTTGCTTCCACAATGGGCCCTGGAGTAAAGGTTAATCCGGCACTGATTCAGTTCTAATTTATTTTCTTTGAACTGAATGAACTAATAACAATGAAATAAAACCGTAGACAGCGGGTGCGAAAGCTTAATTTCCCGCCGAGGTACAAGATAAAATATTGACCTTGTATCTTGCGGAAAAATCGAAAGATGCAAGGTTTTTTTATGGAGTACCAGCCATACTCTGCTTGGTCTGACATGACCGGGCAAGAAAGGAGAACATATAATGTCAGTAGAAGCTCAAAAAGCGAAACAGATCGTCATCGACGAAATCAAGGAAAAATTAGACGGTGCACAGTCTGCAGTTGTTATCGACTACATGGGAATCACAGTTGCTCAGGCAGATACTATGAGAAAGAAACTCCGTGAAGCAAACGTAGACTACACTGTATATAAAAACACACTTGTAAAGAGAGCAATCGCAGGAACTGAATTCTAAGGTCTTGCAGAAGTTCTCGACGGACCGAGCGCACTTGCAATCAGCAAGGAAGACGCAACTGCTCCGGCAAGAGTATTAAACGAAGTAATCAAAGAATTCAAGAAGATGGAATTCAAAGCAGGTGTTGTAGAAGGCAACTTCCTCGACAAAGACGGCATCCAGGCTGTTGCAGACATTCCGTCAAGAGAAGTTCTCATTGCTAAGTTCATGGGCAGCATCCAGTCGCCGGTAAGCAAGGCAGTTAGAACATTCCAGGCTATCGCAGATGCGAAAGCAGAATAATCAAAATCAAAAAAAATCAAAACATCTCGGAACGAGAAAATTTATAAAGGAGAAATAAAATGAATAAAGAACAAATTATCGAAGCTATAAAGGCTATGACAGTTTTAGAATTAAACGAGTTAGTTAAAGCTTGTGAAGAAGAATTCGGCGTATCCGCAGCAGCTCCGGTTGCAGTTGTAGGTGCAGCAGGCGGCGCAGCAGCAGCTGAAGAACAGACAGAATTCACAGTAGTACTTGAATCTGCAGGCGCAGAAAAGATCAAAGTTATCAAGGCTGTAAGAGAAATCACAGGTCTTGGCTTAAAGGAAGCTAAGGAAGCTGTAGACGGTGCTCCTACAAACCTCAAGGAAGGCATCGAAAAGGCTGAAGCTGAAGCTATCAAGACTCAGTTGGAAGAAGTCGGAGCTACTGTAGTTCTTAAATAATTAAAAATTCAGACCTCAAAAGCGGCACGCGCGAAGCGGCCGCTTTTTCTGTACAAAAACATTTCTAAAAAAATCCAAATTAGTACTTGATTATTTGACATGGATATTATATAATATTAGACTGCCACACAAAGTAATTTGTTTTA
>JALERA010000013.1:0-2438 GCA_022764365.1 Bacillota bacterium
GCAGGCAGTGATACAGCATCCATTGGTCTCCGTTGTGATGCCGGCGTATAACGCAGAAAAATACATAGGGGAAGCAATCCGTTCGGTACAATTGCAGACATATGCCAATTGGATCCTGTTGGTTATTGATGATTGCTCCACAGACCATACCGTTGATGTTGTTCAAGCCTTTGTAAACACCGATGATAGAATTCGGCTTTTTCGGAACACTCGCAATTTGGGGGCGGCTAAAACCAGAAATCGAGGTTTGGAATTATCCGAAGGAGAATGGGTCGCACTGTTAGACGGTGATGACATATGGCATAGCGACAAGCTTGAAAAACAGCTTGCGGTCGCGTTGAATTCCGGCTCGGAAATCATTTATTGCTCGTACTCGTTAATCAGCAGTGATGGGCAAAAAATATCCGACTATATTGTGCCGACGCAGACTTCCTATGACGATATGTTGAAAGAAAGCGTATTTAGCTGCTCTACGACTCTTTTGGCTAAAAGCGTAGTCGATAATAACCGCTTTTCCGCTGACTATTATCACGAAGACCTTGTGTATTGGCTTCAATTACTCAAAAATGGCTATTCTGCCTCGGCATGTTGCGAGCCGTTGGCAGACTATCGGATAGTGGAAGGCTCAAGGTCACATAGCAAGCTCCAATCTGCAAAAAACAGATGGGAGGTCTACCGCAAGGTTGAAAAACTCTCACTGCTAAAGTCACTCTCCGTATTTCTATCCTATACGGCGCGTGGTATCAGAAAGTATAAGAGGGTTTGACATGGATGTACTGTTCCTTTGCGGTGTTTTTGCAAAAGAGAATGAAGCCGAAGTGATTGCTCAGGCAAAGAAAAGTGTAGAATTCTCAGCGAATCAAATGCAGTTAAAGCTGATTCGCGGCTTGAAAGAGGCAGCAAACACCCAAGTGATCTCCGCACCTTTTATCGGGCATTATCCAAATCAAAGCCACAGCCTGCAATTTTCCGGTTTCACAAACCCTCAGCATATATGCCGGTATGTTTCGTTTAACAATATCTGGGGCTTCCGGAATTTGTCCAGGGCACATGCTTTGAAAAAGGCAGTTCGCACTTTCGCGTTGGATGACAATGAAGAAAAACTGATCATTGTATACAGTGCACACGATCCGTTTCTAGCGGCAGCAGCCTATGCCAAAAAGTTGAACCCAAAAATCAGGATCTGCTTTATTGTTCCCGATCTTCCGCAATATATGAACCTTGAAGCAAAAAGAGGTTTTCTCTATAACTTCTTTAAAAGGTTTGATATCAAATCAATTAAGGAACATATCAAAAAATGCGTCGATACATCTGTGGTTCTGACAGAAGCTATGGCAAACGCGCTGCAGTTAACGGATCGACCATATGTTGTTGCCGAGGGAATCGTAGATTCGATTTCCAAGAATCCCAATAGTACTGCTCATGAAGAAACCGTTAATATCGTATATGCCGGCAAGTTGTATTTCAGATTTGGAATCCGCTCTTTGATAGAAGCGTTTTCCCTGCTGCAAGACAGCAATTATCGCTTGATTTTATGCGGGAACGGTGACGCAGTGGAGTATCTGCAGAAATGTGCCATGGGGGATTCGAGAATCATTCTCCCGGGGCAAGTATCGCCTGAAAAGGTGCAGGAATACATTTCATCCGCCGCAGTGCTTGTAAATCCTCGGCCGAACAATGAGGAGTATACGAAATACTCTTTCCCCTCCAAGGACATAGAGTATCTGTCAAGCGGAAAGCCAACGGTTGCCTTTCTTCTGGATGGTATGCCGAAGTGTTATCAAGATTTTTTGTATGTTGTTGACCCGGACCGGGATATCTCTTGCGCCATTTCTGATGCCTTAAAAGCAGCTATATCGGCACCCAAGAAAGAAATAGAAAAAAGGTATACGCAATTTCTGCAATATGCCGCAAAAAATCTTTTGGCATCTTCCATTGCAGAAAAAATAATCAAAATGAACTGTAACGAGGAGGCTCGACATGCCAAGGACCCGAGTTGTTCAGCAGTATGTAACGACCGCCAGCAATGGCGGATTGAAAACAGAATATAAAGCGCTGATCAGTCGGGAAACGCTGTCGGACCACTATGAGTTTATCCCGGTGGTGCTGAACAACTGCCACTGCGGAATCAGCCTTTCGGATATCCGCTTTTACCGCAGAGCTATTCGTAAAGCGGAGCCGGATATCGTTCACATACGTGGAGCAGGAATGGAAAGCCTAAATGCAGTTCTCGGCGCAAAGCTTTCCGGCCGTGGGAAGATCCTTGTGACCGTTCATGGTATGTTCAGTGATCTGGTGTACTACTCGCCGATAAAACGCTGGGTATGCAGATATCTGGTGGAACCCATGATCTTTGGCTTATCGGATGGAATTTCCTGCGTCTATGAGCAGGCATCACAGCGCGATGTGTTTCGACGTTATAAGAAGAAAATGCTTCC
>JALERA010000018.1:0-46196 GCA_022764365.1 Bacillota bacterium
GGCAGGGATTTTTCCAAATCCAACCGATGTCATGACACTGAAGCCATTCCTGAATCAGATGGATGACGATCTTTCCTTTGCATTTGAACGGATCGTTTGCGATGCAGGGTATGAAAGCGAAGAAAATCTGTCTTTCCTGCGTGCGAAAGGAATCGAGGCCTACATCAAGCCTGCGAACTATGAACAGATCGGGACAAAGAAATTTGCAAAAGAAATCGGCCGCAAAGAAAATATGCGGTATGACAAAGAACAAGACTGCTACCTCTGCCATAACGGCAAAGAGATCAAGAGAAGCGGCAGCCGACGTGTAAAGACAGCTTCCGGGTATATACGGGAAGAAACGCAATATGCCTGCAGCGAATGCGGAGGCTGTCCCTACAAAGAGAAGTGCATGTCAGGGAAGAACTGGAAGAAGCCCTTAGAAGAGCGCTACAAAAAGCTAACCGTTTCAAGATTGTTTGAAGAACTCAGAGAAGAGGAATACCGCAGGATCCATTCCGAAGAAGGCAAGAAACTTCGCATGAATCGGAGCATTCAGGCAGAAGGCGGCTTTGCAGATATTAAGGGCGACAGTGGAT
This sequence comes from Bacillota bacterium, assembly GCA_022764365.1. GTDB lineage: Bacteria > Bacillota > Clostridia > Peptostreptococcales > Anaerovoracaceae > CAG-238. Next base: position 579 of record JALERA010000018.1, read on the forward strand.
TTACGAGGTTCCTTTGCAAAGGAAATGAAAATGTATTTGCAGAATATATTTTGTATGCGATGGCCCACAACCTTGGTTGGCTTCACAGCCGGATCCAAAACGACAAGCTTGATCTGCACCTTTATGAGCTGAAAGAGGACGAAACAGAAGCTGCATAATTTAAAAACAAAAAAATGATGGAAACGCAGAAGAACGGCAGATGCGGTTCTTATTTGTAGTACACAAAAATGAAGAAAAGGCGGAGCAAAATTCCGTCTTATTTCATAGGCTGACCCTTAAAGAAAGAGGGCTGCGCCCTAACGGTTATTTTCCGTTAATGCGACAGCCCCTTCGTTGTCCACCGTACACCCGCCTTGCGATTATCCGATTTTCTCTTGACATTCGGGGCATAATAAGAGTAAAGTAGAGGTTGGTAGATTTTGCGGGAGGTATATAGAAATGAATGGAAAATCCAATGTGAAGAAAGTAATCGGCGTTGTATCGGGCAAGGGCGGAGTCGGAAAATCTTCCGTAACCTCTATGCTTGCCGTTGCAACACAGAGATTGGGATATAAAGTGGCTGTTTTGGATGCAGATATTACGGGACCGTCGATTCCGCAGGCTTTTGGAATCAAAGCAAAGGCGCAGGGCACAGACGAAGAAATTTTCCCGGTTGAATCCAAGACAGGAATCAAGGCTATTTCGGTGAATGCGCTTTTGGAAGACGAGACCGACCCGGTTGTTTGGAGAGGTCCGGTGCTTTCGGGCGTGATTCAGCAGTTTTGGGACAATGTTGTCTGGGGCGATATCGATGTGATGTACGTGGATATGCCGCCGGGAACCGGCGATGTGGCGCTGACCGTGTTCCAGTCGCTTCCGCTTGATGGAATCGTAATCGTGACATCTCCGCAGGAACTGGTTTCCATGATCGTCGAAAAGGCAGTAAAAATGGCACAGTTCATGAATGTTCCGGTTATCGGAATTGTTGAAAACATGTCATTCTTCACCTGTCCGGACTGTGGCAAAAACCACAAAATCTTCGGAGACGGTCATGTGAACGAAGTCGCTGCAAAGTACGAAATCGGCACAATTTCGGAAATCCCAATCAACCAGAAGATTGCAGCCGCTTGCGATAAGGGCATGATTGAGCTCTTTGAAGGTGACTGGCTGGACAACATGGTTGAGGCATGTCTTGCTGCTGATAACCCGAACAAGCACGACGGAATGCCGCAGGCACCGGAAGGCTGCACACACGATTGCAGCAGCTGCGGCGTGGACGGCTGCGGAAGCCGCCAATAGGCGGACGAACATCGTATGTCGATTAACATATGCAAAATTCATCAAAAGCACACACACCGTGTGCTTTTTCGGTTTAAGATAGGTGTTGAAGTGAAACGAAAGGAATTTTGACAATGTTCGGCTATGTGCTGGTGAATAAACCGGAACTGAAAATAAAGGAATTTGAGGCATACAGAAGCTGGTACTGTGGTCTCTGCCGCACCCTCAACAAGAGGCATGGGCTGGCGGGGCGCTTGACGCTCAACTATGATATGACATTTTTGATCATGATTTTGGCGGATCTTTACGACGAAAAACACGAGTGCGCCTGTGCAAGGTGTATCGTGCACCCGCTCGATAAGCACTGCTCCGCCCGGACCGAGGCTACCGATTACTGTGCGGATATGTGCGTTTTGCTTGCGTATTACAAATGCAGGGACGACTGGAAGGATGAGCATAAGTTGAAGGCATGTTTTGCGATGACGGTGCTGTCGCGAAAGGCAAAGCGCGTGGCGGAGCGTTATCCCGAAAAGGCGGCTTTTATCGAGAAAAAAATGAACATGCTTGACATCGTTGAGAATGCAAAGAATCTGCCGATTGACAAGGTTGCGAAGGTTTTCGGCGAAATCATGGCGGAGGTTTTCGTCTACCGGGACGATTTCTGGAAGGAAGATTTATACAAGCTCGGCTTTTATCTGGGCAAATTCATTTATCTGCTTGATGCCTACGAAGATGTTGAAAAAGACATGAAAACCGGTGATTACAACCCATTCAAGGAATTTTACGCAAAGCCCGGCTTCGACGATCAGGTCCTGAACCTGCTCCTGCTTATGATAGGTGAGGCAACCGATGCATTCGAGCGTCTGCCGCTTGTCGAAAATACGGAGATTCTGAGGAATATTTTGTATTCGGGTGTTTGGGTGCGTTACGGCAAAACTAAAGCTGACAAAATCAAAAAGGAAAGCGAGAAAAAATAGTTCATGGATCCATATAAGGTTCTTGGCGTTTCGTACGACGCCACAGAGGATGAAATCAAAAAAGCATATAGGGCGCTCAGCCGCAAGTATCATCCGGATGCCAATGTCGGAAAAACGAATCAGAAAGAACTCGAAGAAAAGTTCAAAGAGGTTCAGCAGGCATACAGCATGATCATGGACCAGCTCCAAGGCAAGACCCAGACCCAGCAAGGATTCGGCGGTTCCGGAGGCTACAGTACGGGCGGTTATGGTGACCCGTTCAGCGGCTTCGGAGATTTTTGGGGCTTCGGCGGCAGCGGCGGCGGTCGGGGATACGGTGCCTACGAGGCCGGCGGCCCCGGTGCTCAGGAGGAAACGAAAGATGAGCAGTACATGCGCGCCGCTCTGAACTATATTCAAAACGGCTATTACCGCGAGGGTCTGAATGTTCTTGAAGAGGTCGAGGACAGGCGCGGTCCGTGGTACTATTACAGCGCAATCGCAAACTATAAGGTAGGCAACAACGCAATCGCTCTCGACCATGCGAAGACCGCCTGTGCATTCGACCCGGATAATCCGTATTATCGCTCGCTTCTCAGCCGGCTCACCGGTGGGGAAGACCGCTATCAGAAGCGCAGCGTCGGCTATGGCGGCAATCCGTCCATGCAGGGCAGCAACTACTGCATGCAGCTCTGCGGCACCGCTCTGTGCGCGAGCATGTGCTGTGGCGGCGGCGGCTACATGGGTCTTCCGATTATATGCTGCCTGTGACCTCGGCGTAGCAAAATAATAAACTTGCAAGGGGCTGTGCCTTAACGGGAAATAACCGTTGAGGCACAGCCCCTTTTGTACAGGATTGCGTTTCATGGATCTGCGCTATTTATGGAGCAGGAAATAGCGTTTACACGAAGAAGGCTTGAAAATTCAACATCCCCAAATATGACATTTTTGAAGAGGGTAAAAGCATGCCATAAATCCGGAGGAAAACGGGATCGAAGGAGTGTTAAATATGCGGAAATACACGAAAAGAGTATTTACAAATAAAAGAAAATATGTTAAAATATGGGAAAAAACCGCTGGACATAATCCGCAAACTCGCAGACCAATGTAAAGGAGCAAGTGCAAATGGGATTCATAGACATTGTAAAGCAGAACCGTGAACATGACAAAAAGACTTTGGAAAAAGTAAAAAAGATGCCTTATCCGAGGATAAAAGGCACCCTTAAATTCCGAGAAAAGGGAAATTCCAAGCAAATTTACATGAAACTCCAGGGAGAATCCAAATATACATATGTATCCAAAACAGATGACAGCAATAGGGAAAAGGTGAATCGGCTGCGGCAGAAAAGTTTTATCGATACCAGCCGCAGGATTTTGGAAGCCAACATTGCACTGCAGGAGTATTTCATAGAAAACTATATTCCATATACCGCGGAAAACATCTGCAAGCATCAGCCGCATGCGTATAGGCAGGACGAACCCAAATCGAATTTCAGGCAGGCAGACTTGCAGTCCCAGAATCCGTACAAAAGGGAGCAGCTGATACATGGTACACTTGCCGGAATCAAGGTTCGCAGCAAAGGCGAGGTTCTGATTGCAGACGCATTGACGCAGATAGGTGTGGACTACTATTATGAAAAGGAACTTCGCCTTACCGATGAGGATGGCGTGCAGCATACCGTCTATCCTGACTTCACGATTCCTCTCAAAAATGCGGAAGCCTTTTATTGGGAGCACGAAGGCTTGTACGGCGACCCGGAATATTGCAAGCGAAGCAACGATAAAAAGAAGCTATATTTCGCAAATTGCATTTACGCACCCAAAAATCTAATCATAACAATGGACGGCCCGGACGGCAGCATTGATTCAGAGGGAATATTGCGTGTGATTCAAGGGATTATCCTTCCGATGATGTGATTTGCTCGAAGCACAGAGGCTGCCATCCAATCCGCACTTGCAGTTTACCCGAAACGCAGGATCTGCCGCCCAATCCGCACTCCCAAATAGCAAAAACACGAACAGCCCTTGATATGAGGGGGTGTTCGTGTACCGACCATTGCAGAAGGGCGATATAATGGAGCTTTTTGCTTCCGGCAAAAAGCTTCCTAAAAATGGAAACCTCCAAAAGGTTGAAATTTCAACTTACCAAAACTTGACATTTTTGCATCGGGAAAAACTTTAATGCAAATCCGGCGAAAAACAGGTCCAAAGAGGTGCTAAACAAGCCCAAATACACGAAAAGGGGGTCATTTTGAGGCGGTTGGTGGGAAATGCCTAATTTTTCCAGCCGGCCGCCAAGCGCCAAATGCCAGTCACCGCCGGCCGCCGAGTGCCAGCCGTCGCCAAGTGCCAGCCGCCCCGACCGCGGCGGCCGTCAGGCAACGCGGCCTCCGCACAAGCCGACTGCCAGACAGCTGCCGACTTAGGCGTATCGGACATTCAGTTCGATGGTATCCGGCAGACCCTTGAGGTCGGTGGATGCGACGGCATATGGGTAAGTGATTACGCGGGATACGGTCTTGCCTTGCGGAGGGTCGGTGAATTTGGCGGTAACGACCAGATTGGAACCGTCACCGGTCTTTTCGAGGTTGACCTTTTCGATGGAAAGATCGTAGCCGGCCGTCGGTTTTTCGCCGCGCGTTACAACGATGTAGACCTTGCCGTCCACGACGCAGCCGAGGGCACGCTCGAGTTCGCGATATTCAGGGATAACATCCTTTTCGATGGCACGAGGAATATCTTTGGCATCAAGCGGAGTGAAGCTGACATTCCCTGAGCCGAGAATCCGGCCGACGGTGCCGGAGGAGACAAGGACGAACGCGGCAGCGGCGAGTGCAAGAACACAGACGATTGCGATTATTGTTTTTTTCGAGGGCTTTCCGGGCATATGAAACAGTTTGTTGCTTTTATGTTCAGACATTTGATTACTCCCTTCATACATACATTTCAAAACATTTTATGAAAGGACGGGCGAAAATATGCGAATAGGACTCAAGGGTTCCCAAACGAAAAACATGTTTGAATTTCCAAAACAATTCGGGCAGAGCGGCGGTTCGGAATGGCACCAGCTCAGAGAAGGCGTTTTTGAGGACGCCGCGAAAATCAAAATAGGTGTGGTGGGAGTTTCGCCGGGGGCGGGTGCGACATTTGTGGCCTCCCGCCTTGCGTACGAGCTTGCCCGGCAGGCAGACGGCGTGTGCTATGTGGAAGCTTCGCAGAGCCCAAGGCTGAGCAGCCACAGCCTGTCACTGAGCAAGGTTTTTAAGAAAGAGCAGTTTGCGGATTACTTCGGGAGCTGGGAACAGGGGCTGAGCGCAGGGTGCAGGACGAATCTCTTTGAAAATGTGAACTGGGTTTTGCGAAACCCGTACGCGCCAAATGCCCAAAGAGTCCCCAATGCCCCAAGCCGCTTAAACGCCCCGGGTATCCCCGGTGGCGGCATTCCCTACGAAAGAATCCCGGGAAGATACATGGTTGTCGACATGCCGCCGCTTGGCAGCCTCAGCAGCATGGATTTGGTCGTATGCGTGGTCGACCCGCTGCCGTCAAGCCTGCTTGCGGCGGAAGGAACCATCCGGTCGATAAGAGAAAACCGTATCAAAACCAAAAGAGGATTTGCACCTGCCATGAATCACCCGACACCATGCCTTTGGGTGCTCAACAAAGACAATCCGAAAGTGAGCCACCGCGAGCTCGAACGATTCATGAAAATCAAATTCGACTTCGCAGTTCCGATGATGAATCCGGAGGAGTTTTATCGTGCGGAGTATAATAACATGCCGGTTTTCAAAGCAATCATGCGCCCCGGCGGTGAGGAGGCAGATGCCCGCAAAACTGCGGTTTTAGAGACGCAGGCATTAGTGCAGGAAATTAGGAAACTTCTTCCAATATTGTGAAATTAATTATTTTGCTATTTAAAAACCTGACGATATGTAGTATAATAACTACATATATGTAGAAAAAAAGTGATAAATGTTGAATTAGAAGCAACAAAGGGGATAAGATGATTACATTTGACCATGTTACGAAAAGATATCGTACGAATATAGGACTTGATGATGTCAGCGTGGATATAAAAAAAGGTGATTTTGTATTTTTGGTTGGACCAAGCGGTGCCGGCAAATCAACATTCATCAAGCTGATTCTCAAGGAAATCGATGCGGATGAGGGAACGATAACCGCATGCGGATACGAAGTGACAAGCCTCTCAAACCGCGAAATTCCGCTTTTCAGAAGAAAAGTCGGAACCGTCTTTCAGGACTTCAGACTTTTGCCGAAAAAAACGGTCTTTGAGAATGTGGCTTTTGCGATGGAGGTTCTGCACAAGACGCCGAGACAAATCAGAAAGCAGGTTCCGCAAATTCTCAGTCTTGTGGGAATCAGTGACAAGGCACACAAATATCCGGACGAGCTGAGTGCGGGCGAGCAGCAGAGAGTGGCGATTGCAAGGGCGATTGTCAACAACCCGACTGTTCTGATTGCGGACGAGCCTACAGGAAACCTTGACCCGAATACCGCGTGGGAAATCATGGATCTGCTCGAACAAATCAACCTCAGAGGAACCACAATCGTTATGGTTACGCATGCGAAGGACATCGTGGACAGAATGAAAAAACGTGTCATCGCGATTGAACGCGGCAAGATTGTCAGAGATGAAGAGGGACAATACGGATATAAGGAGGATACATATTTTGCTGAATAGTTTGGTATACAACATAAAACAAGGCTTCCTCCAGATTTTCAGAAACAGAGGCATGAGCCTTGCGTCGATTTTTTCGATTTTAGCGATGCTGCTGATTTTGGGAATGTTTTTCGTGATAACGGTGAATATCAATCTTTTTACGGAGGTAGTGAAGCAGGATTACGACCAGATTGAGGTGTTCCTGCTGGATGATACGGACAAGGCACAGGCGGAGCAGCTCATGACACAGATTCGTACGCATGAAGGCGTTACGGATGTGCAGTACCGGAGCAAAGCCGAGGCACTTGAAATTTTGAAAGAAAGATGGGGCGAAAGCGGGTATCTGCTTGACTCTTTAGGAAAAAACCCACTTCCGGCTTCGATTTTGATAAGCGTTGAGTCGCTGGACAATGCCGGCGAAGTTGCGGCATACGCCGGGACGCTGGACGGGATAGAAGACGTTCAGTACTATCAGGAGACGGTTGAGAAACTTACGAAGATCACAAACTTCCTGCAGATCGGTGCGCTGATTATCATGGCATTTTTGGTTGTGGTTTCGGTGGTTGTCGTGTCGAACACGGTAAAACTTACGGTGTTTGCAAGAGCCAAGGAAATCCGGATTATGAAATACGTGGGAGCGACAAACTGGTTTATCCGGGGACCGTTCCTTGCAGAAGGAATTATTATCGGAATGCTTGCGGCACTGATTTCGACGGGGCTTATCGCGCTGATTTACAAAGAGCTGATTGCGGCAATCGGGGCGCAGGTTCTGGCAATCGTTTCGATGCCGCTGATTTCCACACAGTATATGACAGGGAATATGCTGATCATATTCCTTGCACTGGGGATGAGCATCGGGGCATGCGGAAGCATTGTATCGATGCGTAAATTCCTGGATGCGTAAAGAAAAGGGGTAACTATGAAGAGATTAGGGAAGAAGAGCTTTGTGCTTTTGATGTGCATGATTCTCACTACGGTTTTCTGCTGTTCGGGGCTTGCTTTTGCCGCGACGGAAAGTGAACTGAGAAATGATTTAAGCGATGTAAAGCAGGAACAGGATGAGCTCAGCAAAAAAATGACACAGGTTGAGCAGGATGTCAAGGAAGTCCAGGCTAAAGTTGACGCTCTTGCATATCAGATAAATAAATCGGCAGATGAGATCGCCAACACCGAAAAAAAGATTAAAGCCAAAGAAAAGGAAATGAAGGAACGCGAGGAGAACCTCAATGCGCGCCTCAAGGTGATGTATAAGAACGGTTCGCTCGGTTTTGTCGATGTGCTTCTCGGATCGGGCAGCATTTCGGAGTTTGTATCGAATCTCGAAATTATACAGAAAATTTACAAGAACGACATGGATGTTTTGGACACGCTTGACAAAGAGCATAAGGAGCTCCAGGCGATAAAGAAGCAGCTCAAAGAAAAGCGCGCAAAGCTTGCAACCCAAAAGGACGAGCTTGCGGACGAAAAAGCGAAACTCGACGAAAAGAAGAAAGCACTGAAGAAAGAGGAAGACGCCTTGAAAGCAGAGGCGGACAGACTTACCTCCGAAATTCTCAGCATGATCGATAAAAACAGTCAATATATCGGCGGCGAGTTCACATGGCCGTGCCCTGCGAGCACCTATATCACAAGTTCGTTCGGGAACAGACTGCACCCGATTTTGAAATCCTGGATTTTCCACACAGGCCTTGACATCGGATGTTCGAGCGGCAAAGACATTTTGGCGGCGGCTTCCGGAAAGGTTATCATGGCACAGGTATACGGCGGCTACGGCAACTGCGTAATGATTGACCACGGCGGCGGAATCGTAACACTTTACGGGCACGCATCGAAGCTTTGCGTAAGTAAGGGAGATGTTGTGAAACGCGGACAAGTTGTAGCCAAGGTCGGTTCGACGGGACGCTCGACAGGTCCTCATCTTCACTTTGAAGTTCGTAAGAACGGTGAATACGTAAACCCTATGAAGTACTTTAAGTAGACAGGCGTTCCAATGATAAATTATAATCAGATTATAACCGAATTACTGAATAAGAGAGGAATTGTCACGGACGAAGATATCGAAGAATTTCTTTCGGATAAGCCTCAAAAAACATACGACCCATCCCTTCTTGCAGACGCGCAGGCAGGGGTGGATTTCATATTGGCCGAAATCGCGGCAGGCTCGAAAATCTGCATTTACGGAGACTACGACGCGGACGGAATCACGTCCACGGCACTGATGCTCAGCGTGCTCAGAAAACTTATGCCGAAGGAAAGGCTCGACTACTATATACCGTCAAGATTTGAAGAGGGATATGGTCTCAATAAAGAGGCAGTCAAGCAGATTGCAGGCAGAGGCTTTCAGATGATCATAACGGTTGACTGCGGAAGCGTTTCGGCCGATGAGGTGGAATATGCCAAAAGCCTCGGGATGAAGATTGTAGTCACGGATCATCACAATATTACGGATGCAATGGCAGACTGCCTGCTTATCAATCCCAAGAGACCGGGCGGCGTGTATCCGTTCAAAGAACTTTCGGGATGCGGCGTGGCTTTTAAGACGGCACAGCTGATCCAAAAGAAAGCAGGACTTCCGAAATCGGTGCTTTCCGAAGTTTTGGATCTTGTTGCAATCGGAACGGTTGGTGACATCATGCCTCTGCTGGACGAAAACCGGACCATGGTGAAGTTCGGTCTGAAGATGATAAACACGGGGCACAGATACGGTCTGCGGAAGCTGATAGAAGGCGCGGGACTTTCCTGCGGCGATATCACCGCGGAAAATGTCGGCTTTGTCATAGTACCTCATCTGAATGCTTCAGGCAGAATCGAGGATGCTTCACAGGCGGTAAAGCTCCTTCTCGAGCCCGAAGGCAGCGAGGAAGCGAATGCAATTGTGCAGGATCTTCTGCTCAAGAATCGCGAGCGCCGCAGACTTCAGCAGCAGACCTTCGACAACTGTACACAGAATCTTACCGAGATCGATGATTTTCTTCTTTTGAAGCTGGATGATGCGCACGAAGGAATCACCGGAATCGTAGCGGGTAAAATCAAAGACAAATACAACCGCCCGACGGTTTTGGTAACGCCGTCGGGTGACGAGAAGCAATACCTCAAGGGAACCGGCAGGAGCATCGAAGGTGTGAATCTTTACAACCTGCTCAAGCGCCACGAAGAATGTTTTGAAAAATTCGGTGGGCATGCCGGGGCATGTGGCTTTCTGATGCCGGCAGAAAACTTGACAAAGCTCAGAGAAGGGCTCCTTGCCGACATGGTACAGATCAGGCAGGAAAGTCCGGATATATTTGAAAAAAAACGTCCGTATGATATGGACATCGAACCGGAAGATGCGACGATTGAACTTGCGGAGGCAATCGAAAAACTTGCACCGTTCGGAAACAGAAATCCAAAACCGGTATTTCGAATGTGCGATGTGCAGATTTCGGATGTCAGATACATGGGTGAGGACGGGCAGCATGTGCGTTTCAAGGCTTCGCAGGGCGGCGGACCGGGAGACGGCATTACCTGCGTGCTGTTCGGAAGAGCGAAGGATTATCTTTCGCTGCTGGAAGAACAAAGGCATGCGGATGAACTCGCAGGAACGCTGGACTGCCAGGTATGGCAAGGGGTGAAACGCCTCCAGCTGATGGTTTCTTGGATGGATGAGCGGTAAACGGCTGCCGGCAGGGCGGCACACAGACGGCGATTGAAAGGCTCAAATTTCAATTTGACTATTGAGGGTTTTAATGATATAATTTTCACTAGCAAAGATTGGAAGGAGAGTTCTTATGGCATACGAATCAAAATTCAAAAGAGCTGACATTGATGAATTGTTCGAAGCAGTGCTTACACTTAAGGACAGCGAAGACTGCTACCGCTTTTTCGAAGATATTTGCACAATCAACGAAATCCATGCAATTGCACAGAGGCTCCAAGTTGCCAAGCTGCTCTCCGAGAAGAAAACATACAACGAAATTGAGAGCATGACCAGTGCGTCAACGGCAACAATCAGCAGAATCAATAAATGTCTGGTGTACGGTGCGGACGGATATAAGAGAGTGCTCGCAAGACTGAAAGAAAAGAATAGACAATTCTAGAGAGGACGCCCGCCGGGCGTTCTGTTTTTTTAAGATAAGGGGTGAGATAAAATGAAATACGGAATTTACATCTACGAAGGAAACATGGATTCACCGGAATTCAGGGAAAGACTGATTCTTGATGCGGTAGGAGCATACTGTATGTCGCACGAAATCGACTGCAGCGGCATGGAACTTGTCCGCACGGAAAAAGGCAAACCGTACATCTATGGTACCGAAAAAGATGTTTACTGCAATGTTTCTCACAGCGAAAACATGTGGATCTGCATTGTGGGAGAAGCTGAGTGCGGAATCGACCTTCAGGTGGTCAAGGACTGTAAGTATGAGCAGATCAGCAGGCGCTACTTCACACAGGATGAACAGAATTATATCCGCAAGTACGGAATTTCCGGATTTTTCAGACTTTGGGTAAGAAGAGAAGCTTTTGGGAAATATACAGGTGACGGCTTCTACGGTGAAAAACCGGCCTTTGTCGATGCGGACGGCAGGCTGATTGATTCCGTGTGGGACGGATTCCTCAAGGATCTGCCGATTGCGGACGATATTATCTGCACTTACTGCACCGGCGGGGAGGATGACGACATTGAAATCTGCTTATGATGCGGCATGCGGCAAGCTTGCTTACCGAATGCGTACGGAGAAAGAAATACGGGATTTTCTGGAGAAGGCGGGATACGCGACCGACGAAATCGCGGAGGCAGTCGCAGACCTCAAAAGTTTTGGATATATAGACGATGCGAGATTTTGTGAGGAATATTTCAGGTACGCAAAGCAGAAAGCAAAGGCGGACGCAAGGATTATCAGGGAGCTTTCGCAGAAAGGCATTGCAGCGGAGTTTGCACGCAATGCAATTGAAGATGTGCGGGCCGATGCCGAAGCGGAATTCGACGATGATGCGACCTCCGCTAGGAGAACGGCTGTGCAGATGCTGCGGAATTTGACGGAAGACGGAAAGAAAGCAGACGAAAAGTTTTTTGCAAAGGTAGGCAGGAGACTTTTTCAGCTGGGATTTGATTCGTCCGTGATTTACGGTGTGATTGGAGATCTCAGGAGAAATGTGGGTTGTGGATCCGAAGACGAATAAGACGAATAAGAAGAAATAAAGAGGAAGAGAATGATTCAGACAAATACGAAGAATGCGGCACCTGACCGTTTCCAAAGAACGAGAATGCTCATAGGTGATGAGGCCGTGCAGGCGCTCGGAAGGGCAAAAGTTCTCGTTTTCGGTGTCGGCGGTGTCGGCGGCTATGTGTGCGAAGCGCTTGCAAGGGCCGGGGTCGGCAGAATCGATGTGGTGGATAAGGATGTGGTGGATATCACTAATATCAACCGCCAGATTATCGCAACCACCGATACAATCGGCATGCCGAAAGTGGATGTGTGCAAGGCGAGACTGCAGGCAATTAATCCCGCTGTCGAGTGCGAAGCGAGGAAGTGCTTCTACCTTCCGGAGACTTCGGACAGCTTTGACTTCAAAAAATATGATTATATTGTGGATGCCGTTGACAACGTTACGGCAAAGATTGATATCATCTGTAAAGCGAAGGAGGCAGGAACTCCCGTGATTTCCTCCATGGGAACCGGGAATAAGCTGGATCCGACCGCTTTTCGCATTGCGGACATCGAAAAGACGAAGGTATGCCCGCTTGCAAAAGTCGTAAGAAAGGAACTCAGGAATCGCGGCGTGCGCGGCGTGAAGGTGCTTTATTCGGAGGAAGAACCGCATAAGAGCAGAAACAGAACGCCGGCAAGCATAAGCTTCGTGCCGTCTTGTGCAGGGCTTATCATCGCCGGCGAGGTAATCAAGGATCTCATTAAAAGAATTTAAGATCGGACAAATCGAGAGGGGCCTTGTGCTCCTCTTCCAAATAGGTGAGCAGTTTTTCGGAGTCATCGAATACACCGCAGATGGTAAGACATGCGCTTCGCATGAAGCCTTCGCGTGCGGTTTTTTCGAGAAGCTCGGAAATCGGGTCGAAGTAACCGTTGACATTAAAAAGCCCAATCGGCTTGTTGAGCCGGTTCAGCTGTTTGAGCGTCAGCACCTGAAAGAATTCTTCGTAGGTGCCGATTCCTCCGGGAACCACCAGAAAGGCATCCGCCATATCTTCCATAATCTGCTTGCGTTCGGCCATGGTATCCGTGAAGAGGAACTCATCACAGTTTTCGTACAGGATGCCCGGATGTTTAAAAAATTCAGGGGCAACGCCTGTGATTCTGCCGCCGCATGCGGACATTCCTCTGGCTGCCGCGCCCATCAGACCGTTTGCGCCACCGCCGTAAACCATGCTGTGTCCGCGCTCTGCCATCTTGCTGCCGAGTTCTTCAACAGCGGCTATATAACTTTGATCGATATCGGGGCTGCTCGCTCCGTAAAGACAAATTTTCATGCATACACCTCCGTGTGGAAACAATACTGACATAATTATATTGGAAAAGAGCGGAAATTACAATGAAAACAAACGAAAAAAAGAGCAAAACTCAAACATTTTCGGCGAAGAAAAAAATCATCTGCATCCTCTTGTGTGCGGTGATTTTGTTTGTTATTTCGCCTTTTTCGGATTTCGTGCTGAGCCTTGGAGTCATGTCGGTGTACAGCGGCATGCACGAGCGTGACAGCCTGCTTGCAAAGCACGGAGTGACTCTTGACATGCCGTCGGGTGAGGGCTGGTATCCTTTTGTTATGACCTTCAACCCGAACGAAAAACTGACTATTTTGTACAATTTTCCGCAGTTCGACTTCCGGTGGGGAAAAGGCTGCAGCAGGCTCTACGACCCGGCGTCGCCTTACTATTCTGCTTTTTACGGTGCGTATGTGCTTGAGGAAAACCGGGTAAGTGCCGAAGCGGCGGCAGCAGTTGCAAAGTACGACTTCCAGCAGTTGGTTCTCAGCGACTTCGGAATCAAAAGGAGCGAGATGGTATTCGACTGGGAGGAAACGGAGCCGCCGCATGCGGAGTGTCTTCTTGGAGAAGACGGCTGGACCGAGTTTAATGCAAAACTCACGGTAAACGGCACCGCACACGAGCCTGACGGATTCAAATGCTCGTATTTGCAATACGGAACGCCTAAATACGATTTGAAGGACACACAAAAACCCTTTGCCCGCATCGAGCAGAAGGGTCGTGTTTATGCCAAATATTTTGAAGAGGCGGATATCAGCATTTTCTTCTATGTCATTGCATCCGAGGATGAGATTATAGAGACATGCGACGAAGAAATTCTCAGACAGAGCCGTCTCCTGACAGGCTCTTGAACGCCTGCCGGATGAGCTAAAGATAAGCTCTCAGCCCCTGCGCAAGATCGGATTCGCAAGCGATAAGCTGTTTTGCAATATTCTTGGACTCTTCATCGGCGGCTTCGTATTTGTTAAGATAGCGGCTCAGCGATTTAACGCCCATGTTGCAGCCGTCGGTAATCAGATCGGCAATGGTGTTGTCGCCTGCGTCGACCGCCATCATGACATTGGTTTTGATCCACGACATGCTTTTGGCAAGCGGATTGGGATCTTTGCCTTCATCGCCGTAGCGGCTTAAGAGCCGATGCGTCTCGGAGCCCAGACGTTTGTGTTCATCCATGGTTTCCCGGAGCATTTTCATGAGCTTGCGGTCCGTGGTTTCGTCAAGGATCTCGTCAATGGAGTTCACGCCCATTTTTATCCCTGCGTTGCACTCCCGCAGCAGTTTGATGGTGTCTTCTTGAATCATTTCTTCGATTCTCCCCTCATTTGATTTAGATATGGTGTAGTTTGTGCATTTTTTCGAATTGTAAACCGGATTTTTGGAAAAGCCTGTTGCAGACTTTGCCGGCGCGTATTAAAATAGAAATGATAATATGAAAAAGAGAAGGAGACTGAAATGCAGCAATATTTATATGCCGCAGCACCGTTTGCGGCCGTTATCGCATACTTAATTATTTTCTTTTTGGATAAGCAGAAACGAGACGAGAGAAAAGAGCAGAGAAAATACGGAAAGAAGCCGCAGGGCCGTGTTTCGTACCTGACCGAAGGCGCAACCGCCGGAATGCTCGTGGGAATCGTCCTTTCTTCCATGAAACTTGTGAACTCTGCGCTTGCTCTTTGGGCGGGACTTGCTTTGGGAGCGGTGATAGGCGCGATCATAACCAAGAAAGAGGATTGATATGAGTGCCGCGGATAAGTATGTCGAAGAAATCAGAGAGGGTCTCTTCGCGCTGAAAGACGAAAAGTATAAGGAATTTCACAAAAAACTGATTCCCACAGTTGACGAAAACACGGTAATCGGAGTCCGCACGCCTGCACTCCGCAAATACGCGAAGGAGGTTTCAGGGACACCGGGGGCGGAGGTTTTCATGCAGACGCTTCCGCATGAGTATTATGAGGAGAACAACCTGCACGGTTTTCTGATTGAAGGCATGAAGGACTGCGGCGAATGCATCGCACATCTTGATGAATTCCTGCCTTTTGTCGACAACTGGGCAACCTGCGACCTCATAAACCCGAAAGTGTTCAAAAAACACAAGAGCGAGCTTCTTGTCAAAATCAAGGAATGGATGGCATCGGACAGGGTTTACACGATTCGCTTCGGCATGGAAATGCTGATGACGCATTTTCTCGATGAGGATTTTAAGCCGGAATATCTCGACATGGTGGCGGACGTACGCTCGGAGGATTACTATGTAAACATGATGATTGCGTGGTTTTTTGCAACAGCGCTTGCGAAGCAGTACGAGGCAAGCCTGCCATACATCGAAAACCGCCGCATGGATCGGTGGACGCACAACAAAACCATCCAAAAGGCAATCGAAAGTTATCGCATAACCGACGAGCAGAAACAATATCTGAGAAGCCTGAAAATCAAATAAAAAGCTGACATTAAAAAAACTGCCGCATCCGCTTCACACCGGTGCAGGCAGTCTTTTTGTCTATACGATTCGGTTGAGTGTGCCGCCTTCGAGGAAGCTCTTCAGGTTTGCGGCGCTGGTCTTGCAGATAACTTCACGCGCCTCCTTTGCGCTCCAAGCAATGTGCGGTGTCACATACAGATTCTTGAGTCCGATGAACGGATGGCCTTTGCGAGGCGGCTCTCCGTTTACCACATCCACGGCAGCCGCCGCAAGCTTGCCTGATTTAAGGGCAGCGGCTACATCTTCTTCGTTGAGAAGCGCGCCTCTGGCGGTGTTGATGAGAATGGCACCGTCTTTCATGCGGGAAATGAATTCGCTGTTCACAAATCCCTTGTTTTCAGGGGTCGCCGGGCAGTGCAGCGTGAGAATATCGGATTTGACTGCCGCTTCCGGATCCCGGCTGTAAATATTGACCGTCATGCCGAACGCCTTTGCGATTTCGGCAACGCGCTTGCCGATTGTTCCGTATCCGACGATTCCGAGCGAACGTCCGGAAAGCTGCAGAATCGGTTTTTCTATGAAAGCGTAATCTTCGGAATTTTCCCATCTGTGCTCGTGGACAAGGCGGGTATAGAGTCCGACATTGTCCGCAACTTCAAGTATGAGTGCAAAAGTATGCTGTGCTACGGATTCCGTTGAATAGGCAGGAACGTTGCAGACCGCAATGCCTTTTTCCTTGGCAGCAGCAATATCGATGTTGTCATAACCGGTAGCCGTCACGCTGATAAATTTGAGGTTCGGGCAGGCATCCATGATTTCACGCGTAATTTTTACCTTCGAGGTAAAAAGCGCAACCTCTGCGGTGCCGATTGCATCGATGACGTCTTCTTGTGCGATTCTGTCATAGGTTGTCAAATCACCGAGCTTCGCAAGATCTGTCCAATGCAGATCGTCAAGGTGAATGGTATAAGCATCTAAATTAACTATCTTCATTTTTCTACCTCCGTATTACATAAGTATATCATAAATCGCAGAAACGCCAAACGATTTCTTTGTATTTTTCTGAATTATGTGGTAGAATATACTACACATCGGACAAAAATCAAATCGGAGAGATATCATATGACAATAAATAAGCAGGATGCGGGCACAATCGTTGCCGCATCGAGAAACAAACATAAAATCGAAGAAATCGAGGCCATCACTTCCAAATTCGGAATGAAGCTCATATCGAGAGACGATGCGGGCATTCCGAAATTCGAGATT
This sequence comes from Bacillota bacterium, assembly GCA_022764365.1. Lineage (GTDB taxonomy): Bacteria > Bacillota > Clostridia > Peptostreptococcales > Anaerovoracaceae > CAG-238. Next base: position 17,639 of record JALERA010000018.1, read on the forward strand.
GAGGAAGACGGCGAGACGTTTGAAGAAAATTCATTCAAAAAAGCAAATGAAATCATGAAGGTGTGCGGGACCGCAACGCTTGCGGATGATTCCGGGCTGATGACGGATTACCTCGGCGGGGCACCCGGCGTTTATTCCGCACGTTTTGCAGGTGAAAACGCAGATGATGAGGCAAACAACCGCAAACTTCTCAAACTCCTGGAGAATGCGGAAGGCGCAGAACGCGCCGCCAAGTTTGTATCGGTTATCACCATGGTATTTCCTGACGGAAGCAGCATCGTTGCAAGAGGCGAATGTCACGGAAGAATTCTGAAGACGCCGGCAGGGGAAAACGGCTTTGGCTATGACCCGCTTTTTGTGCCGGACGGATATGACAAGTCGTTCGCACAGCTTTCTTCCGAGGAGAAAAATCGAATCAGCCACAGAGCGGCGGCGCTCTGCGAGCTGGAAAGACTTTTAAAGGAAAGGGCAGAGGCGAATGATTGAAAAAATCAAGATCGGTAACCGAAATATCGTAATCAGGATCAAAAAAATGATCGTGCTGGGCATCCAGCAGTTTCAAGATCCGTATTATCAGGGAGTTGCCGCACAGCTTGCGTTCTTCATGTTTTTGTCGATATTGCCGACTTTCATACTTTTGTCGCAGGTGCTCGGATTCTTTTCACTCTCGCTTTCAAGCATCGAAAACTGGATTGACATCAATATCAGCGGCGCGGGAGCCGATACGCTGCGAAGGATGCTCAATTATCACCCTTCGGGCATCAACAGCGTGTTCCTGGCATTCACAGCGGTATGGGCTGCGTCCAGAGTGCAGTTTGCGATGATAAGGGTTACGAACTATACGCTGACGGACGGCGGCATGACGGGTGAAGGATATGTCAAGGACAGAATCCGTTCCATCAAAACCATTCTGATAACGGTGTTTACGGTTGCCTTTGCACTCGTGGCACTGGTATACGGGCCGTTGCTTCTCAAACTCGTATTCGGCAAAGTTTTGGGAAGCGAAATCACGGAAGCTGCATGGATGGCTCTCAGATGGCCGCTCGCTGCAGCAATGTATTTCCTGATGATTTCGTATAACTACTACGTGCTTCCGAGTTTCAAAGTGCGGTACCGTGACATCGTGCCGGGAAGCGTTTTCGCATCGGCGGGGTTTTTGATTGTTACGTATGTGTACAATTTATATACGCAGGTGAGCCAGAATTACAACATTCTGTACGGCTCCTTTTCGAATATCGTGGTACTGATGTTTTGGTTTTGGTTTGTTTCGTGGGTGATGTGCCTGGGAGTTACCTTAAACCGCGTATGGTGGGCGACGAGAAAAGAGGGTGCGGTTCCGATTGCACCCGAGGCAATGGCAAAGCGGAAACCGATAAATATCTTTTAGGGGGAAAAATTATGGCAAAAAAGGTTCTGATCATCATGAATCCGTGTTCGGGGACGATGAAAGCAAACAAATATCTTACCGACATTGTGAACGTTTTTACGGTCAACGATTATATTTCGACGGTTCTTACGACAACCAAGCGGGGTGACGGCAGGATTTATGCAAAAAACTATGCAAAAAAAATGGATTTGATCGTGTGCATCGGCGGCGACGGAACATTCAACGAGGTTGTTTCGGGCGTGATACAGAGCGGAGTAAGAGTGCCGATCGGATATATTCCGGCGGGAAGTACCAACGATTTTGCAAACAGCCTTCACTTGTCGAAGGGCATTGTAAAGGCGGCACGCGATATCGTTCAGGGTGAGCCTGTGTCGCTTGATATAGGAAGCTTCAACGGTAGAAACTTTTCTTATGTGGCATCGTTTGGAGCGTTTACGAAGACCTCTTACGCAACGCCGCAGAATGTCAAAAACGCGCTCGGCCATCTGGCATACGTGCTCGGAGGAATCAACAGCATAGCGTCGATTCGCGCAGAGCATATGGCATTTGAAGTCAACGGAATGAAATATGAAGATGACTACATTTTCGGAGCCATCAGCAATTCGACCTCGGTTGGGGGAATTTTGACGCTGAAACCGGAGCTTGTGGACATGAGTGACGGGGAATTTGAGCTGCTTCTCGTAAAAGCACCGCGCGACCTTGTGGAACTGGGAGCAATCATACACCTGCTCACGACGCAGAATTACGAGGATGAAATGATAACTTTCATTAACGCTTCGGAGTTCAACATCCATGCGAGCAAGGAAACTTCCTGGACGCTTGACGGGGAGTATCAAGAGGGAATGGAAGAAATAAAAGTGGTAAACATGCACCACGCAATCGACCTTATAATGAATGGCAAATTTAACGGGAGAAAATAGATGAGTGAAGCTTTGATTTTGGCATTTCTGTTCTTCATGGGCTGCATCATAGGCTGGGGAATCGAAGTGATTTTCAGAAGATTTAAAAAAGAAAACGTAAGCAGGAAATGGGTCAATCCGGGATTCCTGGTCGGACCTTATCTGCCGCTTTACGGATTCGGGCTCTGCGGGCTGTATCTTCTTGCGAGTCTTGAAAATACAAGCCTCATCGAAGAGGTAACCGCGGGAAGCAAAATCGTGCTGTTTATCATAATGGCAATCGTGATGACACTTTTTGAATACATAGCGGGACTGATTTTTATTAAAGGCATGCACGTGCAGCTTTGGGACTACAGCAAGGAAAAATTCAACATCCAAGGGATCATCTGCTTGAAGTTTTCAATCTTTTGGGCAATCCTGGGTGCGATATACTATTTCCTGATTCATCCGCATATTCTGGATGCGCTTCAGTGGCTGTCACATAATCTGCAGTTTTCGTTCTTTATCGGAGCTTTCTTCGGCGTGTTCATGGTGGATGTTGTGTATTCCCTGAACATCGTTACGAAGGTAAGGGCGTTCGCGAAGGAAAAACAGATCCTTGTCAAGTACGAAGAACTGCGTGCGCAGATACGCGAGAATGCGGAAGAACAGCGCGAAAAATTGCACTGGTTCCTGCGCTTCAAATCCGGCACGCCTCTCAAGGAGCATTTGCTGAAATATGCGGAACTGAATGCATCCGATATCAAAGATTTCGTACGCAACAATCCGGTGAAATAGTAAAAAGGGGGCTGTAGCATTAACGATTCCTGTTAATGCTACAGCCTATTTGTATCTGAGGGTTCAGGTAAGTGAACTTTCACTCTGGAAAAATTAGGCAATTCCCACCAAGTGCTTTATATAGACCCCCTTTTCGTGTATCTTCGCCTGTTTAACACCTCTTTGCCCACGTTTTCCGCCGGATTTATGGCATGCTTTTACCCTTTTCAAAAATGTCATATTTTGGAATGTTGAAATTTCAACGTTCTCCCACGGTGCCATTTTTGTTATTATTTTACAGCAGCTTCTTTTCCCATCTAAAATTCCCTCAGATACACGAAGCACCCTTTTATAGAAGCCTTCTTCGTGTAAATGCTATTTCCGGCCTCGTAAATAGCACAGATCCATGAGATGCAATCCTATACAAAAGGGACTGTGCCCTGACGGTTGGATATTTTCCGTTAAAGCGACAGTCCCCTTCATATTTTTTGGTTATTTTTCGATTGCGCGGTAGCTGATGATTTTGGCGCCTTCTTCTCCGTAGAAGAGGAGCGAAGGAATGTTTTCCTGTGCAATTTCAGCAAGCACATAAGAAATTCCGTCTTCGCGGCGGCTCGCCATAACGCGTGAATACTTGATTTTGGCTGCCGAAAGCATTTCCATTACCGCAAGAGCAGGGTCGGCAACGTCTTTGATCATCACGGCAACGCGGATACCGCTTTCAAGTTCGCCCATATCAAGTCTCGGGAAATTCACGGAGTTTATGATATTTCCGTTCTCGAAGTAACCGCGGATCTCATCAACCGCCATAACTGCACAGTTGTCTTCGGCTTCCGCCGTGGAAGCACCCAGGTGCGGAAGAAGAATTACATTTTCTCTTCCGACCATGTTGTCATTCGGGAAGTCCGTAACATATTTCGCTACCTTGCCGGATTCCATTGCCGCTGCAAGGTCGAGTTCGTTTACGAGTTTATCTCTTGAGAAATTAAGAAGAACCGTCCCGTCTTTCATGGCATCGAAAAGCTCTGCATTCATCATTCCTTTTGTGGAGTCGTTTGCCGGAAGATGCAGGGTTACATAGTCGCAGAGCGAAAGCATTTCGCCGAGATCACTGTATACGCTGATACCTTCGCCTCCGGATACATAGTACGGATCGTAGCCGACGATTTCCATGCCGAGCGCCTTGGCGGATGCGGCAACCTTGCGGCCGATTGCACCAAGTCCGACAACGCCGAGCGTTTTTCCGAGAATTTCGCTGCCGGCGAATTGAGATTTCCCTTTTTCCACTGTTTTGCTGACATCTTCTTTCAGTCCGGCAGCCCAGGAAAGGGCCGAAGGGACATTTCTTGCGGCAAGCAGAAGCCCGCAAAGCACGAGTTCCTTAACCGCATTTGCGTTTGCACCCGGGGTGTTGAATACCACGATGCCTTTTTCGGCACATTTGTCAAGCGGAATATTGTTTACTCCGGCACCTGCCCTGGCAACGGCTTTCAGCTTATCACCAAGCTCCATTTCATGCATATCCTGGCTTCTGACGAGAATACCGTCCGCCTCGGATGCGTTTTCAACGAGAATATAGCTGCCCGGAAACTGTTTCAAACCGACCGGGGAAATTTTATTTAAAGTTGCGATTTTGTACATAAATATTTACCTCCTCATCACAGTATATCACTTTACGAAAGCCGCGTAAAGTGGTATACTACACTATATATAGCGTAAAATTCAGGAGGATAATGATGGGTACTTACAATCGTGTATATAACTTTTCCGCCGGCCCTTCAATGCTGCCGGTAGAAGTGCTTGAAAAGGTGCAGAAGGATCTGCTTAACTATGAAGGAAGCGGCCAGTCCGTAATGGAAATGAGCCACCGCTCCAAGGAATATCAGAAGATTATCGATGACGCAGAGGCAGATCTCAGAGAACTCATGCACATTCCTGACAATTATAAAGTTTTGTTTGTTCAAGGCGGAGGCACACTCCAGTTTGCGATGGTTCCGCTTAATCTGCTCAGAAAATCAAAGAAGGCGGACTATGTCCTCACGGGAACATGGGCAAAGAAAGCCTACAAAGAAGCATGCAAATACGGAGATATCCGCGTGATCGCGTCATCCGAAGACGATAAGTTCACATGGGTTCCGAAAATCGGCAGAGAAGATGTAAGAGAAGATGCGGACTATGCATATATTACAACAAACAATACGATATACGGAACGAAATACAATTACATTCCGGAAACCGGAAATGTTCCTCTTGTTGCGGATATGTCTTCCAACATTTTGTCCGAAGAGATTGATGTCAGCAAGTTCGGAATGATTTGGGCGGGCGCACAGAAGAACGTGGGTCCTGCAGGCGTTACAATCGTCATCATAAGAGAAGATTTAATCGGATTTGCGGGAGCAGAGGTTCCGACCTATCTTGATTACAAAATTCATGCGGATAACGGTTCCATGTATAATACGCCGCCTTGCTTCTCAATCTATGTAGCAGGAGAAGTGTTTAAGTATCTCAAATCCATAGGCGGCATTGCCGAAATGGAAAGAAGAAACAGAGAAAAAGCGCAGATGCTTTACGATTTCATCGATTCGAGCAAGCTCTTCAGCTGCCCGGTTGCAAAGGAAGACCGCTCGCTTATGAACGTTGTTTTCGTGACCGGAGATGCGGAGCTTGACAAGAAATTCATAGCACTCGCAAAGGAAAACGGAATGATTAATCTTTCCGGACACCGCTCAATCGGCGGAATGCGTGCGAGCATTTACAATGCAATGCCGAAGGAAGGCGTTGCGGCGCTTGTTGATTTTATGAGGAAATTTGAAGAGGAGAATAAATAGATGAAATACATGATTGTTATACCGGATGGTTCGGCAGACAACCCGATCCCCTCTCTGGGCGGCATGACGCCGCTTGAAGCCGCAGATATTCCCACAATTGATATGCTTGCCTCAAAAGGTGAGATCGGAACGGTCAGGACCGTTCCGGAAGGAATCAGCCCGGGAAGCGACTCCGCAAACTTGTCGGTTATGGGCTATGATCCGAGAAAATATCTCACGGGGCGTTCACCGCTCGAGGCAGCTGCAATCGGAGTGGATATGCTCGGCACCGATATTTCTTTCAGAGCAAATTTCATAACAATTGACCCTGCGGGCGAAGCAGAGTACGAGGACTACATTGTCCGCGACCATGCCGCAGGAGACATTACAACGGAAGAGTGTGCGGAACTTCTGAAGAGCATCAACGATGCGTTTGCCGACGAAAATCTGTATTTCCACACGGGAACCGGCTACAGACACTGCATGCTCCTCAAAAAAGATCATCCGCATGCACATACGGAATATAAATGCGTGCCGCCGCACGACATTCTCGACAGACATGCCAGAGAGTATCTGCCAAAGGGAAAAAGTGCGGACTTCCTCATCGACATGATGCGGAAAAGCTACGACATACTGAAGGATCACCCTATAAACAAAGCCAGAGTGGCAAAAGGTCTCAACCCAGCAAACAGCCTTTGGATCTGGGGACAGGGAACACGCCCGGAACTTCCGGACTTCAATGAAAAATTCGGAGTGAAAGCAACCGTGATTTCCGCAGTCGACCTCATAAGGGGAATCGGGATTTTTGCGGGGATGCATGTCGCATCAGTTGAAGGTGCCGACGGAACCATCAATACAAACTACGAGGGCAAGGTTGCCAAGGCAATCGAAGAATATAAGCGCGGACAGGATATGATTTATATGCATATCGAGGGTACGGACGAATGTTCCCACCAGGGAAATCTGGAAGCAAAGATGAGATGTGCGCATTATATCGACAGCAGAGTTGTAAAACCACTGTACGAATACCTGGAATCCACGGGCGAGGATTACAAAATTCTCATAGTTCCGGATCACAGAACCCCGCTTGAAATCAGAACTCATTCCTCAGACCCGGTGCCTTTTGTGATCTATGACAGCCGCAATGTTCTGCCGGAAGATAAGAAAAAGCAGTTTAACGAAAGAGCGGCAGCGGAAGCAGAGAATCACATCGAAGAAGGATACACTTTAGCGGATAAATTTTTTGAAAGGGACACGACAGCTTAAAAATGAAAAAAATAGTAAGAAAAGCAATCTGTTTTCTTTTGACGCTTTCGGTTGCGGCAGGGTCGGCGATTACCACATCCTTTGCGGCATCAAAACCGAACATAACGGCAACGTCGGCATTTCTGTACTGCGATACCACCGATGAAGTGCTGTGGCAGAAAAATGCAGATAAGAAGCTCAATCTTGCCAGCATCACCAAGCTGATGACCTGCCTGATAGCAGTCGAAAAACTCGGGCTTGACCATGTGGTGACCGTGGATGCCGAGGCAACACGGGTTGACAAAGCGGAATCCGCCGTGTATGCAGGTGAGAAAATTACGGTTGAGGATCTCGTGTACGAAGCACTTCTGGGTTCCGCCAACGACGCAGCCAAAGCACTTGCAATCGAAACATCCGGTACACAGAAGAAGTTCACCAAGCTTATGAACAAGCGCGCAAAGAAGATCGGTTGCACAAACACGCATTTTGCCAACGCCAGCGGTGTCAAAATCGGCAAGATTCAGTCCTATTCAACAGCAAAGGATATCGTTCTGATCGCGAAGGAAGCCTTCAAGAACAAGGAAATCCTGCGGATTGCAGGCACGGCAAAGTATACACGCAAAGCCACAAACAAGAATGCGGAACGAAAAATCGAGTCCACGAACCTCTTCCTTGCAGGCGGGAAGGCCAAGACTTTCAGCGGAGACATTAAGGTAAAGAAATACAAAGGTGTTTTTGCGGGAAAGACCGGGACCACACCGGAGTTCAAAACAACGATGGTAGTGGCATGCGACATTGACGGATTTACCGTATATGCTGTAATTATGAATTCTACCCTTGAAGATCGATACAGCGACATCCGTACGATGCTTAACTATGCAAAGAGAAGCCTTTCCAAGTACACTGCGTTTGAGAAAGGTGAAATCTTCGGAGAAGCCAAAGTCATCGGCGGAGCACAGAACAAAGTCGAAGCGGCAGCATCCGAGGCAGGGCTTGTAAACCTGCCGGAGGGTGCCTCAGCCTCGCTTGTAACGACGAAGGTTACATATAAAGAGGACTTAAAGGCGCCTGTCAAAAAAAGCGATACGGTAGGGAAGGTTGAGATTTTCCTTGCAGACGAAAAGGTCAGGGACATTGCGCTGAAAGCAACAAAAAGTGTGGAGAAAGGATGGTTTCTTTCCGCAATCGGAATCAGCAACCTCCAGACAATCCTTATTTTTGCAGTGCTTGCGCTGATCCTGGCTTTTTATATAACCATCGTTGTTCTGCGGGCAAAGAACAAGAGAAAGAAGCTGCGTGCACGAAAGGAAAGAGCAAGACAGATTGCAATGGCACAGCTTGAAAGAGAAAGAGATGTTAGAAAAAGGGATTGGCCGTACTGATGTTTGATATTAAAGAAAATCTGAAAAAACTCCCGGACTGCCCGGGAGTTTATATGCATAAGGACAAGCTCGGACAGGTTATCTATGTGGGCAAAGCCATATCACTGAGAAACCGTGTGCGTCAATATTTCCAGGCGTCTGCCAATCACAGTCCGAAGGTGAAGGCGATGGTTTCGCATATTGCGGAATTTGAATACATCACCTGCCAGACCGAGATGGAAGCCCTGATTTTGGAATGCAATCTGATTAAGAGATATGCGCCGAAGTATAATGTCCTTCTGAGAGATGACAAGACATACCCGTACATCAAAGTGACCGTGTCGGAAAAATTCCCAAGGGTTCTCAAGACGAGGCTCATAATAAAGGACGGAAGCCGGTATTTCGGACCGTACAGCGATGCCGGGGCCGTAAATGACATTATTGAACTTTTGAACAATATCTACGTGCTCAAAAGATGTGCAGCGAGGAGCTTTCCGGAAGGTTACAGACCCTGTCTGAATTATCACATAAACCGGTGCAGAGGGATTTGCACGGGGGAAGTTTCCGAGCAGGAATATCGGGAGCACATTCAGGAGGTTATCGAGTTTCTGAACGGCAGGCAGCAGCCGATTCTGAACTACCTGACCGCAAAGATGAATGAAGCATCGGAAAAGATGGAGTTTGAAGAGGCAGCGGTATACCGCGACCATATTACGGCGGTCAAGGCCCTCGGACAGACGCAGAGGGTCAGCATGACGTCCGGCAAGGATTTTGACATTGTGCTTCCGGCGGGCGAAGGCGAAAATTTGTCCATTGCGCTTTTTACGGTGAGAGACGGCAAACTCAGCGGCAGGGAAATCTTCAACATGCATGCCGGTGCCGAAGAGGATTATGACACGCTTGTCGGAGAATTCATCAAGCAATATTACAGCACATTCGCACAGCCGGCTTCGGAGATTGTTCTTTCCAAACCGCTCCGAGAGGCGGAACTGATTGAGCAATACCTTGAGGGTACAGGGGAAGGCAGAAAAGTAAAGATTTTCGTTCCGCAGAAGGGCGAGAAAAAGGCTTTACTCGATTTGGCGAAGCGGGATGTTGTGGAGCTTTCGAAAACTCTTGCGATAAAGGCGGAAACCGCACGCGAGAAGGAGGAAAGCCTTCGGGAAGCGATGGAAGCTATCCTCGGAATCCGAAAGGAAGCATACCGAATCGAATCGTACGACATCTCGAACACAAACGGTGTTGATACGGTCGGAGCAATGGTTGTTTTCAGCAATTTCAAACCGGTGCGCAAGGATTACCGAAGGTTCAAAATCAAGACGGTTGAGGGGCCGAACGATTACGGAAGCCTGCAGGAAATGCTGTACAGAAGATTCAAGCGCGCACTTGCCGGAGACCCGGGATTTGTGAATCTGCCGGACCTCATTCTCATGGACGGCGGACAGGGTCAGGTCAGTGCGGCCGAAAAAGTGCTTACCGCAATGCAGATTTCCATCCCCGTACTCGGCATGGCAAAAGACGACAGCCACCGGACACGGGCACTGGTAAACGGAAGAGGCGAGGAATATGTACTCAGAGAGAATCCTTTCCTTTTCAAATACTGCGGCAGGATTCAGGAGGAAGTGCATCGGTTTGCGATTGAGTATCACAGGAATCTTCGAAGCAGGAATTCCATAGGCTCGGCGCTGGACAATGTCACCGGAATCGGCCCGGCCAAACGAAATGCACTGCTGGCACAGTTCAAGTCCGTGGAGAACATAAAGGCGGCTTCAATCGAAGAATTGACGAAAGTTCCGGGCATTACCGAGAAAAACGCTCGGGCAATCAAGGAATATTTTGGTTGCCTGTGAGGATAATATATGTTAGAATGAATAGATCAAAAATAAACGCAAAGTTTGTGGAGGGAAAAAATGGCAAACGAAAAGAAAAACGTTGAAATCGACGAAAAGGATATTATTACTTTGGAATTTGACAACGGCGATGAAGTGGAATGCGAGATCATGGGCGTATTTGACTTTAACGGCAAAGAATACATCGCACTGATTCCGGATGACGGAACGGATGATGTTTACATTTACGGCTACAAAGAAGTCGGAGAAGACGAATTCGAACTGATCGACATTGAAGATGATGCAGAATTTGAAGCAGTTGTTGCTGAATTCGACAGCATCATGGATGAACAGTAGGAACAAATAACAAGCGTGTGAATCGAAGCTAACGGAAAGAGGTGAAATCCCTCACTGTTTCTCAGCAACCGTAATGAGCCCAAAGGCTATAAGTCGGGAGACGAGTTTTGGTTCGGGGTGCACATCCTCTGAGGCGGGTTGGCATCATTCAGACATGCAAGCGACTTATGAGAACAGCCTCGGGGCTGTTCTTTTTATGCAGAAAAAGGAAGGAAGAAACGATATGTTCAAAGACGGACTGGGCGAAAGCAGCCGGTTTTCGAGCTGCCACCCGGCGGTAAACGTAATATTTTACACACTTGCAATCGGCATCACGATGTTTTCGCTTGACCCGGTGTTTTTGTGTGTAACCACGGTATTCGCATGGGCATATTCCGTCTTGCTGAAGGGCAGGAAGACAATAAAAACAAACCTGCTTTTCATGCTTCCGATTGTTTTGATAATGACGGTGGTGAACGGACTTTTCACCCACAACGGCAAGACCGTTCTCTTCTTCCTGAACGACAGCAGAATTACGCTTGAGGCTTTGGCATACGGGATGGCGGCGGCACTGCTGCTGGGGGCCGTTATCGTATGGTTTGCGAGCTTCAATGTGGTAATGAGCTCGGACAAGCTGATTTATTTGTTCGGCAAGGCGGCACCTGTGCTGGGACTTACGCTTTCCATGATCTTCCGCTTCATTCCGCTTCTTAAGAACCGATTCAAGGAAATCAAGATGGGGCAGGAATGCATGGGAAGGCATGTTGAGAAGGGGCTGTTTGCAAAGATGCGGCAGCTTTGCAAGGAAATATCGATACTGATTTCGTGGTCGCTTGAGGCTTCCATCGAAACCTCGGACTCGATGGAGGCAAGAGGATACGGCTTGCACGGCAGAACGAGTTTTCATTTGTTTAAGATGTCACCGACCGACTGGACGGTGCTTGCGGTTCTGCTTGTAACGGGAGCCGTTTCCGTTTTGGGCTGTGCCTTGGGAAAAACGAGCATATATTTCTATCCGGTGATTCAGTTCGCTGAATGGGATTTGATGAGAATACTGACGCTGGTAAGTTTTGCCGCGTTACTTGCAACACCGATGGTGCTGGATATTACAGGAGAAAAGAAATGGCAGCAATTAAGGTTAGAAATTTAAGTTTTACATATCCGACCGGGGACAAAAAGGCACTCGATGATGTTTCCTTTGACATCCAGCCTTCCGAATTTGTTGTCGTATGCGGCAAATCGGGATGCGGCAAGAGCACGCTGCTCAGACAGCTCAAGAAAAATCTTGTGCCTTACGGAGACAAAAGCGGTGCGGCATATTACGAAGGAACGGACATAACGGAACTTGATGACCGCATCAATGCTTCGGAAATCGGCTTTGTGCAGCAGAACCCGGACAATCAGATCGTTACCGATAAGGTATGGCATGAGCTTGCTTTCGGGCTTGAGAGCCTGGGTCTTGACAACCAGTCGATTAAGCGCAGGGTTGCGGAGATGGCAAGTTTCTTTGATATACAGACTTGGTTCCGAAAGGATGTTTCGGAGCTTTCGGGCGGGCAGAAACAGCTTCTGAATCTCGCATCAATCATGGTCATGCAGCCCAAAGTTCTGATTCTCGACGAACCGACATCTCAGCTTGACCCGATTGCGGCAAGTGAATTTTTGAAGGTGATTTACAGAATCAACCGCGAACTCGGAACGACGGTTATCATTTCGGAGCACCGTTTGGAGGAGCTGTTTACCATGGCAGACCGGGTCATGGTTATGGACGGAGGCAGAATCCTCACGATGGATACGCCGTGGAAGGTCGGAGACTACCTTGCGGGAAGCTGCGAGAGCCAAAGACATCCGATGTTTTACGGCCTGCCTGCGGTTATGAAGATCTATTACAAATGCAAATCCGCGGGCGTTCCGGGGCTGATGAAAGAAGGCCGCGAAATCGCTCCGCTTACAATCAGGGACGGAAGACTTTGGCTGGAGGAAATCCTGAAAGGACGACAATTCGATACAACGCAGAAGGCGGTGGCGAAGAAAGTTTCAAAACAGGGAGAGACGATCATAGAGGCAAAGAACCTTTGGTTCCGATATGAAAAAAATCTGCCGGATGTACTGCGCGGTCTCAGCTTTGACACGAAAAAAGCCGAATTGTTCTGTCTTCTTGGCGGAAACGGAGTCGGCAAGAGTACCACGCTGAAGGCGGTCAGCGGTCAGCTTGCTCCCCAGTCGGGAAATATCACGGTGGACGGACTTAAGGTAACGAAGAATAATCTGAAGGAGCTTTTCCACGGCAGGCTGGCAATGGTGCCGCAGAATCCGCAGGCATTGTTTACGGAAATTTCGGTTGAAGAAGAACTGCTGGAGGCGGTATACTATTTGGAGATGCCGGATGAGGTGAAAGCCGAAAAAATCGAAAGGATGCTCAGCCTCATGGAAATCGAGCATCTGCGCAAATCTCACCCGTACGATCTTTCCGGCGGGGAGCAGCAGCGCCTTGCACTCGGCAAGATTCTGCTTCTTGAGCCGAAAATCCTGCTTCTTGACGAACCGACGAAGGGGCTGGACCCGTTTTTCAAGATTACACTTGCGGGAATATTCAAGAAACTTACGGAATCCGGCGTTACGATTTTTATGGTATCGCACGATGTTGAGTTCTGCGCCGAATACGCAGACCGATGCGCGATGGCATTTGACGGTGACATCGTTTCCGTCGGAAATCCGACCGATTTCTTTGCGGGAAACAATTTCTATACCACTGCCGCCAATCGAATTGCACGCAGATGGTTTCCTGAGGCAGTAACCTGGGAGGAGGTGGCCGAATGGGTAGAATGGGCTATGACGACAGTCAGCTGAAGGCACACCGCAAAAGAACAACGATGTCGGCTGTGATGATTTTTATCATGATTCCGCTGACACTTTGGCTCAGCGTGAAATACCTGGATACCACAAAGTATATGATTACGAGTCTTTTGGTAATCCTGTATACGATGCTGCCTTTCTTTATGATTTACGAGAAGAGAAGACCAAAGGCAAGAGAAATCGTGCTCCTTGCGGTAATGACGGCAATAACTGCATTTGCACACATCGTTTTGCACCTTGCGGCGGTTCCGATTGGCACGGCGCTTGTAATCGTAGCCGGAATTTCGATGGGACCGGAAGCGGGATTCCTCGTGGGTGCGTTGTCAAGATTCGTGTGCAACTTTTACCAAGGGCAGGGGCCATATACTCCTTGGCAGATGTTCTGCTGGGGCCTGCTGGGATTCCTTGCGGGCCTTGCGTTTAACAAGGTGACAGCCGAAAGGCTTACGCTCGGCAAGGAAAAACCGAAAATCTCGCAGGACGGTACATTTACGGCACTCGCAGCACCCGTGCTTTGCGTGGCGGCATCCATCGTATTGGCGTATGTTTCGTACCTCCTTGTTCCGGGGGAGGACAATACCTTCTTTGGCTGGAGGGTGTACGCTTTCGGAGCCGGAGGGCTGATACTGGGAACGATACTCCAAAGGAAGCGTCTGCCGGTAAACAGCGTCACGATAACGGTGTTTACTTTTGTGACGACAGTGATTCTTTATGGCGGCATCATGAATATGTCAACGATGTTTTATACGGTCGGATTTGATATGAGTTTTCATTCACTGAGAATGCTCTACATATCAGGGCTCCCGTATGACCTTACGCATGCGGCACTGGCATCGGTGTGCATGTTTTTCCTGGGAAATCCGATGATTAAGAAAATCGAAAGAATAAAAGTAAAATATGGCATTTATAAATAAACGGAGGTGCGATATGAAGGAAATTACAACGGAAAACTTCAAGTTTTTCCAGCACAGGCAGTGCGAATTTTTCCCTTGTCATGAAACAGAGGATGAGGAAAACTTCAACTGCTTATTCTGCTACTGCCCGCTTTATGCGCTCGGAGAAGGCTGCGGCGGCAATTTTAATATCATGGAGAACGGTGTCAAAGACTGTTCGGACTGCATGGTTCCGCACAAGCGCGGAAATTACGACTATGTTTGCAGCCGTTTTAAAGAAATCGTGGAACTGACAAAGAAACAGTAGAATGTTGACGGGCCTCCTTTCGTATAATGAAAGAAAACGATAAGGGGGCATTTTGATGAAACTTGGAATAGTGGGAACGGGTGCCATGGGCAGCATCCTCAGAGAGTGTGCTGAGAAAGACGGGGCATTTTCCGAAATCGCAATGATCGAACCTCTCGACGAAAGCTCGTGGCCGTCATATAAGGCCGATATTCTCATTGACTTCAGCCATCCGAAAGCGATTCTGGGGATATATGAATATTGCAGAAAACACGGGGGGAATATTCCGGTTGTGCTTGCAACAACGGGCTACAGCCCGGCGGAGGAAGAAATCATCCGGATGCTTGCAAAGATATGTCCGATTGACCGAAAGACCAATTATTCACAAGGCATTGCCGCAATGAACGAGCTTGCAAAGCTGGGGAGGAAACTTCTCGAATCGCAGGCAGACATCCGCTTGCTTGAGAGCCACCACACGCGCAAAAAGGATGCACCGAGCGGAACCTGCAAAACGTTGTGCGACTATCTCGGAATCAAGCCGGACGAGTACGAAGAAAAAGTGGCATATCTCAGAATGGGAACCGTGTGCGGGGAACATTCGATTTTTTTCGCCATGCCGGATGAAGTGATAGAAATCAAGCATACCGCATATTCCAAAAAAATATTTGCGGCGGGTGCCCTTGAGGCAGGCAAAAAAATGTTGACTTGCCAAGACGGCGATTTAGGTGTATGATAGCCTAACGAGGGGCAGATTCACAGGAGGAAAAAATGGAAATCGAGTTAAAATATCTTTTTGAAGATGAATCTTCAAAGGACGCGATTTTTAATGACAAATACATTCAGAAAATCATGGATGAAGGCTCTGAGGCAGTTACGCCTATGCACGCAATCTACATGGATACGGTAGACGGAGCACTGAGAAAGAAAGAAATGGCATTTCGCGTAAGGTTTGAATATTCAAAATACGTTGCGACCTTGAAGTGGGGCGGAAGCGCCGAAGAAGGTCTTCACGTGCGCGGCGAGCTGAACGTTGCGGTGGAGGAGGATTTTTTGAAGAATCCTACGCTTGATGTGTTCAAAGGAAGCGAAATTTATGACGAAATCACCGAGACTGTCGGAAATTCCGAGCTTGTCCCGGTCATGGAGATGAATTATGTCCGCAGAGAGGTCCGAGTGGATACGGGGGTGTCCATAAGCGTTCTCTCGGTTGACGAAGGCGAAATCAAAACGCTGAACGGTGATATTCCGATTTTGGAGCTGGAAATTGAGCTTTATGCGGGAGATAAGGACGATATGATCGCTCTCGGACGAAAATTAGAGGAGAAATATCATCTAAAAAGAGGAAACCGCAGCAAATTTCAGCGCGGTTTGGAACTTTTGGGCTTTGTATAAAGCCTTTTTTCTTTTTTGTGAGCAAATTTTTACGAAAAACATGATAATTTCTTTACTTTAGGGGTAATAAGAGTTATAATAGTTAGGATTATCAGAGGTTTTAATACATTTAGGAGGATATATTTTAATGAAAGCAACATTTATTTCAAGAGATAAGAACACAGTTAAGTTTACAATGGAATTCACAGCTGAGGAATTCGAACAGGCTCAGATTAAGGTTTACCAGGAAGCAAAGAACCAGTTTGAAATCCCGGGATTCAGAAAAGGCAAGGCTCCGAGAAGCATTATCGAAAAGCACTACGGCGAAGGCGTTTTCTTCGAAGATGCAATCGACGCACTGTTCAGACAGTCCTACGGCAATGCACTGGCTGACCTTGACCTTGAAGTCATTGACAGTCCTGCAGCTGAATTCAGCAAAATCGCCAAGGGCGAAGGATTTACCGTTACAATCACGGTAGAATGCTTCCCTATCGTAGAAGTTAAGGACTACAAGGGCGTAGAAGTTGAAAAAGTTGTTCAGGAAGTTAAGGATGAAGACGTTGAAAACGAACTTAAGGCTGTTCAGAAGAGAAACGCAAGAATGATCCTGGTTGAAAGACCGGCGAAGGAAGGCGATACGGTTCTGTTTGACTATGCAGGCTTCGTAGGCGACGAACAGTTCGAAGGCGGCACTGCAGAGAGACAGGAACTCGTTTTGGGATCCGGCATGTTCATTCCGGGATTTGAAGAACAACTCATCGGTGCAACTCCGGGCGAAAAGGTAGACGTAAAAGTTACATTCCCTGAAGAATACCATGCAGAAGAGCTTGCAGGCAAGGAAGCGGTATTCCACTGCCTCGTTCACGAAATCAAGGAAGAGCAGCTCCCTGAACTTGACGACGAATTTGCAAAAGATGTCAGCGAATATGACACTTTGGAAGAATTAAAAAATGCGAACAGGGAAAGACTAGAAGCATATGCCAAGACTTCCGCAGAAAACCAGATGAAGGATGCAGCAATCTTAAAGGTTGTTGAAGCAAACGATGTTGAAATTCCGAGAGCAATGGTTGAAGACGAAATCGACCGCATGATCGGAGAACTCAACCAGCAGCTCAGATATCAGGGCATTACAATCGATAAATATCTTGAATTCACAGGCAAGAACATGGCTGACTTCAGAGAAGAAGTAAGACCGGAAGCAGAAAAGGCTGTTAAGACAAGAATCATCCTTATGGGAATCGTAGAAGCAGAGAAGATTGAAGTTTCCGCAGAGGAAATGGAAAAAGAACTTGAACTCATGGCAGCTCAGTATCAGATGACTGCCGACAAGATCAAGGAAATGATCGGCGTTGAAAACCTTACATTCCTGCAGAAAGACTTACAGGTAAGAAAGGCAATCGACTTCATCTACGACAACGCGAAGATTAAATAATTCATATTTCAGAGATAGAAAGGGGTATAAAGATGGCTTTGGTACCATATGTAATTGAACAGACCAGCAGAGGGGAAAGATCTTATGACATTTATTCCAGACTGTTAAAGGATCGGATTATTTTCATAGGGGAGCAGATTGACGAGCATATCGCCAGTCTTGTAGTCGCGCAATTACTGTTTTTGGAGGCTGAAGACCCGGAAAAGGATATCTGTATATACATCAACAGCCCGGGCGGTTCGGTTACTGCCGGAATGGCGATTTACGATACGATGCAGTATATTAAACCTGATGTTTCGACGATATGTGTGGGAATGGCTGCCAGCATGGGGGCCTTCCTGCTTTCGTCAGGAACGAAGGGAAAGCGTTATGCGCTTCCGAATGCCGAAATTATGATTCACCAGCCGCTCGGCGGAGTGAACGGCCAGGCGGAAGATATCAAAATTCATGCGGAATGGATTTTGAAAACCCGTGAAAAGCTTAATCGTATTTTGGCATCCAATACGGGTCAGCCACTCGATAAAATCGAGCATGATACGGACAGAGATAATTTCATGGCGGCAGAAGAAGCTTGTCAATACGGACTTGTTGACAAAGTAATTGAATCCAGATAACAGGGGGAAGACAATGAGTAAATATGATGACGGAAAACAGCTGAGATGCTCGTTCTGCGGCAAGCCGCAGAGCCAGGTGAATCGTCTGGTTGCGGGCCCGGGTGTTTATATATGCGACGAGTGCGTCAATGTATGCCTTGATATTCTCAAGCAGAACTTTGACGAACCCGGGCAGAAAGCACAGCAAAGTGCGTACAAACTTCCGAAACCAAAGGAAATTACGGAAATACTTTCGGAATATGTTATCGAACAGGATGAAGCGAAGAAAGCACTTGCGGTTGCGGTTTATAACCACTACAAGAGAATTACAAGTGCAAGCACGGATGAAGACGGCGTGGAACTTCAGAAGAGCAATATCGTCATGATAGGGCCTACCGGCTCCGGAAAGACATTGCTTGCTCAGACGCTTGCAAAAATTCTCGATGTACCGTTTGCGATTGCGGACGCTACTGCGCTTACGGAAGCCGGTTACGTTGGCGAAGACGTTGAAAACATCCTGCTCAAGCTGCTTCAGGCAGCAGACTGGAACATGGAAAAGGCTCAGAAGGGCATTATCTATGTTGACGAAATCGACAAAATTTCAAGACGTTCAGACAATCCTTCGATTACACGCGATGTCAGCGGTGAGGGAGTACAGCAGGCTCTGCTGAAAATTCTCGAAGGCACGGTTGCGAATGTTCCGCCGCAGGGCGGACGCAAGCACCCGCATCAGGAATTTCTGCAGTTTGACACTACGAATGTCTTGTTCATATGCGGAGGAGCTTTCGACGGACTCGAGAAGATTATCCAGAGAAGAATGGGCGAGAAGGTAATCGGCTTTAACTCCGAGATTATGCTCGAAAAGCCGGAAGAGGCAAAGATCCTTTCGCAGGTGAGACCGGAGGATCTGCTTAAATTCGGATTGATTCCGGAATTCATCGGCAGACTTCCTGTAATGGTTACGCTCGACGAGCTTTCGGAGGATGCGCTCGTACGCATCATTACGGAGCCGAAGAACGCCCTGCTGAAGCAGTATAAGAAACTGTTTAAAATCGACGGCGTGGAGCTTGAAATCAAGGAAGATGCAATCCGTGCGGTGGCACAGAAGGCTCTTGAGAGAAAGACAGGTGCAAGAGGTCTTCGAAGCATTTTGGAAGGTGTAATGACGGATATCATGTATGAAATTCCGTCACGTGACGACGTAACGAAATGCATTATTACCAAAGAGACAATCACAGAAGGCGCAAGACCTATTTTGGAAACGGGAAAAAAAGAAGAAGTTGAAGCTTCATAAAATAGAAAAAAGATAGGCGGCTCCGGTCGCCTGTTTTGTATGGAGGAGAGTTATGACAGAAAGAATTACAATGCCATGTGTTCCGCTTCGCGGACTGTCGGTTTTCCCGAGAACGATTCTTCATTTTGACATTGGAAGGGAGAAATCCGTCAGAGCGCTGGAAACAGCAATGGCTACAGATAAAATGTTATTTTTGACATCGCAGAAGGACGAGAACATCCTGCTGCCGACATCGGACGATTATTACCACATCGGTACGGTTGTAAGAGTAAAGCAGATGCTCAAGGTTCAAGGCGATGCAGTCCGCGTGCTGGTAGAGGGACAGTACCGTGCAAAACTTGAAAATATCGTCAGTGACGATCCGTATATTTTCTGCGAGATAACGGAAGCGGAAATTGTTCCCGCAGATCCGGCAGAACCGGAAGTACAGGCAATGATGCGTTCCGTTTTGGACGCATTCGACGAATATATATCGCTTCAGCCGAACGTAAAGGACGAAGTTTACGACCTTATCAGTTCGATTGAAGAGCCGGATATCTTTGCGGATACCCTGGCAATGCAGCTTGACGTTAAGCTCAGCCTCAAGCAGGAGGTTCTTGAAGCCCTTGATGTCAAAGAAAGACTGCAGATTCTGAACAGAATCATACTGGAAGAAAATCAAATCTTGAATCTCGAGAGAGACATCAGCGAAAAAGTTCAGGAAAGCGTAAAGCAGAATCAGAAGGAATACATCCTGCGCGAGCAGATGAAGGCAATTCAGGATGAGCTCGGATACGGCGAGGAAGCGGCGAGCGAGGCGGCAAGATGGACCGAAGAACTGGAAGCGCTGGGTCTTGACGAGAAAATAACCGATAAGGTGAAGAAGGAGATAAACAAATTCACCAAAATGGTACCTTCTTCGGCAGACAGTGCTGTAATAAGAAACTATGTGGAGACGATTCTGGGTCTTCCGTGGAAAAAATCTCAGAAGACCAATTCCGATCTGAAGAAGGCGGAAAAGATTCTCAACGAAGACCACTACGGACTCGAAAAGGTTAAGGAAAGAATCCTCGAATACCTTGCGGTTGTACATCTCAACAAAGCAATCAAGGGTCCGATTATCTGTCTTGTAGGTCCTCCGGGAGTCGGCAAAACTTCCATTGCACGCTCCATCGCAAGGGCAACGGGCAGGGACTTTGTCAGAATGTCACTCGGCGGCGTTCGCGACGAAGCGGAGATCAGAGGACACAGAAGAACATACATAGGGGCGATACCGGGAAGAATCATTACTTCAATCAAGGATGCCGGCACGAACAATCCGGTCTTCCTGTTTGACGAAGTTGACAAAATCGGCGCCGATTTCAAAGGTGATCCGGCATCGGCACTGCTCGAAGTGCTTGACCCCGAACAGAACAAGGAATTTACGGATCACTTCCTGGATGTTCCGTTTGATTTGTCCAAGGTTATGTTCATAACGACGGCAAACAGCATCGAAACGATTCCGCGTCCGCTTTTGGACAGAATGGAAGTCATCGAAGTTTCGGGATACACCGAAGAAGAAAAAGTTAAAATTGCACAGCAGTACCTGATTCCGAAGCAGATTAAAGCGCACGGCTTGAAACCGAAGAATTTCTCCATCAGCGAGAAAACACTTCGCGACCTGATTAATTACTACACAAGAGAATCGGGCGTAAGAAATCTCGAAAGAGAAATCGGGAGTCTTTGCAGAAAGGTTGCGCGCAAGATTGTGAGCAAGAAGGGAACTTCTTTCAAGATTACACCTGCTGGACTTGAAAAGTATCTCGGCAAGAAACGCTTCCGCTACGACCTGGTGGAAGGCGAAAGCGAAGTCGGCGTAACCACCGGAATGGCATGGACACAGGTTGGCGGCGATACACTGTTTATTGAAACGGCGCTTGTTCCGGGAAAAGGCAAAGTACAGCTTACCGGACAGCTCGGGGATGTAATGCAGGAGTCCGCACAGGCGGCGATTACTTACATACGCTCCATCGCTTCGAAATACGGAATCGAAGATTTCCATGAGAAATACGATTTGCACATACACGTTCCGGAAGGAGCGGTTCCGAAGGACGGTCCTTCGGCAGGCGTTACGATGTTTACATCCGTGATGTCGGCACTTACCGGCAATCCGGTGAAGAAGGATGTCGCAATGACCGGTGAAATAACTTTGCGGGGCAAGATTCTTCCTGTCGGAGGAATCAAGGAAAAAGTTCTTGCGGCTCACAGAGCGGGCATCAAGACGATTCTGCTTCCTGCGGAAAACGAACCGGATATCGACGGTATCCCTCAGAGCGTAAGAAAAGAGCTTAACTTCGTGCTCCTCAAAAATGCTGAGGAAGCATTGAAATATGCTATGGAAAAATGTTAGGAAATGTAGTATGATTATTAAGAAGGCAGAATTGGAAACCGTGGCTGTCAAGAGAAGCCAATATCCCGAAGACAATGTGCCGGAGATTGCTTTTGCGGGGAGATCGAATGTGGGCAAATCGTCCCTTCTGAATCTCCTTACAAACAGGAAGAGCCTTGCACGCGTGTCGGGAGCACCCGGAAAAACAAGGACAATCAACTTTTATCGTATCAATGACGAATTCAGAATCGTAGACCTTCCGGGATACGGTTATGCGAAGATTTCAAAGAGCATATCCGAGAACTGGGGCGATATGATGGAAGAGTATTTCCAAAACAGGCAGGGCCTTAAGAAGGTCGTGCAGCTTGTTGACATCCGACATGCGCCGTCGGCACAGGATGTCCAGATGTACGAATATCTCAGGCATTACGGGCTGGACGGTCTGGTGGTGGCAACCAAGGCAGATAAAGTTTCCAGAAATGAGATGCAAAAATGCATGAAGACCATCCGGCAGACACTGAAACTCGGTCCGGATGATTTGGTTATTCCTGTGAGTGCCCTGAAACGACAGGGCCACGACAATCTTTTGGCTGAGATTGAGAAACTATTGGAGGGATAGATGCAGTTTTTCAGTTGGACATTTATCAAAGGCAGACTCAAAGCAATTGTAAGCATTATGAAGGACAAGACGGTTCCCACAAGGAAGAAAGCGCTTGTTGTCTTCGGGCTTATTTACCTTGTCCTGCCTGTGGATTTGATTCCGCCCGTCCTGTTTCCGTTCGGATTTCTGGATGATCTTGTTCTTTGGATTTGGATTATCTGGCATCTTAAGGATACATTGGATCAGTATTGGCTGGGCGAAAAAACCGTTGATTATTCCAAAGATTTTAAACACAAAAATATAATTGAGGGCGTAGATTACACCGTAGAACACGACGGAAAGGACGAAAAAGATGGAGAATAACGCAGTAGGAAAAATTTTATTTACCAGAGAGCAGATTGAACAGAGAGCACGTGAGATCGGACAGCAGATCAGCCGCGACTATGAAGGCGAAGAGATTTATCTCGTTGGAACACTCAGAGGTGCCGTTATGTGGATGGCAGACATGATGAAAAACATCACAAACGATACCGAAATCGACTTCATTGTGGCTTCAAGCTACGGTTCGGGAACGAGCACATCGGGTGTTGTAAAGATTAAGAAGGATCTCGACGGAGATATTTACGGCAAGAACGTTATCATCGTTGAGGACATCGTTGACACCGGAACAACGCTCAAACATCTCAAGGCGCATTTGGCCGACAGAAATCCAAAGAGCATCAAAATCTGCACGCTTCTTGACAAACCTTCAAGAAGACTTGTTGAAATGGAAGCGGATTATGTGGGCTTTTCCATCGACAATCTTTTCGTAATCGGCTACGGGCTTGACTACGACCAGAAATACAGAAACCTGCCGTATATCAGCTATTTGGAAGGCTAGACGCGATACGGCCGCATAAACAAGTTTAATATTTTTTAATGTAAAGGAGATACATAAAATGGCATACGAAGTAAAAATCGGATTATCAAACAAGCACCTTCATTTAAGCAAGGAACACATCGAAATTTTGTTCGGAAAGGGACACGAACTTACACCTACCAAACCGCTCGTTCAGCCGGGTCAGTTTGCATGTGAAGAAAAAGTTGACATCGTAGGACCGAAGAACACGCTCAAGGGCATCAGAGTACTTGGACCTGCAAGACCGGAAACACAGGTTGAACTTGCTATGACAGACGCAAGAACAATCGGAATCAAGGCTCCGGTAAGAGAATCCGGCAAGCTTGAAGGAACTCCGGGCTGCAAGATTGTAGGACCTTGCGGCGAAATCGAAATCGACCACGGCGTAATCGTAGCATTAAGACACGTTCACTTAAATGACGAACAGGCTGCAGAAGCAGGCGTGAAAGACGGTGAATTCGTAAGCATTAAGATTGAAGGCGAAAGAGGCCTCATCTTCGAAAACGTTCTCGTAAGAGCAGGTGCAAAGCACGAAAGAGAAGTACATCTTGACACAGATGAAGGAAATGCAGCAGGATGCGGTCCTGATGCAGTATGCACAATTATTAAATAATTTTGTTGTGGGGTAAAGGCTGTGCAAAAGCAGCTCTTACCCCGACTTTTTAGCTGAGGAGAAGTTTGATGAGAAATCGCAATATTTTGCTTTCCGTATTGGCGGTCATTACGGTAACCGTTTTTTTGGTTACGCTATCCCAGAATTTAGTAGTCAGGACGGCTGAGGTATATTCTTTTTATTTCAATGACTCAAGCGCGGTTTCAAAATTGTATGTTGACTTTACGAATAACGAATTCGCAGACGAAATCGTGGGGTTTATGAACTCTTGGAAACCGAATGAGTTTCAGATCTATGAGGATACGGGATATGACATGCAGGGGATTTTTGACGAGGATGAAAGCTATAATGTGATGTGCGTCAAGAAATGGGTGGATATCAGTCTCATTTTGTGCATTGTGAGCTTCATTCTGACTGCGGCAATTTACTGGTATTTGATCGTGAAAGAGAACGAAAAAAAGCTGCTCAGAAGAGGATTTCGCTTTGCTGCAGTGATCGGTGCGGTAATTTCGGCAACGGAGGTGTTCCTGTTTCTTTCAAACCGGGGCAGGCATTTTCTTGCGGATTCCATGAACATGATTACTCTGCCGGAAGATGCGAAGCTGCTTACGGTTCTGGGCCCTGAGTTTATGTCCACGGCGGTAATCTTTTTGATTATAGTTTCGGCAGCCGTATTCGGCGTGGCAATCTATGTGAATTACAGACTGACAAGACCACCAAGGATTTTTTATTAACCGATATTTTTTAAAGCGAGGAAAAAAACGATGATTTATGTGCATTTAGCAGATGGATTCGAAGAGATAGAAGCAATTACGGTGACCGATGTTCTCCGCAGAGCGGGAGCTGAGGTCTGCACAGTGTCCGTTTCGGATAAACTCGAAGTGAAAGGAACGCACGAAATTGAAGTGAAAGCGGACATTCCTTTTGACAAAGCGGATTATGAGTCATGCGAGATGATTGTGCTTCCGGGCGGCATGCCGGGGACCACGAACTTGCTGAAACACGAGGGACTCATGCATGAGATACGCAAAGCAGCCGGTGAAGGCAAGTGGGTATGCGCGATATGTGCGGCCCCGATGGTACTCGCCGCAGCCGGTGTGCTCGACGGCAGACAGGCGACGATTTATCCGGGAATGGAGAATTACATTGCCTGTGCAACGGCATCAAACGAACCTGTTGTCCGCGACGGAAACATTATAACGTCCAAGGCTCCGGGAACCGCCATGAAGTTTGCACTGGCACTTGTTGAGGCACTTTACGGCAGAGAAAAAGCAGAGAGGATAGGAAAAGATGAGCTACGTAGTTGATTACCATATACATTCTTACTATTCCGACGGGACGATGAGCCCCGTTGATCTGGTGAGAAAATACAAAGATGCCGAGTACGATATTATTTCGCTTACCGACCATGACGGCATTGACGGACTGAAGGAGGCGTCAATCGCCGCGGAGGCGCTTAAGATAAAATTTGTGCCGGGGGTTGAGCTTTCTACAGAGCATGAATTCGAAGGCTTCAAAGAGGACACGCCGGAGAAAGAAAGAATGAAGGTTGAGCTTCATATGCTCGGCTACGATTTCGACCCGGAAAACGAGGCACTCACGGAAAAGTTCAAAGAACTTAAGGCATACAGAAAAGAAAGAAACGCTGCGCTTGTTGCAAAACTCAAAGAAATGGGATTTGACATTGACCTTGCACAGCTTGAAAAAAACAGCAAAGGCGGATATATCGGAAAACCGAATATCGCACATGCACTTGCGGAAAAAGGCTATGTTAAGGATTACAAAGAGGCATTCGAACCGGGAAGAATTCTCGAATCACCGGAAATAAAGGCAATTCGAAAGAAAAAACTTGATGCCGAAGAAGCCATAAGTCTGATTGCAAATGCAGGCGGAATGGCGGTACTTGCGCACCCCGCAAAGATCCGCGGAATGGGAGAACGCGGAGGAGAGATATTTTGGAAAAACATGGACCTTCTCATAAGAGGTCTTAAGACAGCGGGACTGAAAGGCGTGGAATGCTATCACCCAAACCACAGTGAAGAGGAAAGCTGGAGGCTTTTCCAAATCGCTTCCCAATATCATTTGCACGTAACCGAGGGTTCGGATTTTCACGGAGAGGAGAATGAGAGAAAATGAAAGTAAAATTTTGCGGAGCATCGATAGGAGTTACCGGCTCCTGCCACATGATATCCACGGACAACCATAAGATTCTTTTGGACTGCGGACAGTTCCAGGGCGGCAAGGAAATGGACAGAATGAACGAAGAACCGTTCCCGTTCAACCCTGCTGAAATTGAATGCGTTATTCTCAGCCACGCGCACATCGATCACTGCGGCAGACTGCCGCTCCTTGTAAAGCGCGGATTCAAAGGCCCGATTTACTGCACGGACGCAACGGCGGATCTTCTGGATGTTATGCTCAAGGACAGTGCATACATTCATGAAAAAGATGCCGAATGGCAGACCAGAAAAAATTTAAGAACGGGCAAACCGCCGGTTGAGCCGCTTTATACGATTCAGGATTCCGAAGCGGCACTTAGACTCGTAAAACCGATTCTGTACGATCAGCTTGTGGAACTTAACCCGGACATGAAGATTGTATTCAACGATGCGGGACATATCTTGGGCTCGGCAATTACGGAACTTTGGGTGACCGAAGGCGACAAGACTTCCAAGATTGTTTTCTCAGGCGACCTCGGCGTTGAAAACAGACCGATTCTGAGAGATCCGGTAAAAATCAAAAAAGCAGATTTCCTCATTATGGAGACCACCTACGGAAACAGGCTGCATCCGGAAAACGCAACAAGCATCGACGATCTCATCAAGATTACGCTCAAAACCATCAAGCGCGGCGGCAGTGTTATCATCCCTTCCTTTGCGGTAGGCAGAACGCAGGAGCTGATTTATCAGTTCAACATGTTCTATGAACATCATCCGGAATATGCGGACACGCTCGGCAAGGTATATGTATACATCGACAGCCCGATGGCAACGACGGCTACGGAAGTTTTCAAGAAAAATGCGCAGGTCTTCGATGACGAAACAAAGGCATACATCATGAGCGGTGACCATCCGCTTGACTTCCCGAATCTCAGATTTACAAGAAATACTGCGGATTCACAGATGCTGAACCAAGACAAAACTTCGAAAATCATCATTTCCGCCAGCGGCATGTGCGAAGCGGGCAGAATCCGCCATCACCTAAAGCATAACCTTTGGGACAGCAGAAACAGCATTGTTTTCGTCGGATACCAAGCGGAAGGCACTTTGGGAAGGATGCTTGTTGAAGGGGCGAAAGAAGTAAAACTCTTCGGAGAACCGATTATGGTCGGGGCAGAAATTTACAATCTCGAAGGTTTCTCGGGACATGCCGATCAGAAGGGTCTGCTCGACTGGCTCGGCGGTTTCCAGAAAGAACCGAAGCACATCTTCCTCGTTCACGGCGAAACCCAGTCGAAGATTGATTTTGCCGCAAAAGTAAAGGAAGTCTTCGGATATGAACCGATCGTCGTAAACGGCAATACCGAATATGAACTTGAAACAGGCGAAATCCTCAGCAGAGAAGAGGTTATCCGAGAGGCCCTTGACCAGGAAGACATCGAGAAACTCAAGGACAAGCTTTCGTCGATTAAGGGTGAGCTGGATACCGTGATTGCAAGCGCGGAAACAGCGGTTTCAAAGCAGATTTCGCTTGATAAGCTTACGCAGATAAACAATATCGTTCAGGAACTCGAAAAAGCATCACTCAACCTCGGAGCATCTGTCCTTGCAGAAGACAGAGATACAAGACCGTTGACAGAACAGAATCAGGAGAAATAATCATGATGGACAATGTAATCGTAATCGGAATTGCGGGCGGAACGGGCTGCGGCAAAAGCACGATGATAAACAGAATCAAAGAAGAATTCAGCGAAAAAATAACAATCATCAGCCATGATTTTTATTACAAGCAGCACAATGATATTCCGTTTGAAGAGCGGAAGCATCTCAACTATGACCATCCGAATTCGTTCGACACGGATTTGATGATTGAGCATATCAAAAAGCTCGCACAGGGAGAAAGCATCGAACGGCCGGTGTATGATTTTACCATACATAACCGGATTGACGAAACGGTTACGGTTAAACCTTCCAAGGTCATCATCGTAGAGGGTATTCTGATTTTTGAATGTAAGGAACTCAGAGATTTGTTTGACATTAAGGTGTTCATCGATACGGACGCGGATGTGCGAATCATCCGCAGAATCCTCCGTGATGTAAACGAAAGAGGGCGTACGCTTGACTCCGTTGTGAGCCAGTACCTCAGCACGGTCAAGCCGATGCACGAGCAGTTCATCGAACCGAGCAAAAAATTCGCCGACATCATCGTTCCGGAAGGCGGCTACAATGAGGTTGCCCTCGAAATGCTGAACGAGCGCATCCACGCATTGCTGAAAGAAGTATAACAAATTTGCGCAGGCCTGTCCGAGAATTAAAAATACGGCTTGACGCATACAGGAAAAAATTATAAAATAAGGCTGAAACTTAAAATTTTTTTCAAAATCGCAAAGGGATATCCCTTTGTTAGTTACGGGTAACCAAACTTTAGTGGGGTTTCCCAAACTTTAGTGGGGGCACTCCGTGGGGGCTGATACCAGTTAGCATGAAACAGTGGTCATTTTACGGCCACTGTTTTTTGTATAGGTAAAACCACGCGTTGGACGCGTGGTTCCGGAAACGTTACACGTTTGAATAAAAAAACTCCTTCTGTTAAAC
>JALERA010000037.1:0-10235 GCA_022764365.1 Bacillota bacterium
TATAGCATTGTTGAAACCGCGAAAGCTAATGAACTCAACATATATCAATACTTTAGATTTCTGTTAACTGAAATACCAAAACATATGGATGACACAAATCTGGAATTCCTGGATGCGATGCTTCCATGGTCAAAGGAGCTCCCGGAAATCTGCAGAAAGAAAAAATCATAAACAAACGAAAACATGCCGGTAGGAGGAGCCCTACCGGCATTAAATATTTCGAGACACGGATGGTTTACCGTTTACCCGAAGACCGCTCAAATCGAGTTCATAAATCATGTTCTCAGGTATCTGTGCAGGCTTTAGAAAGATAGACAGATACCAAGGCAGATATAGGATGCCGTTCCGCTCTTCAATATTGCCTTGGCAGAGCACATAGGCATTCTTGAATTTCCAATTATCTACAGAAAGAACTTTGCCCAGCGCGGGATGCTTCCTGTAATCTTTCCCGGATTTTACTTCGATTAAATCAATTTGCAGACCATTCTGGATGACGAAGTCAAGCTCGCCGTATTTTTTTGAATCAAAATAGTAAAGAGAAAAACCGTTTGCTTTCATCTGCTGCGCGATAACATTTTCGAGGATGCTGCCCAGATTAAGACCGACATTTCCGTTTAGAATATCAAATTGGATATTTTCCATGCACGCTGCACAGAGTAATCCTGTGTCGTTCATATAGAGTTTGAATAAACTGTGTTTTTCATTCAATTTCAGCGCAGGCTGGGGAACATTTACATTATAGCAGGCAAGTGCCACGCCCGCATCGGTAAGCCATTTAAAACTGTTTTCGTAGCGGTTCAGTCTTGCCGATGGAGTCAGGGAAGACACGATAAATCGACGGTTTTTATCGTCCAGCTGCGAAGGGATACTGTCAAAAATCGCTTTAATCTTTATTTTATCATCGTTTCCGGCATATTGTGCAATATCAAGCCGATATTGTGACAGGATTGTATTTTGGTAGTTGATAACCTTCCCGATGTCGTGCGTATCCACAAAAATCTGAACCGCTTCCGGCATTCCGCCTACAACAATGTATGTGTAAAAAAGCTTCTTCATCGTGTTGTGAACGGATTCACTCACAGGCTTGCGGTTACAGTAACAGTCATAAAGATAGGAGAAGGTCTCTTGCTGAACACCGTTTGCAGCAGCAAATTCTTCAAAATCCATAGGGTACATCTCATGGATTTCTTCAAACCCTACCGGAAAAGAGGGGACATCCTGAAAATTCACACCTAAAAGAGAACCCGATTCGACATAGTCAAAGCGTCCGTCTTCCACGAGAAACTTAATAGCGGTTCTGACCTGCGGACATTTTTGGATTTCATCAAAGAAAATCAAACTTTTGCCGGCTTCCAACGGCTGGCGCAGATACGCAGTTAAATTTGTAATGATTGTCTCGACATCAAAGGTTTGCTGAAAAATGTCCGAGGCTTTTGAATCCGTAATAAAATTTATCTCGGCGAAATATTCGTAATTATTGCGTGCAAACTCGCGCACCAAAGTTGTTTTGCCAATTTGTCTAGCACCGATGATACAGAAAGCCTTTCTTTTTTCTGAAGCTTTCCAGGACGCTAATTGTGAATAAAGTTTTCTTTTTAACATTTCGTTCAGCTCCTCCTTGTATATATTGTAACAAAATTCTCAAAAAATACAAGCAATCCTGCAACAAAATTCTAAGAAAATAAGCATATATTGTAACAAAATTCTAAAAAACCGTCCGCGGAGTGCGGACGGCTGTGTTTTAATGACATTATTTTTTCTTATTTTTATTCCTTCACAAGCTCCTTCACCGATGTCGCAAGACCTGCAAGCCCTTGAATCTCGGATGGAATTATAATCTTGGTTGCCTGGCCGTCGGCAGCCTTTTGGAATGCTTCAAGACTCTTGAGTTTGATAACTGCATCGTCAAGCTGGGCATCTTTGATCATCTTGAGACCGTCAGCGGTAGCCTTGTTAAGCATAAGAATTGCTTCGGACTGACCTTCGGCTTCTTTGATTGCAGTTTGCTTCTTTGCTTCCGCCTGAAGAATAGCAGCCTCTTTCTGACCTTCCGCGATGAGGATTGCGGATTTCTTTTCACCTTCTGCGATAAGAATTGCTTCACGTCTTTCACGTTCAGCTCTCATCTGCTTTTCCATCGCTGTCTGGATGTCGCGAGGCGGGGTGATGTTTTTAACTTCCACACGGTTAATCTTGATTCCCCATGGGTCGGTTGCTTCGTCGAGCACAAGACGAATCTTTGAATTGATATGTTCACGGCTGGTCAGGGACTCATCGAGTTCCAGCTCCCCGATAATGTTTCTGAGTGTGGTTGCTGTCAGGTTTTCAATCGCATCCATCGGACTTTCCACGCCGTAAGCATAGAGCTTCGGGTCGGTGATCTGGAAATAGATAACCGTGTCGATTTCCATCGTTACATTATCCTTTGTGATTACAGGCTGTGGCGGGAAGTCGATGACTCTTTCTTTAAGGGACACTTTGCGTGCGATTTTATCGATCAGAGGCACTTTAAAGTGAAGCCCTACCTGCCATGTTCCGTGGTATGCGCCCAGTCGTTCAACAACATAGGCTCTTGCCTGCGGCACAATTCGGATGTTGGTCACAAGAAGACCGATGACAATCATAACAACGATTGCGATAATAATTAATTTCAAAATTCCCATACATACTCCTCCGATAATTTAGTGTTCTTCTAAAGGGACAACGATTAGTTTAACGCCTTCGACTGCATGGATTACAACAAGCGAGCCTGCTTTGATTTCCATGTCCTGTTTTTCACAGACCGCAGACCAGACCTGTCCTCCGACTTTTGCCTGGCCCACACCGTATGCGGGTATGTCCGTCTCAATTACGGCTCGTTCTCCGATGAGCGCATCCACATTGGTTTTTTCAGAACCCGTTTGCAGTTTTTCCACAAAAATCTTTCTGGTAAAAACGAGCAGGCAGATCGAAACGATAAAGAAAATCACAATTTGTACGACAATCGGCGAATCGAACAGGGCACACACAAGTGCCGCAAAAGCTCCGCCCGCAAACCAAATGGTTGTAAGCCCGGCCGTTAATGCTTCCACAATCAGCATAATCAAAGCGATGACAAGCCAGAAAACAATCATACTGATGGATATTCCGAATAGAACCATAAAATCCCCCTCTCTTGTGTTTGTAGAAATATTATACCATCTATCTTGAAGAAGCACCACAATTATATTAAAATGTAGGTAACGAATTTTTGGCAGATGCCTGCAAAAATGGCAGGAAAGGAGTTTTAGGAATGAAATTTACAATGTATCATACATGCATTACCGTTTTCGATTTGAAGAAATCCATGGATTTCTATGGAGAGGCGCTTGGCCTTCATGAAGTGAGAAGAATCGAGGCCGAGGACGGATCGAGCATCATTGTTTTCCTTGGAAGTGAGGGCGGATTCTGTCAGCTTGAGCTTGCATGGTACAAGGACAGAAAGGAACCTTATGACCTTGGAGACAACGAAATTCATCTCGGATTCCGTACCGACGATTACGATGCGTCTCTCGCAAAGCACAGGGAGATGGGATGTGTGTGCTTTGAGAACGAAAAGTTCGGTGTGTACTTTATTGAGGATCCGGACGGATATTGGAGCGAGGTTGTTCCGGTAAGATAACAAAAAGCTGCAGATTTCCGCAGCTTTTGGATTTTATCGTAATATTAGACGCTTTCCATCGCATCAAGAATCGTAATCTGTTCTTCGACAACCTGGTGTTCTGCATCCTCCTCGGCACGGTAGCTTTTCATAATGTCAGCGAAGATTTCCGCAGTTGACGGCGGCGTATAGCTGATGCAGTTTGCTCCCGCTTCGATGGTTTTGATGATGCTTTCAGGCGTAGGCCCGCCGGTTGCGATAATCGGAACGGTCGGAAAGTCCCTGCGAATCGCACGAACGACTTCCGGGGTTCGTGCCGCGGCAGACACATTGAGAATGGAAACTCCGGCTTCGAGGCGGGCCTGGATGTCTGCATGCTCGTTTATAACCGTCGCAATAATCGGTATGTCAACAGCAGCGTCAATCATAGTGATGTTTTCGTTGGTCATAGGTGCGTTTACGACAACACCGAACGCTCCGTCGCCTTCGGCATCCTTTGCAATTATGGCAGAACGCACACCGTTTGTAATACCGCCGCCAACACCCACGAATACAGGCATGGGGGCGACATTAATAATTGACTGTGAGATGACCTGCTGAGGCGTAAAAGGATAAACCGCAAGGACGGCGTCAGCATTGCAGCTTCTGATTATGGCAATGTCGGTGGTAAAAATTACCGATTTAATTCGCTTGCCCATAATGACAATGCCTTTTGCTTTATAAATCTCTTCCGGCATTTCCAAATATTTCGAGCGAAGCTTTCCTGCAATTCTGGGAAGTTCTTTTTTGTCCATGTGCACCCTCCTTTTATTCTGTATCACTCGGAAGAAAAGTCAGACATATTTATCAACATTTATATATGCTTTCCCTTTCTTTGATGTTCCCGAGACTCCTTTATAGACTGCCTTTCCTTTGCCGCGCAAAACGATTTTCTCGCCACCCTTCAGAGTAAGGTCGGGTTTGCTTACTTCGCGGCCGGAGACAAAGACTTTTCCGTGTGCTATATAGAAAGCGGCATCCTTTCGGGATACTCCGAATATTCCTGCGATTATATTATCAATTCTAGGTGATGATACCGTGAATTTCAAGTTAATTGTTTGTATTTCTATGCTCTTCAAAGCATAAATTGGCGCTTTCTTAACAGAGATGCTTACAGGACCTACCTTGCTGAAATTGTGAACCAAATAATCAGCCAGTTCCGCCGCTACAATAATCTGCGCACCCTTTTCGGAGACAAGAATATCACCGACTTTTTCCCGTTTAATACCTTCCCCCATCAACGCCCCGAGATAATCGCGGTGACCGAGGGCTTTGCGCTGCCCGGCGGGAACGGTTATATCAAGAACCGAGAGCGGACAGGACTCTTCGTTTTCGGCAAACCATTCCGTAAGCGTCTCTGCGGAGCCTTCATACAGGTAATCGGGGAGGAAAACCACCATCTTTCGTTCGGCATCATCGTATCCCCCGTAAAAAAACACTCCGTCACGGCTGTGCGCCCGCATAAATCTCGAAAGCATGCTTTGCTGCTCAAGACTTAGGAAATCACTGCTCATCAGTGTATAATAGTCCTCAAACCGCTCATATTTTTGTTCAATTGTTTTCAAAAATAAGTTATTTTCGTCCATATCTATACCTTTTTTCCGTTATTCGTGATATACTATTTCATTGCATAAAGATTATACATTATTTGGGACGAGGTTGAAAGGAGGTATTTGCATAAATGAAATACGAATACAGACCATCCGGCGTATGCTCGCGCGCAATTATAGTCGAAATGGACGGAAATGTTTTGAAAGATGTTGAATTTATCGGAGGCTGCAACGGAAATCTTAAGGGAATCAGTTCTCTCGTAAAGGGCATGACGTATGAGGAACTCAAGGAAAAACTTGCAGGAATAACATGCGGATTCAGAAGCACTTCATGTCCGGATCAGCTGGTGAAAGCGGTAGGAGAGGCGATAGCACATGAATAATTTCATATTTAAGACTTTTATAGAGGACTGGGAAAATGTGAAGGATGCGAAGGTTCGCGACAAGTACGGCAAACTTGCGGGAATCGTTGGAATCCTTTCAAATACATTGCTTTGCATAATGAAAATTCTCGTGGGTTTGATTTCCGGCAGCATTGCAATCGTGGCAGATGCGGTCAATAACCTAGCTGATGCATCTTCGTCGCTGATTACGCTTATCGGGTTTAAGCTTGCAGGCATGCCGGAAGACAAGGAGCATCCGTACGGGCATGCCAGAATTGAATATCTGGCGGGACTCCTCGTATCCGTGATAATCATCGTGGTGGGATTTGAGCTTGGAAAAAGTTCCGTTGAAAAAATTATTTCACCCACGCCGACCGAATTCAGTGCAACCGTGGTTATCGTGCTTGTGCTTGCAATCGCAATCAAAATCTGGCAGGCGGTATTCAATATTTCCGCCGGAAAGAGAATTCATTCTCTGACATTAATGGCGACGGGTGCGGACAGCCGCAATGATGTGATTTCGACCTCGGTCGTATTGATCAGCTTAATAATCGGTCATGTTTTTGATGTGCAGATTGACGGATATATGGGTGTCCTGGTGGCGCTGTTCATAATGTGGTCGGGTGTATCCCTTGTAAAAGAAACGGTAAGCCCGCTGCTGGGAGAGGCTCCGGACCCCGAAATGGTGCGTGACATTGAAAGCATTGCAAACAGTTACGACGGAGTGATCGGAATTCATGACCTTGCAGTACATAATTACGGACCGGGGAAGGTTTTCGCATCTCTGCATGTGGAAGTTGACGCAGCGGTCGATGTGATGCTCAGTCATGACATGATTGATAATATTGAGCATGAAATCGCGAAGAAACTGGGGATAAACTGTACCGTTCACATGGACCCGATCGATTTGAGCGATCCGAACAGAGAACCGCTGAAGCATGTTTTGATGGAAACGGTAGGCAGACTCGACGGGATTTGCAACTTTCACGATCTCAGAATTGTTCCGGGACCGACCCACACCAATGTTGTGTTCGATGTTGCGATATCACCGGAGTGCAGGCTGTCAAACGAAGAAATCGCTGAAACGCTTGCAAATGCGGTGGCGGAATACAACCCGAATTTCCATGCGGTTGTCGAATTTGACCGTGCATATGTAGAATAAAAACAAAAGACCTGCGGTAACCAAGGCAGGTCTTTTGCATGTTCAAAATTGAGCAGGAATTATACGATTTTCGTTGTCCAATCTTCCACATTCCAGACATCGGTTACGAAATCTTCATAGAAGAGCGGATCGTGGGAAACGAGTAAAATCGTT
Source organism: Bacillota bacterium (assembly GCA_022764365.1). Lineage (GTDB taxonomy): Bacteria > Bacillota > Clostridia > Peptostreptococcales > Anaerovoracaceae > CAG-238. The sequence continues at coordinate 6,907 of JALERA010000037.1, forward strand.
CCCGGGAATTCAGTCAAAGCACGCTTTAATTCGTCTTTTGCGTCCACATCGAGATGGTTCGTCGGTTCGTCGAGCACGAGCCAGTTATGCTCTCGGTTCATGACGATGGCGAGGCGTACCTTCGCATTTTCGCCGCCGGAAAGAACGCGCATCTGGCTGGTGATGTGTTCGTTTGTCAAGCCGCATTTGGCAAGGCAGAGGCGCACTTCACGATTTTCCATCGAAGGGAACTGTGCCCAGAATGTGTCAAGGGCGGTTTCCTGCGAATCGCGGTCTGCTTCCTGCTCAAAATAGCCCGGGAAAAGATAGTCACCGAGCTGAGCCTCGCCGGAAAGCGGCGGGAGCTTACCGAGAATCGTTTTCAGAAGCGTGGACTTGCCGAGACCGTTAGTGCCTACGATTGCAACCTTTTGTCCGCGTTCCAAAGTGAAGGAAACGGGTCTTGTAAGAGGTTCATCCTGGCTGTAGCCGATAACTAAATCCTTTGCTTCAACGATGAAACGGCTCGGTGTGCGAGCCATCAGGAAGCTGAATTCCGGCTTAATCTTTTCAGTCGGACGTTCCAGTATTTCCATCTTATCGAGCTGCTTTTGGCGGGAGTTTGCCATTCCGCGCGTTGCAACGCGGGCTTTATTTCTGGCAATGAAGTCCTCGAGCTTTTCGATTTCCGCCTGCTGGCGTTCGTAAGCGGCTTTTTCCTGTGCTTTCTGAATTTCGTACATACGGCGAAAGTTCTCGTAATCGCCCGTGTAGCGGGTGAGATTGCCGCCGTCCAAATTATATATTACATTAACTACGGAGTTTAAAAATTCTACATCGTGTGAAACGAGAATGAAAGCATTCTCGTAATTTTGTAGGTATCTGGTGAGCCACACGATATGCTCGTGGTCCAGATAGTTCGTCGGTTCGTCCAGAATCAGAATCGACGGATTTTCGAGCAAAAGCTTCACCAGCAGAACTTTCGTGCGCTGACCGCCGGAAAGGTCGGAAACATCCTTATCAAGCCCGATGTCGCGAAGCCCCAGACCGCCTGCAACTTCTTCAATCTTGGCATCAAGCTGATAGAAGCCGCTGTATTCGAGAATCTGCTGGATTTCACCGGCGTCTTCCATCATTTCATCCATTTTCTCCCCGTTTTCGGGAAGCACCATATCCTCGTAAATCTTCAGCATCTCCGCTTCCAGTTCGTACATATGGTTGAAGGCCGTACGAAGCACTTCGCGGATTGTCATGCCTTTTTTCAGCACCGAATGTTGGTCGAGATATCCGACTGTCACATGGCGTGACCATGTAATATTGCCGGAATCCGGCATAATTTTGCCCGTTATAATATTGAGGAAAGTTGATTTTCCCTCTCCGTTGGCACCGATGAGACCGATGTGCTCGCCCTTGAGCAGCCTGAATGAGGCATCTTCAAGGATTTGTCTGGCACCGAAACCGTGTGTTACATTTTCTACCGTGAGCAAACTCATGCTTAATCGAAACTCCTTTTGTCTGATTTCTTCACTAAGTAGGTACCCAGACTTTGGAAAACTTGCACCATGACAATTAAGAGAATCACTGCCAGAATCATCACCAAAGTCTTATAGCGGTAGTAGCCGTAATTGATGGCAATTTTGCCGAGACCGCCGCCGCCGATAATCCCACTCATAGCAGAATAACCCAAAATGGTCGTAATTGCAATAGTTGCATTGGAAATTAATGAAGGAACGCTTTCGGGAATCAGCACTTTCACGATAACCTGAAGAGGGGAGGCCCCCATGCTCTGCGCTGCTTCGATGATATTAGGGCTAACTTCGCGCAGACTGCTTTCCACGAGCCTTGCGATAAACGGAAAGGCCGCAATTGTAAGAGGCACGATGGAAGCAACCGTCCCAACCGGAGTCCCTACAATAAGTCTTGTGAGCGGAATTACCATGATCATGAGAATCAGGAAAGGCACCGAACGAAGCAGGTTTATGATAACATCAAGAACCGCCATCAACCATTTCGGAAGCGGCAGAATACCATCTTTGCCGCCGACTGTAACAAGTACGCCGAGCGGAAGACCGATGATGGATGCAAACAGTGTTGACAGCACTGTCACATAAAAAGTTTCCCATATTGCAAGCGGAAACTCCGTTTGCAGGATGCTAAGAGCTTCCTGTACGCTTTCGGAAGCAAGTATGCTATCGAACATCTTGATCCACCTCCTCTATAATGACATCGCCGACCTCGCTCAAGTAGGAGATAGCTTCTTTGACTGTGTCCTGACTTCCGGAAATACCCAGAAGCATATTGCCGTACGATTTTCCTTCGATCGTTTTCGTGTTGGCGGATAAAATATTCGCCTCGATATTTTTCTCAATTGCAAGCTTTGCAATGAGAGGTGTGTTTGTTGCGTTTGCACCATTGAAAACGATACGAATGTGATGCTCGCCTTCGTTAAGCGGCAAAGTTTCCGTAACGCCGTCCGGGAATACGAGTTTTCTTGCCGCAGCCGATTTCGGCTTGGTGAAAACATCTGAAACCGCCCCTTTTTCAACGACCTCACCGTGGTCAAGGATTGCAACCTTATTGCAGACTTCTTCGACAACGCTCATCTGATGTGTAATGATGATTACCGTGATTCCAAGCTTGCGATTAATATCCTTTATTAACGAAAGGACAGAATGCGTCGTGTTCGGGTCAAGTGCACTGGTTGCCTCGTCGCAGAGCAGGATCTTCGGATCCGTCGCAAGGGCCCTTGCGATGGCGATTCTCTGCTGCTGACCGCCGGAAAGCTGTGCGGGATATGCGTCCGCCTTGTCCGGAAGACCTACGAGTTCAAGAAGTTCCATTGCGCGTTTTTTCGCTTCCGCCTTCGGCACACCTGCAAGTTCCAAAGGAAAGCAGATATTTTTCAGACAGGTACGCTGAGCAAGCAGATTGAAGCTCTGGAATATCATGGTGACATTTCTGCGTATTTTTCTGAGTTCCGCTTCGGACAGCGTGCCGAGATCGCATCCGTCAATCAATACACTGCCTTCCGTGGGACGTTCCAACATATTTATACATCGCACAAGTGTGCTTTTCCCGGCACCGCTCATACCGATAATGCCATAAATATCTCCATCAGCAATCGTGATGGAGATATTTTTAAGTGCTTCTACGGTATCGCCTGTGCCTGAGAATGTTTTTGAAAGATTTTTAATTTCTATCATTTTATCAGGCTCCCGTAATTATTTTAATGCATCAAGTGTAGTCTGCTTGCCGCCGTATAAGCCCATTGGTTCTACGTGAACTGCGGCTACGGAAACAACTTTTGTTCCGTTCTGTGCATTGAAGTCTTCAAGGTAAGGAAGGTGCTG
>JALERA010000038.1:0-23743 GCA_022764365.1 Bacillota bacterium
ATAAAAGAACTGATTCTCAAAATCTATAATGATAATATGCAGATTTATGGTGCACCTAAAATCACAAAGATTCTAAGAAACATGGGCGAGGTTATTTCTGAAAGAACAGTTACTAAGTATATGCAGGAATTAGGAATTCGGGCATGTTATGTCAAACCGTACACGATTACAACCATAAGCGAAGATTTCAGCTGTCGTCTCAAAAATATCTTAAAAAGAGATTTTAGTCCTGATAAGCCCAATGCCGTGTGGTGCACTGATATCACATATATTTGGACGAGCGAGGGGTTCGTATATCTCTCCTGTATTATGGATCTGTTTTCACGTCGAATCGTTGCGTGGGAGCTTCCCAGAACTCTGGAGACCATCCATGTCGTAAATGCCATACAAAAGGCAAAACTTCACGCCGGAAACCAGGTTCCAAAAGTAATCCATACAGACAGAGGTGTTCAATATACCTCCGATGAATATTATGCTGCAACAAAGGGAATTGAACAGAGCTACTCCGGAAAAGGAAATCCGTGGGATAACGCCTGTATCGAGTCTTTCCATGCATTGATTAAAAGAGAATGGCTGAACAGATTTGAGATTCGCAATTACAATCATGCATATCAACTCGTATTCGAATACATTGATGCATATTACAACACCAGGAGAATCCATAGTTATTGCGGATATCGTTCTCCGTTTGAATATGAGAAAATGTATTACAAAACACATTCCGCTGTCAAAACGGCAGCATAGATGAACACGACACTGATTTGATAGAAGGAAATTCTACAAAATCAGTGTCCGAAATCTTGACAGAGCACCAATACGAAAATAGACAAAAAAGCGGACGATGCCACAGAAGCCGTAAGCGAGCTTGACGACGGAACCGGCGAAGTGAAGGACGGTGCGAAAAAAATTGACGATGCATCGGAGGAACTCAAAGAAAAAGTCGCAGAGCTCAGCGCAGGGACAGGAAAGATTAACGACGGAGCCGGCGAACTGCCGGATGGCCTGACGCAGATAACCGGGAAGAATGCGGAGCTGATTAACGGTGCATATTCGGCTTTTGTCGGAATTTGCTCGGCATCGGAGAACATCCTGAAAGAGCAGCTTACGGCAAACGGCATGGGGAAGGTCAGCCTCACCCCGACTACATATTCGAAAGTTTTGAATGATTTGCTTGAGACACTCGACCCAGCTGCGGTCATCAAAAAGCATACAGCCGTGCCTATAGCCGGGTTTCGCAGGAAGTTGAGGAGCAGCAGGACGAACTTTACTACCGGGCGGCAATGCAGGCGGTAAAGGCACAGCTTCTGCAGCAGGGCATGGATGAAGCTGCGGCCGACGAATACTTGCAGACAGAACAGGGGAAAGCACTTATTGAGGAAGCCGCTGCGGGCATGAGCGACGAGCAGAAAGCGCAGATAAAAGAGGCATATATTCAGCAAATGATGCAAAGCTCTGCGGTTACATCTCAAATCAACGAGGCTGTCGCAAGTGCGGAAAGTTTCGCAAAAGAAATTCGCAGTTTAAAAACGCAGCTTGACGATTATCAGAAGTTCTATTACGGGGTCTGTGAGTACACGCTTGCTGTTTCGGATGCAAGGGACGGAGCGGCGTACTTGGCGGACGGCACGAAGGAACTGAACGAAAATGCCGGCTTGCTCAATGATGCGGTTTCGGAATTTCGAAGCAAGATGAGCGAGCTCTACGATGGAATTTCGGAACTCAAGGATGCCACCGAAAAATTTCTTGACAAAATATCCAAACTCAAGGGAGAAGTGCATGACATCGTTTCGGACATGATAGAGGACTTAAAAGGAAACGGAATTCTTCGCTCGTTCGTATCGGAGGAAAACACGGAAGTTGAATCGGTACAGTTCGTAATCAAGACCGGTGCAATTTCCGCCGGCGATGCAGCGCAGCAGGCTGAGACCCCGGAAGAGCCGCTTACCTTCTGGCAGAAGCTTCTGCACCTGTTCGGGCTGTATTAAATGAAAATGCCGAGTCATTAAGACTCGGCATTTGTTCTTTCCTTTGTTCTTTCCAGAAGTTCATCCAGCATCTCGCGGCAGGCGCCGCATTTGTTTCCGATATCCGCAACTTCACAAAGCGTCTTTAAATCCGTAATGTGCTGCTCGCGGATGATGTCTTCCACCTCGCCGAGCGTTTTGTTCTTGCATACGCAGATTTTGTAATCTCTTGTTTTGCCGTCTATATACATGTTCTCATCTCCTAATAATGTGCTTAATGACAGTATACCACCGTGCTCTTTTTAAAACAACTCCCTTTTTTGGGAATTTAGATGTAGACGGGACTTTTCGAGTTCGCATTCTAATTTTTTTGAGAGGTGTTAGAAGTTGAAGAAGAAAAATGAGTTTGCATTCTAAAAAAATTCCGAAAACGCCTTGAGTAAAATCCATTTTCTCTCGTTTTAGGTAAAAAAATCCATTTTCAAGGCTCGAAAAAATGTGCCAAAAGAACGATTCGACACCGTTCGACAGCTCTCGACAGAATTCGCCACGGAAATTTTAGAATGGAAACTCCGTTGCCGCATTTTATATCTAAATTCGTGTTTGAGTTTTAGAAGAGGAGGACAGTTTTAGATTTAGACTTCTAAACCCCGGAAAATCATTGTGATAAGCCGCCTGAAAACTCACACAATCTTCGAAATCACATCTTTTATTTTTCCCCTGCTGTGGTATAATGATTTTATCAGTTCCTCGCGTGCAAATTCAATGTGCGGCAGGAATCATTTTAAGGAAAAGGAAGCGAGAAGATTATGATTAAAGTTGACATTTTTTCAGGATTTTTGGGAGCAGGCAAGACCACTTTGATTAAGAAGTTAATCGAGGAAGCCTATAAGGGCGAGAAGGTCGTTTTGATAGAAAACGAGTTCGGTGAAATCGGCATTGACGGAGGATTTCTTAAGGACGCCGGTGTGGAAATCAACGAGATGAATTCCGGATGCATTTGCTGCAGTCTGGTCGGCGATTTCGGAAAGGCGCTGGAGAAGGTAATTGCAGAATTTCATCCGGACAGAATTTTGATTGAACCGTCGGGAGTCGGCAAACTCAGCGACATCATTCAGGCAGTTGAGGATCTGGACCTCGAAGAGGTTAAACTGAACGGATTTACGACCATCGTAGATGCAAAGAAGGTTAAGATTTACATGAAGAACTTCGGCGAGTTCTACAACAATCAGGTGGAACACGCAAGCTCGATTATTCTGAGCCACACGAAGGGCATGGAAGACGAAAAGATTGAAAAGGTTGTTGAGACTCTTCGCGAGCACAATCCAAATGCAACGATTATAACAACGGACTGGGATGCACTTTCCGGCGCTCAGATTCTTGCAGCGATGGAAAAACGCGATACAATTGAAGAGGCGCTTCATCATCTCGAAGAAGAGCATGAGCATCACCACCACCATGATCACGATGAAGAATGTTGCTGCGGTCATCACCATGACCACGACCACGACGAGCATGACCATGACCAAGACCACGAACATCATCACGACCATGACCATGACGACCACTGCTGCTGCGGTCACGACCATGAAGGCCACCACCATGCGGACGATGTTTTCGAGAGCGTGGGAATCGAAACACCGAAGAAATTCACGAAGGAAAAGATTGAAAAGGCTTTGGAAGCCCTCGAAGATAAGGACGAGTACGGCTTCATTCTCAGAGCAAAGGGCATCGTAGAAGCAGAAGACGGACAGTGGATTCACTTCGACTATGTTCCGGGTGAACCGGATGTCAGAACCGGCGCAGCAGGCGTTACGGGCAGACTCTGTGTCATCGGTTCGGAAATCGACAGAGATAAGATTTTAAAACTTTTTGAAATATAATAGAGGAGAAATCAATGATACAACCAAGAGAAATACCGGTGTATTTGTTTACCGGATTTTTGGAGTCGGGAAAAACTACTTTTATACAGGAAACTCTGGAGGACCCTGCGTTCAACGAGGGACAAAAGACGCTGCTTCTGGTCTGCGAAGAAGGCGAAATCGAGTATTCGCCGATTAAGTTTGCATCTTCCAATGTAAAAATTGTGACGGTTGACGAAGAGGAAGAACTTACGGGAGAGTTTTTACAGAAACTCCAGGATGAAATCGGATTTGAAAGAGTTGTCTGCGAGTTCAATGGCATGTGGTCGCTCGACAGCCTGTACAGCAGCATGCCGGACGGATGGACGGTTTATCAGGAAATGAGTTTTGCGGATGCAAGGACCTATCTGACCTATAACCAGAATATGAGAAACCTCACGGTGGACAAGCTGAAATCCACGGAGACGATTGTTTTCAAGCATTTTACGCAGGAAATGGACAAGATGGCATACCACAAAATCGTGCGCGCAATCAACCGCCGCTGCGACATCATTTACGAATACGGACCGAACAATATCGAAATCGATAATATCGAAGATCCGCTTCCGTTTGACATCAATGCGGACATCATCGAAATCGGCGACAAAGACTATGCGATGTGGTATGCGGACATGAACGACGAAGAAGCAAAATACTACGGCAAAACTGTTAAATTCAAGGGCAGAAGCCTTTTGGGCGGCGGCCTCAAGGACGATGAATTCGTCATCGGAAGACATATCATGACTTGCTGCGTGGAGGACATCCAGTTCGGAGGGCTCGTCGCAAAATATGCGGACGCAAAGTCCCTGGATCACGGCGGATGGGTGGAAATGACCGCCAAAATCGAGCGCGAGTACAACGATATGTACCAGAGCAAAGGCCCTGTATACCATGTAATCGAAGTGAAGAAGACAACGCCGCCTGAAGAAGAGGTTGCGACATTCTATTAAAAAAATATAGAACGGGAGGAAAACTGATGACAGTATCAAAAGACTATTTGCAGAAGATGGACGCGTACTGGCGCGCTGCCAATTACCTGTCGGCGGCACAGCTTTATCTGCTGGACAATCCGCTTTTGAGAGAGCCTTTGCGAAAAGAACACATTAAGAAAAAGATTGTCGGACACTGGGGAACCGTGCCAGGACAAAACTTTGTCTATGTGCATATGAACCGTGCGATCAAAGAGTTCGGACTCAACATGATTTATCTGTCGGGACCGGGGCACGGCGGGAACTTTTTCGTGTCGAACGCCTACCTCGAAGGCACCTACAGCGAGGTATATCCGAATGTAGGGGAGGACGAAGAAGGGCTGAAGAGACTATGTAAGCAATTTTCTTTCCCGGGAGGAATCTCGAGCCATGTGGCACCGGAGACTCCGGGCTCTATCAACGAGGGCGGAGAACTCGGCTATTCGCTGGCGCACGCTTTCGGCGCGGTTTTTGACAATCCTGACCTGATTGCAGCCTGCGTTGTCGGAGACGGTGAAGCCGAAACCGGACCGCTTGCAACCGCTTGGCATTCCAACAAGTTTTTGAGCGCAAAGAACGACGGTGCGGTTCTTCCGATTCTGCACCTGAACGGATACAAAATCAGCAATCCGACGGTATTCGCAAGAATTTCGCAGCAGGAGAGAGAATGGTTCTTCAAGGGCTGCGGCTGGAATCCGTATTTCGTAAGCGGAAGCGACCCGATGGAAATGCACGAAAAGATGGCAGAGGCCGTTGACAAGTGCATTGCCGAAATCAAAGAAAACCAGAGAAAGGCAAGAGAAGAGGGAGTAGCTGAGCGTCCGATGTGGCCGATGATTATTCTTGAAACGCCGAAGGGCTGGACAGGACCGAAGATTGTTGACGGAAACGCAATCGAAGGAACTTTCCGCGCACATCAGGTGCCGATTTCCATGGAAAAAGAAGAGCACCTCGCGCAGCTTGAAGAATGGCTGAGAAGCTATAGACCGGAAGAACTTTTCGGAGACGATTACCGCCTGATACCGGAGCTTCGCGAACTGGCGCCGGTGGGAGACGCTCGCATGAGCGCAAATCCGCATACCAACGGCGGCAAGCTCCTCAGAGACCTCAGAGTGCCTGATTTTAAAGACTATGCGGTGGATGTTCCTTATCCGGGCAGTGTAAAAGCGCAGGATATGATGGAACTCGGCGGCTATGTCAGAGATATATTGAAACTGAACAAAGAACATAAAAATTTCCGTATTTTCGGACCGGACGAGGCGAAATCCAATCGTCTGTATTGTGCTTTTGAAGTCGAAAAGAGAGACTTCCAGGGTGAGATTTACGATTTTGACGAGGATCTTTCCCATGAGGGCAGAATCATGGATTCCTACCTGAGCGAGCATATGTGCGAGGGATGGCTGGAGGGCTATCTGCTGACCGGAAGACACGGCTTCTTTGCAAGCTATGAGTCCTTCATCCGTGTTGTTGACTCAATGGTTTCCCAGCACGCAAAATGGCTCAAAGTCTGCAATCAGCTTCCTTGGAGACAGAAGATTGCTTCACTCAATCTGATTCTGACTTCCAATGTATGGCAGCAGGACCACAACGGATTCACACATCAGGACCCGGGAATGCTCGACCATGTTGCAAACAAGAAGGCGGATGTGGTGCGGATGTATCTGCCGCCGGATGCAAACTGTCTGCTTTCCTGCTTCGACCACTGCATCAAGAGCAAAAACTATGTGAACGTAATCGTCGCATCCAAGCATCCGAGCCGTCAGTGGCTGACGATGGAGCAGGCGGTTATTCACTGCACGCAGGGAATCGGCATCTGGGACTGGGCAAGCAACGACCAGGGACAGGAGCCTGACCTTGTGATGGCTTGCTGCGGAGATACGCCTACCTTGGAAGCTTTGGCAGCGGTGACGATTTTGAGAGAGCACCTGCCGGAGCTGAAAGTCCGCTTCATCAATGTGGTTGATCTTATGAAGATGGAATCGCATGAAAACCATCCGCACGGTCTGACGGACGATGAATTTGACGCACTGTTCACGAAGGACAAACCGGTTGTGTTTGCTTTCCACGGCTATCCGAAGCTGATTCACGAGCTCACGCACGGAAGACACAACGAGCAGAATTTCTTCGTTCACGGCTATCTTGAAGAGGGCACGATTACAACTGCGTTTGACATGAGAGTTCAGAATCATATTGACCGCTTCAGCCTCGTAAAAGAAGCTTTGAAGCACCTTCCGCAGCTTGGAAACAAGGCGGGACACCTCACGCAGCAGATGAACGACCTTTTGGTAAAGCATAAAAACTATATCGCCGAGTACGGGCAGGATATTCCTGAGGTTCTCGAGTGGGAATGGAGGCAATAATGATTTATACAGATTTTAAAGGCGAAAAAATTTCTCAGCTCGGTATGGGAACCATGAGACTTCCGGTTATCAACGGCGTCGATAAAGATATTGACGAGGAAAAGGCGCTCGAAATGTTCGACTATGCATATAAGCATGGCATTAACTATTTTGACACTGCATGGGGCTATCACGAAGGAAATGCCGAACTTGTAACTGGAAAAGCGCTCAGCCGCTATCCGCGCGAGAGCTTCCACTTGACGACGAAGTTCCCGGGATACGATCACAACAATTTCCCGAAGGTTAAGGAAATCTTCGCAAAACAGCTCGAAAAGCTGCAGACGGAGTATTTTGACTTTTATCTGTTCCACAATGTGTGCGAATACAATATCGAAAACTATCTGAATCCGGAATTTGGAGTGAAGGAATATCTGGTAAGCGAGCGCGAGGCGGGCAGAATCAAGCATCTGGGCTATTCCGACCACAGCGGAATCGAATGCTTTAAGCGCTTCCTCGACGCATACGGCGATGTCGTGGAGTTCTGTCAGATTCAGCTCAACTGGCTTGACTGGGATTTCCAGGAGGCGAAGGAAAAGGTCAGAATCCTGAATGAAAAAAACATCCCGATTATCGTTATGGAGCCGCTCAGAGGCGGGACGCTGGTGGAACCGGCAGGAGGCGCAGACAAGTGTTTCCGCTACCTGCAGTCGATTCCGGGAATCGTGACGATTTTGTCAGGTATGTCAGATATGCAGCAGCTTGAAGAAAACATCAAGATCTTTGAGACAAATGAGCCGATGGGCAAAGCCGAAAAAGAGTCACTTTATGAAAAGGCGAAAAAAATGACAAGCGGCGTACCTTGTACCGCTTGCCGTTACTGCACGACCTACTGCCCGATGGAAATCAATATTCCGTACATGATGAATCAGTATAATCAGATTACCTTCAACCCGGACAGCCTCTCGTGGTATACGAGCATGGCAATCGGCGGCGTGGAAAAGGGCAAAAAGCCTTGGGACTGCCTTGCCTGCGGTGCCTGCAAGGAAGTCTGCCCGCAGCAGATTGACATACCGGGATATCTGGAAAAACTCTCGGCTAAGCTCAAAGAAGCGTAGCCTTTGCGAATTCTTCGAGCTTAACACAACTTTCAAATGCGTGAGGAAGGCTTTCTCCGCATGCAATCATTCCGTGATTGGACATAATCGCACCGTAGTTGTCGGTAATGGCGGCTGCGGTGTTTTTTATGAGTGCCTTAGTTCCGGGCAATGCGTATTTCGCCAGGTTAACCGGGTTTGAAAAGCCGCATGCCGCATCGCCTGCCGGAACCGGTAAGTCCATGTGAGCAGCAGCATAAACGCTGCAGTACTTGGAATGCGTGTGAATAACACCACCGATCTCCGGCCGGGTGCGATAGACTTCGGCATGAAGGCCTTTCTCTGAAGTAGGTTTCAGACCGCCTTCGTATTCCAGCGTATGAATATTCACTTTAACCATGTCACCCGCGGAAAGAGTCAGGTAATCGATGCCGGAAGGGGTAACAAGCATGTGCGCTTCATCAAGACGCACGGAAAGGTTCCCCCACGTGCCTTGAACCAGACCGCACGACACGAGCTTTCTGCCGTAATCCACAAGCTGCTGTCTGAGGACATATTCAAGGCTTCCGTCATCCTTCATAGGATTTGAGCCGACATTTGCTTTCGGCTTGGAATATTTCTTGAGATATACCGTTCGCATGAGCTTGCGTTCGATTGCATTAATATGGTGCGGTGTGCCGATTTTTTCGGTGAGGAGTGTGACCTCGGCAGATTTTTCCAAGACAGTGAGCGCAACCACGCCTTCTTTCAGGGTACGCCCGACCGTTATGGTATAACCGGTAGGTGTGCCGTCCTCGTTTTTACCGCTGATAACGAAACAGCCGGCATTGCTTTTCATAGTCCGTGCGAGATTCGATGCCGCACTCTGTATGCCGTCTTGTGCATCGATGAGCGGAGCCTTGACACCGATAATTTGTGCCATATCGTCAAGCGACGGAATGAGCGGCTCACCGCGGCGGAGCCACTCCATGCAGAACGGAGTTTGTGCAACAACCGCCGCGTGAATGTCCTGATTTCCCTTAGGAAGTTTCGCAAAAGGCAGTTTTTCGATGTCGCTTTCCCCGGCTTCGGAAAGGACACAGCCTTTTTTCGTCGCAAAAACTCCTTCGGATGTCTCAAGAATGAGACGCGCCAAAGGTCCCGCATTATATTCCTGCGCCGCAAGCATTTCTGCGGCTTCTTTTATATTTTCATAGATTTTTTCCATTCTTATGCCTCCGTGAAACGCTCGCCGTTTGCTGTTTTATATGCTTGTTCGAGCGAATGATATACATTTTTGTAATCAGCAAACAGTTTATCGTATATCTTTGCATTTTCAGGATTCGGATTGTAGCGCTTTTCGATTTTGACAAAATCTTTCGCGGCGCTGAAACCGGGGAGTTCGCCGAGGCCGATGAGGGCGACCACCGCTGCTCCGACCGCCCCTGCGTTTCGTGGATCGCGGACAACCGCAAAATGCTTTCCCGTAATGTCTGCAATCATCTGCATCCATCCGTCGTCGAGCGCACCGCCTCCGATGATGCGGAAATTGTCACAGGAAAAACCGTAATCGTTTTTGTAGTTTTCCAGAATCCAGCGCAGGTTGTAACCGATGCCCTCGTATACCGCGCGCATCAAATGCTCTCTGGTGTGAACCATCGTCATGTTGAAGAGCGTGGCTCTTGTGGTGGTGGAGGAAACCGGACAGCGTTCGCCGAGCATCCAAGGTGTGCAGATAAGGTGGTCGCTTCCCGGCGGAATGTTTTGAACGACCTTATCCATGTAAGCATAAATGCCATCTCCGTATTCTTCTTTTTCGCGTGCAAAAAACTCATCGCAGAGCCACTGTATGTTCGCACCGGCAGACTCTGTAATTCCTGCAATCAGATTCATTTTCTTGTCGGCGGATTGAATCGCTGCCGCACCGTGTTTGAATTTGTCGGCAGTGCGGCTTGCACATGCAACCCACGCGGACGTGCCGAGATAAATGTGAAGGTCGCCGTCACCGCACATTCCAGAGCCTACTGCGGCGGCCTGAACATCATCACAGCCTCCGAGTACAGGAGTTCCTTCAAGAAGTCCCGAATCTTCGGAAGCCTCTTTTGTCACGCCGCCTACGATGTCCGTGCTGCATACGAGAGGCGGGAGTTTTTCCATATCCACACCCGTGAGTTTCATAACACCGAGCCAGTCTTTCTTCTTTAAGTCAAGACCGTACGAAGAAGCACCCGAAAGCTCGGTGACCATTTTCCCAGTCAGTCTGTATTTCAAATATCCGTTCACATCGAGAATTTTGTAAGTTTTCCTGTATAGGTCGGGGCGCTCTTCTTTGAGCCATACGATCTTGGCAATGCAGTCTTTTCCCATAATCGGCGTGCCGGCAGCCAGGGTAAAAATCTTCTTGCCGCCGAGTTTTTTCATGATGCTCTGTGCTTGCTTTTCCGCCCGGCCGTCAACCCAGGTGATATTGTTGTAGAGCACGCTGCCGTCCTCATCAACCGGGATGATTCCCTGTGCCTGCGTCGAAAAGACAACCCCTTTGATAGAAGCCGGATCAATCTTGTTTTCCGAAATGATGCGCCGGCTTGCCTTTGCTACCGCATTCCAGTAATCCTCGGGATTTTGCTCAACCCATGCGGGATTCGGATAAAAGGTAGGGTAAGCTTCAACTGCCGTCGCACAGATGTTGCCGCTGTAATCGACCAAAACAGCCTTGTCGGAACTTGTACCCATATCATGTGCGAGAATATAACGTGCTTCTCTTGCTTCGCTGTTCATATTGCAATCCTTTCTCTAATTACGACCAAAAGGTTTTATTTGCTGCATTTATTCGTTTTGACCACCTGTTTGAATACATTTTCAAAGCGGTTCAAGGCTTCGTCTATGATTTCGTCCGTGTCTGCCATGGATGTGTAAAGTCTGCTGCCTGCGAGCGTTACGATTCCGTTTGCCATGTATGCAGCGCCCATTCTTTCCATGGAATCCTTGCGTTCGTACATCATATTCTTGTTCTTAAGCAAGCCAATCGCGGATTTAGCAAGGCTGAAGGAGGAAAAATCAAAACTCATTGCACCGGTGCATTCGAGGTGAACGATGCTGCCCTGGTTATAGGCAACGAAAGGAAGTCCGTATCTTTCAATGAGTTCCTTCAGTCCGTCGGCAAGCCTGTCTCCTGCGCGGCCTGCAATTTCACATGCGCCCGTACGGGCAATCTCGCGAATTGCCGTGTAGCCGGCAAGTGCCGAAAGAGGGTTTGCCGCCAGAGTGCCGCCCACGTAAGCTCTGTGCTTGCCGCTTGCAAGCCCTGCTGCCATGAGCTGTGCATATTCTTTCTTGCCGCCTACGCCGCCTGCCGCAGGGTATCCGCCGGCAACAATTTTTCCGAAAACGGTAAGATCCGGTACGACATCAAACAGCCCTTGGGCACCGGAAAGTCCGACACGGAAACCGGTAACAACTTCATCGAAGATGAGCAAAGCTCCATACTTGTCGCAAAGCGCACGCACTCCCTTGTTGTAATCAAAAGCAACCGGACGTGTTCCGCTTTCCGGACCGACCGGTTCCACGATAGCCGCAGCCGTACCGCCTTTTAATTTATTTCTGCGGAGCATTCCCTCAAGCATGTTGAGATCGTTTGGGCGCACTTCGTCTGTTTTTCCGTAAGCAGAGCCCGGTATGCCGTGCGATTCAAGCAGTCCGCGGCTTCCAGGAATTTTGAGTCCGTATACCATCTGATCCGACCAGCCGTGGTATGCACCACCGATTTTGATGATGCGCTTGTGGCCGGTTGCGATGCGGGCGATACGCAGTGCCGCCATGACGGATTCGGTTCCGCTCCCAAGCATACGGAACATTTCGACATTCGGCATATGCTTGTTGATTTCTTTCGCTATCAGAAGCTCGGCTTCGTGCAGGAGGCCGGTAACAGGACCGCAGGTATCGAGCAGCTCGGTAACGGCCTTCCGAATCGGTTCGTAATTGCTTCCAAGGATTGTAGGACCGCCCGCCTGCAGGAAATCAATATACTCGTTGCCGTCCTGGTCATAGAGGTATGCACCCGAAGCCTTTGAAAAAGCAACCGGGAACGGTTTGTTAAATGCAAGGTTATGCTGAACTCCGCCCGGAATGTAATCCTTCGCTTCTTCATAAATTGCCCTTGATTTCTTACATTTTTCATCGTAATATTTCAGAATGGTGTTTTCGTAATAATCATCGTTTACTTCCCAGACAGGCTGCCCGGTAAGATTGGAAAGTTTCTTGTTTATTTCCTGCGGATCGTCCCAGCGGAAAATGCCGGAGCCGTTTATGCCGGAAGCCGGATTTGCTTGTGTTGTTTTTTCTTCGTTTACGTTCATAATGTTACCCCCTCGTATTGATCGGTTATAATCGCAAAAAGACTGCGAAATTCGTCTTTCATTTTTTCTGCATCGAAAGGCAGAAGATTGATATGATAATGGCTGATGAGTCCCAGATATGCGCCCATTACGGAAACCGCAAGTTCTTCCCTGCCGCCGAAAGCACTACATACCGTGTGCTCGATGCACGCAATGGGATTATTCTCTTCGCGGCTCAGGACAGCATTTTGAATCAGCTGCGTTGCCAGAAGCGGGTAGGCAGCGGTATCATCGATAAGCTTGTCGAAAAGTGCAAGAACTTTTTCCTTCCCGCAAAGCCCTGTATTGTCAAAATATTCGGTCAAATCCTCGATTTCCTGTGAAAAAATCGCAAGCATGAGTTCTTTCGTTCCGCCGAAGTAGTTAAAAACCGTCGTGCGGCATACTCCGGCTTCGTCGGCAATTTGTTTGAAACTTACATTCTCCACGCCGTATCGCTCAAAAAGACCTTTGGCTGCGTGCATGATTTTTTGCTTGTTTTTTTCTTTTACGGCGGACATCAGAGTTCCTCCTCAGTTTTCCTGCGTGCGCGCTTATTTGTGTTCAGCGAGGCGCGGTATACAAAGAAGCGATCGTACAGAAATTCGCTTGTAAGATTTGCAGCCATGGTCACCGCCAGAACCGCGTATTCGTTCCAGCCGATATTTGTCAAGGCATTTCCCCACCAAGTGGAAAGGGGAGTAAACACGCAGTAGAATGCTGCCACCTTGAGCATCGCAATCGGCACATTGTTTGCAGATTTGAAAGTGAATTCCCTGTTAAGCGTAAAATTCCAAAGGACAGACAGGGTCAGCGCCGTCAGGTAGCAAGGTGTGTAAGGCAGTGATGTAAGCTCATGCATAAGTGCAAATGTGATTGCCTGAATAATTCCGGCTGAAGCGGAAAAAAGTACAAACTTAATCACTTGCGCGGCATTTTCCTTCGATGTCAGCGTCTGATTCGGGATGTTTTTTTCTTCGTTCATGGTTGTTCTCCTAATATATCCAAAAAGAAAATTGAACTGCGGTACAATTTTGTACTACAGTTCAATTATGAAACGAACGGGAAGGAATGTCAATATGGTGAGAAAAAAAATTAAGAAAGTCAGAATATATTTTTTATCAGGAAAAACAGCACGGGAACGAGCAGGGAAGGGAGTAGGTTCATCGTCTTAAAGTCCTTGATTTTTAAAATCGAAATGCCCGAGGCCGCAATCAGAAAGCCGCCGACAATCGAAAGCTCTGTCATAAACGGGTCGGAAATAAATTCCGCAAGGAAGCCGGCACCGAGGTAGATTCCGCCTTGCCACAGAAAGAGAACGACCGCGGCAGCAGCGATTCCGATGCCGTAAGTGGAAGCCAGAACCATGGAAGTTACAAGGTCAAGCGTTCCGTTTGTAAACAGAAAGGTTTCGTCTCCGTATATCGCGCTTTGAATCGGTCCGAGTATGGAAAGCGTTCCGATGCAGAAGAGCAGAATTGCTGTGGAAAGGCCCTGACCGAGTCCGCTTCCACCTTTTTTATCTACAAGACTTTGAAATTTGCCGTCGATGTCAAGGCTTGTGCCGACAATGCTGCCGAGCGCAAGGCTGACGATGAACAAAACCGGAAACTGACTGTCCGGCATATTGTTGACAATGGAATTGATGCCGATTCCGCAGGCGGCAAGCCCCATCGCATCGAAAAGCACGGTCTGCTGCTTTTCCTTAAGTCCTTTTTTCAGGAAGCTTCCGACGATGCTTCCGACGATAATCATGGCTGTATTGTAAATGGTTCCGATCATAGCAGACACCTCCTCAAAGTTTTCTGCAAATTCATATTTTGATTGTACACTTTTTCTTGTAAGTTGAGAAGCGACAGTTTATAATATTGATATGATAAAAATTCACATCAGAACGGAGGCATAAAGAGGCAGTATGGACGCAAAGAAAATTGAAATATTACTGGAAGCAATGGAGTCAGGAAGTCTGATGGCAGTCGCTGAAAAGAACGGTTATACGCCGTCGGGGCTTTCGCATCTTCTGCAGCGTCTGGAAGAGGAACTTGGAGTAAAGCTTGCAGAGCGAAACAACCGGGGAATCGCGCTCAGCGACGAAGGCGCGAGTCTGCTTCCGTATCTCAGAAAATGCGTGAATGCCTATCAGGATTTGGAAAGAGAGGCCGGAAAACTCGGGCAAAAGAAAGCGGAAATCCTGCATATTGCCGCTTACGCCAGCATTGCGAAGAACTGGATGCCGGAACTGATCGGTTTCTTTTCGCAAAAACATCCCGAAATCACTGTAGAACTGGAAGTTGTGGGAAGGCAGGAGCTTTACCGCAGCATGAAAAGCGGAAAATACAATCTGATTTTTGCATGTGAAGACAAATCCTGCGGATATAACTTTATTCCCCTTGCAGAGGATCGTTTTTTTGCGGTTCTTCCGCAAAGTTATGATGGAGACGAGTGCTTTCCACTGAAAAATTTCGAGAAATATCCTTTTATCATGCCGTCATACGGGGAAGATGTGGAAGTACACGAATTGTTTGCAGAATACGGAATTACGCCGAAACTGCTTCCTGCTACGGCGGACGACCCCGTTATCATAGGAATGGTAGAAGGCGGCATGGGCGTCAGCATGATGTCTGAACTTGTGCTGCACGGCAGCGGGGAGCATGTAAAAAAAATTCCGATAGAGCCGGCCGCTTTCCGTGAACTTGGGATTGTATACAAGGAAAGAAAACTCTTGAGTAAGGCGGAAAGGAGCTTTCTCGATTGCGTCAGGGATTATTTTCGTCAAAAGGCACATAATAGCCTTCTTCCTGACGCTTGACCGCCTGCTTCTGCGTTTTCGCAATGGCATCTTCGTATCCTGTGAGTGCGGCAAAGGGCGCAAACTGTGCCGCCCGCGCACTGCGAGGCATACGGGGGTGCTTTTTTGATTCCGGATGCGGAAGAGGAAGGATGTCTGCGTATTTGCTTTTTCCGTTTTTTTCAGGGTTTTCAATCATGCCTTGTGTCCTCCAATCTGTGCGTTGCGCTGCATTGCCGTCGCGCCTTCTTCCAAGTCTCTGCCTTTGACAACCGCGTTTTTTCCGAATTTCTGTTTGATGTCCAGCAGCGCCTGCTGGATGTTTTTTTCGCTTTCCGCATCTTGCGGCGTTTCATTTGAAGGTGCAGCCGGGCTGAACATATCAAGCTGTACTCCGCTTTCAGCAGTGAAGGCAGAAGAGGAGATTTTCGCAGACGATGCCGATTCCGGCACAACATGGTTGGCGCAGATTGTCAGGCGACGGATCGTCAAAGACGGATTTCCGATTTCGCGGTAAAGGGAAGAAAGCGCCGCTGTGATTTCCTGCATGGAGGAAGTGGGGTGCGTAAGATTCGCCGTTCCGTGCGCGTGCTTGGGAATCTTCCGACCGTAGCGGTCAATCGTCGTCTGACCGGAAAAAGCCGCTGCATCCACATTGTCGATGTCGTAACCCACAGTCAGAACGAGCTGGTCCGTGGTCAGTTTTTTCTCAAACAAGCCCAAAGCCATGTCTTCCGCCATTTCGCAGAGCACCAGATGCGCCTTTTCGAAATCATAAGGACATTGCAGAACCTGACCGGAGCTTATGCTGTTTGACTCCGGTCGATAGGCTTTGATTTCGGCCATCGTGCAAGGCTCGAATCCCCATGCGTGGTCAATCAGAAGCTCCGCATTGACTCCGAAAAGTTTGTAAAGCAGGTCCTCGTTGTGAAAGTCGCTTGGCTTGCCGACAGAGCAGCGGGCAATATCGCCCATGGTGTGTATTCCTGCCTTCGCAAGTTTGGAAGCATAGCCTCGTCCTATACGCCAGAAATCCGTGAGCGGCGTGTGACTCCAGAGCAGCCGTCTGTATGACATTTCGTCAAGTTCGGCAATCCGCATTCCGTTTTCGTCCGCCGGAACGTGCTTGGCGTAAATGTCCATGGCAATTTTAGAAAGGTACAGATTCGTGCCGATTCCCGCCGTTGCCGTAATTCCGGTCGATTCGAGAACGTCTGTCATCATCCGCATCGCAAGCTCGCGTCCCGAGAGTCCGTACAGCCGCAGATAATCCGACGCTTCGATAAAAACCTCATCAATCGAATAAACATGAATGTCCTCCGGAGCCACATACTTCAAATAAATGTCGTAAATTTTGGAGCTGAGCTCAATGTAATGCGCCATGCGGGGCGGAGCAGCGATGAAGTCAAGCGCGAGGGAAGAGTCCGCGGCAAGCTCCGCCGCATCACAAGATTTACCCGTAAAATTTTTTCGGTGCGCTTTCGCAAGCCGAAGAGCATTCTCTTCTTTTACCTTTTGGATGACTTCAAACAGGCGTGCTCTCCCGGGAATCCCGTAACGCTTCAGGGAAGGGGAAACTGCAAGACAGATGGTTTTTTCCGTGCGGCTTGCATCCGCGACCACGAGATTGGTGGTCATCGGGTCAAGACCGCGGCTCATGCACTCCGCCGACGCATAAAAAGACTTTAAATCGATGGCGATGCAGCATCTCTGATTTTCCATTTTGCGAAGTCCTCCTTTCCTTGCAGACCGCTCTGATTTCAAAATAAAACAGAAACAAATGTTCTTAAATAAATTATAGCAAGGACAAAGTTATCTTTCAAGCGGTATTCTTTGACAAAAAATAATATTTTTTGCAAAACATCTTGACTTGAACATTGGTGTTTGATTTATACTATTACTATAGAAAACATCCGAATACGAAAGATGGGAGATAAAAAATGAGTAAGAAAAAGAAATTATTTACATTGTTCTTGGCATTGACCGTGGTATTTACCATGTGCTTTGCCGCAGTTCCGGCGTACGCAGCATCCGGAACCGCAATCACGAATGCCGACGAACTCAAGGCGATGAGTGCAAACGGCAATTATTATCTGGCAAACGACATCGAAGTCCCTGCCAATCTGATCCTGTTCACAAGCTATGATGCTCCGTTCACCGGCAGCTTGGACGGCAACGGACACGCGATCAAAGGCTATACCTACACCTCAAGCGCAGACTGGACTGAGCAGGCCGCATTGTTTGGCTACGCGAAAAACGCGACCTTTAAAAATCTGAAAATGTCGAACGTCAACATCAGCCTCAATCAGGCAGGCACCGCAGCCGCGCTGGTTGCAGCTTCCGAGAACTGTAAATTCACTGATATCAACGTTTCCGGCAAAATTGTCGGCAAGTCTTTGAATACAGCCGCAGGCATCGTTGCCTACAGCTATGAAGGCGGCACACTGACAAACTGCAAAAATAGCGCGGACATTACAATTACCAACGCTGACGAAGGAAGCAGCGCAGCGGGCGTTGCCGGCTTCATCGGCTCGGCAGGTTCCATGAAAAACTGTTCCAACAGCGGTAAAATCAGCATCAGCGGCAGCATCGAGGCAGCGTCGATCAGCGCAGCAGGCGTTGTGCTCGGCGTTGGAAAGGCAACCTCCTGTAAAAACTCCGGCACGATCAGCGTGTCGGCGATCGGAAACGGAAGCATGAACGACGCGTGTATTGCTGCAGGGGTTGCAGTTGAAGTCGATACCGCAGTTTCCTGCAGCAATACCGGTAAGGTCAGCATGAACGCGACCGTCGAAGCCGTAGCGCACCGGGTAGGCGGTGTCTTTGGCTCGGTAACCAAATCGGCAAGCAAATGCTACAACAAGGGCGCAGTCAGCTTCAGCGGCAAATCCCACCGGGGTATTTATGTCGGCGGGCTCGGTGCATATCTCCCGAAAGTCAGCCAGTCCTACAACAAAGGCGCTGTCACTGTGAAAATGTCCAGCGCGAAGAAAGCAGAGGACAATAAAATCGGCGGTGTCAGCGGCGCAGTCGTAGATATGCGCAACTGCTACAACACAGGCAGTGTAACGGTAACAGGCGTTGCTTTTGTCGGTGGTATTTCCGGCTATGCAGATCCTTGGGATAATAAGGTTGTAAACAATTACAATACCGGCAAGGTCAAAGCCTCCACAAAGGGCACATTCAAAGGACAGGTTATCGGCGGTTATGAGGGCGCAGAGATCGTGCAAAAACGCAACATCTACGACAACTACTACACCGGCTCAGGAAAGGCTTACGGCTGGGGATTCGTTACATGGCATAAATGGGTTGCCAAGGCCAGCAAAGTTTCTTCCATCAAAGCGGCAAACTGCCCGAAATTAAGCTCCAAATACTGGACGTATTCCTCCAAGTACGGCAGAATGATCCTCAAAAATAACAAAGAAAAATAAGAAAACGAAAGAAATATACACGAATAAAAAAGGAGACGGCTTATCATGAGAAAAAACAGAATACAGACTGTTTTCTTAACAATTGCTGTTATATTCACAATGAGCTTTGCAGCGTTGCCTGCATACGCGGCATCGGGAACCGCAATCACAAACGCGGACGATCTCAAGGCTATGGAAAACAACCCGAGCGGCAGCTATTATCTGGCAAACGACATCGAAGTCCCTGCCAACCTGTCACTGTTCGCAGATTATGACCGCCCGTTCACCGGAACGCTGGACGGAAATGGACATAAAATCAAAGGTTATACCTACATCTCAAGCGAAGAATGGCTTGACTATGTTGCGCTGTTTATCCATACGAAAAACGCGACCTTCAAGAACCTGCGCATGACCGATGTCAACATCAATCTCAATCAAGCGGACAGCGTAGCCGCTCTGGCGGCAACTTCCACAAACTGTAAATTTATCGATATCAGTGTTTCCGGCAAGATTGTCGGCAAATATTTGCGCACAGCTGCAGGTATCCTTGCTTATAACGAAGGCAGTTCGATGACAGGCTGCAAAAACAGCGCCGATATTACAGTCACTGATGCTGCCGAGGGAGGCGGTGTCGCAGGCGTTGCAGGCTCCTGCGATACGATGAAGAACTGCACGAACAGCGGCAAGATCAGCATCAGCGGCAAGATCACACAAGGCGGCTTCTATGCAGCAGGTGTTGCCAATAGGATCGGCAAAGCTACCGCCTGCAAGAACTCCGGTGCGGTCACCGTATCGGCGACGGGCAGCGGGCAGCAGATCGATGTTTGCACTGCGGCAGGTGTTGCAGGCGAAGTGAATACAGCAGTTTCCTGCGGCAATACCGGTAAGGTCAGCATGCATGCGACTATTAAGCCAACCGGTCCGCATATGATCGGCGGTGTCTTTGCGCATGCAGCAAAATCAGCAAGCAAATGTTACAACAAAGGGGCGGTCAGCTACAACGGCAAATCCTACCGGGGCGTTTATGTTGGGGGAGTCAGCGGAGAGGCACGCAAGATCAGCCAGTCCTATAACAAAGGCTCCGTAACGCTCAAAATACCGAGCGCCAAGAGTGCAGAAGAGAACAAGGTCGGTGGTGTCTGCGGCACAGTGACGGACATGCGTAACTGCTACAACACAGGCACGATTACAGCAACAGGTGTGGTTTTCATCGGCGGTATTTCCGGCTACGCAAATCCTTGGGATGACAAGGTTGTATCGAATTATAACACCGGCAAGATCAAAGCCACTACGAAGGGCACTTACAAAGGACAGGTTCTCGCAGGTTACGAAGGAACAGAGGTTGTGCAGAAGCGTAATATCTACAATAACTACTATACCGGTTCCGGTACGGGCTATGATCCGGTTTACAGCACCCCGCATAAATATGTTGCAAAAGCTTCCAAGGTTTCTTCGATTAAGGCAAAGAACTGCCCGAAGTTGAGTTCCAAATACTGGACCTACTCCTCCAAGTACGGCAGAATGATTTTGAAGAACAATAAGGAAAAATAACGAAGCATAAAAGTATACATGAAGAAGGAAAAAGGAGACGGCTTATCATGAGAAAAAGCAGAATATTAACTGTTTTCTTAGCACTTGCTGTTATATTTACCATGAGTTTTGCGGCGGTGCCTGCTTATGCGGCATCGGGAACCGCAATCACAAGCGTGGATGACCTCAAGGCTATGGAAAACAATCCGGGCGGCAGTTATTATCTGGCAAACGACATTGAAGTGCCTGCCAACCTGTCGCTCTTCACCGATTCCCGCACACCGTTCACCGGCACACTGGATGGCAACGGGCATAGCATCAAGGGCTACAGTTATACTGCGGCAAGCGATGATCTGATGCACGCGGCACTGTTCTGCCGCACCAAAAACGCAAGCTTCAAGAACCTGAACATGACGGACGTCCATATTTCCGTCAAGTCCGGCGGAAACTTCGCTGCGCTGGCTGCATACGGTCAGGGAACTACATTTGAAAACATTACGGTTTCCGGCAAGCTCAGTGCAAGCGGCATTATCAACACCTTAGGCGCTATCGTCGGCAGCCTGAATGACGGTAGCATCACAAACTGCACGAACAAGGCGGATATCACCGTCACAGGTGCTGCAGGTGCTGCCGCAGCAGGTGTCGCCGGTACGGCGAGCGCCGCGACCGTCAAAAATTGCACCAACTCCGGCGCGATCAGCATCAGCGGTCCGATCGACGGAGGCAGAAGCTACCGCGCGGCAGGCGTGACCAATATCGCAGGTAAAGTGATTTCCTGCAAAAACACAGGCGCTGTTTCTGTAACGACCAGCGGCAGCGCGGAGGGCGCCGTAAGCCTTTCTGCCGCAGGTGTTGTCGGAACATCAAGCAAACAGATTACGTCTTGCACTAACACCGGAAAGATTACCATGAAATCCACCGTTGAAGTGTCACGCAGCATCCTCATGGGCGGCGTTGCGGCAAACGCAGAGAACGCTAAAATCACGAAATCCTGGAACAAAGGCGCAGTTACCTTTAACGGAGTCGCTGAATACGGCGCTGTTGTCGGTGGGCTCGGCGCAATCACAAGCAATATCAGCCAGTCCTGGAATAAGGGCGCAGTCAGCGCAAAAGCCTCCAAAAATGAACTGGACGTTGTCGCCGGTGGTCTCGCAGGTACGGCAGTGGATATGCGGAATTCCTACAACACAGGCTCCGTTACATTAAGCGGTGGCGGTTATGTCGGTGGTCTTGCAGGAAACGCAGGCGGCTTTGACCACCGTATCACAAACAACTACTCTACCGGAACCGTAAAAGGCTCCAAAGGCGCGACCAAGGGGCAGCTCATCGGTATCTACAGCGAAGGAGACGATAAGGCAAACAACAAGATTTACAACAACTACTACACGAAGTCCGGCAAAGCTTACGGCTTCGGTTCTGTAGCGAAAAAAAGCTGGGCTGCAAAATCCCAAAAAGTTGCTTCCATCAAAGCAGGAAATTGTCCGAAACTCAGCTCGAAATACTGGACATATTCCTCCAAGTATGGTAGAATGATTCTCAAGAACAACAAGGAAAAATAGCAATTAAACTCGCCGCCGGGTGAGAAGCGCTAATTTAAGCGACGGATTTCGTATCGTTAGGCCTTAGAAGATACGGAGTGCGTCGCTTTTATAATACTGGAGGTATAAAAATGTTTGCATATTATTGGCCAATCGGCTTATTGGTGCTTTCCAATGTATTTTATCATATCACCGCAAAATCAATTCCATCAGATGTAGATGCTTTTTTCAGCATGGCTGTCACCTATGTGGTGGGAGCAATTGTATCCATCGCTCTGTATCTGACAATTGGAAACGGCGAAAGCCTCAGCACGCAGCTTTCCGGCTTGAATTGGGCACCGTTTGTGCTGGGACTTGCAGTTGTGGGACTTGAGGTCGGAGCGATTTTCATGTACAAAGTCGGCTGGGAAGTTTCCGTGGGAAATATCGTACAGGCAATCTTTGTTGCTATCGCACTTCTCATTGTAGGCGTGCTGATTTATAAAGAGGCTTTGGCGGTTTCAAAGGTGGCAGGCATTATGGCGTGTCTTGTGGGAATTTATCTGCTCAATAAGTAGAATGCTTGTTAAAATCGCCCGTGGCGCTGCCTGTTGCGGCGTTCGTATGAAAACAGAAGGAGCGGCTTGCCGCTCCTTTTTGCATAATAAGACAATGTCTATAATCTTTCAACTTCTTCACAGGATAATCCTGTATTTTCAGCAATAACCTCAATTGGTATTCCAGCCTGTTTGAGGTTTTTCGCAATTTCGCGCTTTTCATGTGCAGCGCCTTCGTCATATCCATAGCTCCAACGAATTTTCAACTCTTCTTCTATCGTCATAATCTCTATCACCTCCGCGTCGCGGTTGACTTCCTCGACCTTTTCGTGGATGCGTTTGACGAAATCGTCACTTTCGTCGACTTCCTCGCGCTCCACATAGGTAAAGAAAGTTTCCAGTTCTTTCGGAATCTTGCCCTTCGGACAATTGATTGCTAAAATTATTGTATAGCTTTCGTCGTTTAATTGCAACTGTAAATTTTTATCAATCATTTGAAATTGATACACTGCTTCGCCCCTTTCGAAGGGGTCTTTCATGCAGATGAAAATGACATAACTCGGCTTGAGGTCTTTGTAGTCTCTGCCTTTCTTCAAGAAATGTGTGTCCATGCTCGTATGGTAGTAACGCGAACGCTTTGGAAGCTCCGGCTCCTTTTCCACCTGCATTTCGATGTCGTATACTTCTTTTTCGCCTTCGAACAAAACGTCCAGCCGCACGGATTTTGAGAGAACCCCGGTGACAATGGTTTTCTCAGGCGTGATTTTGATGTCGTTTGGGAAAGTGATGGATTTGACTTTCTTTCCCGGAAAGAGACGCTGAATGAATTCCGCGCAAATCTCCTCGTCCTGCATGACGAGTGCAAACATCAGCTTGTTGCTGAACTTGTATTTAGCCATATTTTTTCCTCTCATTTTCTGAGCTTGCGCTTGCTCTGATTCATACAGATTCTGTAAGATAATAATAGCATAATATGGAAATAAATGCAATACATATACTGGAATTCGCAGCTGAGAAAATTCCGACGGATTCCGACAAAATTCGACAAACGAAAGCCGAGCAGGGCTTCACCCCCAAAAATTCTCCAAATAATGCTTGACATTATATGACTACAAGTGTAAACTAAAGGCACAAAAGGGATTACAAATGTAAACGAAGAAAGAGACTGAAAGGGGAACGACTATGAACTTATTCAACACCGCAATTTTGGTTACAGCAGCGGCAACGGTTGTGCTGCTTGTGAAGCTGGCATTTGGAAACAGGATAACGCCGAGGGGGCATATGCTCATGTGGATACTCGTCGCAGCGAGCGTGCTTGCTGTG
>JALERA010000069.1:0-2081 GCA_022764365.1 Bacillota bacterium
AGATCGCGACTGCCGACGATCATAACTACGAACATTGACATTACCCAGCCGACGGATAATCTTACCTATCAGCGCATTTTCTCCCGCCTGAACGGTGAAGCGCCGCAGTTCCGCTGCAAGGGCGGCGATATGCGAGCCGACAGGGGACGAGAAAAACGGCAGCTTGCAAACGAAATTATGAAAGGGGATGGTTAACCGATGATCTACATCGGAATATAGACCCCGGCAAGAACGGCGGCCTTGCCATTCTGCAAGGGGAAGAAGTCCAGACGTTCCGGTATGACCGCGACACCTACCGCTGCGTCCTGTCCGATCTTCGCGGCGAAAAGGCTGTGTGCTGCTTGGAGCACGTCAGCGCCATGCCTGGGCAGGGTGTTACGTCCATGTTCCACTTTGGCGAGAGCTTCGGCTGGCTGCAGGGGATGTTGGAAGCCTACGAGATCCCCTATGAGCTCGTCCGCCCGCAGAAGTGGAAGAAGGAATTTTCCGTCACGGCAGACAAGAACACGTCCATAGAGGTATGCAAGCGGCTTTTTCCCGGCGTGAATTTGATTCCGCCGGGATGCCGTAAGGAGCATGACGGCTGTGCCGAGGCGTGTCTCCTTGCATTATATGCCAAACGGAGGATGTAATGAGGAAAAGAATCGATATGACTGGGCAGAGGTTTGACCGGCTTACCGTCATCTGTTTCGACCACAGAGACAGCGGCGATTCCCTATGGCGATGCAGGTGCGACTGCGGAAATGAGGTTGTCGTTCGCAGGAAGAATCTTCTGTCCGGTCTTACAAAATCCTGCGGATGCTTGAAAAGAGAGATTGGAGTGGAAAAGGCGAAAAAAATGCGGGAAGTTCGGAAAAAGAAGCAGACGGAAGATCTGACCGGGAAAGTGTTTGGAAAGCTTACGGTCATTCAACCGGAAAGAATATCAAGCTATCTTTGCCGATGTGAGTGCGGAAGAGAAGGAATTTATTCCGCCGGAGATCTTCTTACCGGTCGCAGGAGGTCTTGCGGATGTGGGCCGAAAGGCTCAAAACCGGTTAATATCGACGGCCAGAGGTTTGGCAAGTTAGTCGTTCTTCGCCGCAATAAAGAAGCATCTGCGGCAGTGAGCCATCTTATTTTTGACTGCCGCTGCGACTGCGGGAACGAAATCACCGTGTACGGCAGAGAGCTGCGCAGCGGAAGAAAGACCTCCTGCGGATGCGACAAAAGAACGACAAAGAACATCGCAGCCGACTTCGCAAGAAAGCACGGCTGCAGCGTGTGCGCGGATAAAAAGTACTGCAACAGAACGATCTGCAAATACGAACAGGAATTTGCTCGGCGTAAGAAAAATGAAATGGAGGCAAAGGAAGATGCTAACGATTGAGAATGCTGAAACATTCGGATGGGAGGCAGCGATCCGAAGGCTATATAGCGGAAAAGGCGTTCGTTTTGTTCGCCAAAATTCGTATGAAGCATACATTTATACGCATGGAAAATTCCTTTCGTGTGGCACATATTCGACTGAAGAAGAAGCAAGGGAAGCCGTTGCAATTACAAAAATCAAACTTTTTGAAGCAAGCGTAATAGCCCACGGTGATAATCCATCCGAAATCATTGAAACCGTTGAAAAAGGATATTTTGCTTCTCCGCAAGGGAATATTTATAACCGCCACGGAGACTTGATGGCTAGCGCAGTAGATCATTGCGGCTACAGACACACTATCTTAAACAGAAAAAATCGAAACATTCACCGCGTTATTGCGGAGACATTCATTCCAAATCCAAATAATTTACCGTGCGTAAATCATAAAGACGGAAACAAGCAAAACAACCGTGTTGATAATCTCGAATGGTGTACTCATTCAGAAAACACGTTGCACTCGTTCAGAACCGGGTTACAAAAAACTAATCGTTGGGGAAAGGTGAAAAAGTATGTCGATCAGAATTGATAATGTCGATGTGTACGGATTTGAAGCGGCTATTAGAGGAATGCGGTCGCCGAAAAACTCATGGGACAAGTCAGATAGTTGTTGGTCATCGCCGAATGAAAACGGAACAGATAAACCGAAGTACATTATCGGCGAAAATGATTTAAA
>JALERA010000084.1:0-2702 GCA_022764365.1 Bacillota bacterium
TGGGGCACGATTTGCCCTAATCCGGAACTCCGGAAAAACTTTTCCGAGGTAAATATGGAAAAATGAGTTATAAATAAAATTCTCTGTACAACGCCTCTTCCAATTTCCTCGGAAGAGCCGCAAAACGGAGGAACAAAAAAAAGAGCCTGCAAAACAGATCACCCAATATGGGTGTTCACTCCGTTTTGCAGACTCCGTGCTTACTTCTTAACAGCCGGGCGCCTTCTTTAGAAGGTCATCTTCTATGGCTGGTCAAGCGCATTTAAGTTCTTGGCAAACTCTCGGTCAATGCCGCCGATCCTTCAGTCATGCTGATTCATCCGTCGCGGCAAAGCCTCTTCAATATTCAATTGTCAGTTGTTACATCAGACTGCTTAGTGTCTTAAGCTTGTCCTTACAGCTTTCAAATTTTCTTAAGTAATCCTCATTCTCGTCAATCCCCGATTCAAAAGTTACAACAAAGCCATCGACAACCCAGCCGCCAAACTTTGTATTACAGTTTTTGCAAGCAAACTCTCCGATAGTCACCTCGCTGACGCTGGCTGCAGTGCCACACTTCGGACAACAGACTACCATACCTCTTGTTACTCGCTTCATTAACTCACCTCCACATCCTACAGAAATGACATGGACGGCAAAGGGAAGGAAATCCGCCAATGAAACTTTTTAGCAGAAACGATTCTCTTCTCCTCTTTCGAGTGTGGGATAGAAGAAAACCATGCGGAGTCACACTATCTGCCATTTACCCCTGCTGATCTCTTTTAAATACTAGAACATCTGTTCTGATGATAATATACATCCGGACGTTAAAATTAGCAATTGGTAATATCGAACAAATTTTCGATTCAGATAATTCTGCGCTTCCGACTATTCTATCTCTCAGTAAGCGAAAAATCTTACATTGTTTGATCATCCGTTTGTTCATTTTTCACAACAGCATCTGCCTTACTCAACAGACTTAATTCCTTTAGTTTATTTCTGCAGGCATCAAACCGTTCAATGCAATTTGTTATATCGACGCCATTTGTCTCATGAGTCACAACATAGCCACCAACGACCCAACCGGCGAAATCATGTTTGCAATTATCACAATGCAAACTATGAATCCCAATCGAGCTAACAGTTGCTCTATATCCACATTTAGGGCAACATACAACGAATCCATTTTCTACAGCTTTCATATTACCACCTCGTTTCCAAAATATAGACATAATTCGGAATTAACCCCTTTATTTGTGCCTATTCTTTATGAATCAGTTCCATATTTTTTCTTTTTTCTGGAATTTAATATATCATGATGTTTTTTCTGTGTCAATCCATTTTTAGATATTAATTTGGAATTAATCATTTGCTTTTTCCATTATTCAACTTTGTGCTTTCCAATTTTTATTGATTTTTTGGAATTTATGGTGTAACCTATACATAGTGATTACGAAAGGCGGTGTGCTTTATGAAGCAATTTAAGATAAGAAAATCCCTTGTAAAAGATACACCCGGATTTTGGGAGCTTGACTTTAATTACAAAAACAGACGAATTCGTCGCAAAATAAAGTGTGCAAGCTATCTAGCAGATCTTCTTTCAGATTTAATTGAAGAAGCCGTAGATAAGGATCTTACTATGGAAGAAATTACTTCTTTAATTGATTCAGACGGATTGCTCTATCAGGATAGGGAATTTTTCATACGCGAAACAGAAAATCTTCTTTTTTCAAACAAAGAAAATGATCCTCTATCTCCATCAGACATACGAAATGAATTTGTTGATCAATTTTTCCCAATAGAAAAGGACGACATAACTATATGTCTGTTAGGCAAGGCAGGCGTAGGGAAATCTACTGTAATACAAAAAATGTCTCCCTATTTCGGAACAGACATTTCTTTTCCCTTTACTGACATGTCACGCACCACAACATATTCAGCTGATTACAGATTTACGAATCCCACTTCATCTTACAAAATCGTAGCAGCATTGCATTCCTTCGAAGAAATCGCATACAACATTTACGAATGCATCGATCGTGCAGTCAGCAAATTTTTTGAATTGAAACTAAAGGGTTTTGACGATGAAGCCTTATATAATGATGTTCTTTCTTCATTTACAAGTGACCCTAATAACACATTTGATATCAGATTCGCAGTCGGAAAATTTCTAAAAACAACTTCTCCAACATATAGCAAAGACAATTATCGTCACATGATTGGTTTTTGGAACGATGTTTACGGGATGATCAGAAACATGTGCGACTATGTCCTTGGAACCAGTGCCTGTGTAGATGACGATCCAAACTTTTATAATATTGTTTTTGCGCAGGATGTTCGACAGGAATCAGACGATAATCCTGTGTACAAAAACTACAACGCACTTGTTGATACTATCAAATGGAAGATGGAACAAAACGAGAAACAAATTAAGGAAAGATTATCTGCCTCTTCTTCTTTTCGTGAATTCCACTTTGAAGACGATGGACATTATTGCCTTCATTGTCATATAAATGACCTTTATAGTGAAGATACAAAGTATCTATTGCAGGTATTAACTTCCAAAAAAGCTTCACAATTTGGAAAATCTCTAATTAATAGAATTGAATACCTGCGCATAGAACTTCCATATAATGAAAACATACGGCTTCCAAAGAAAAACATGTCTATCGTAATGCGTGACACTATCGGTGTGGCCCACAATCCAAACGAATCTGGTGGTT
>JALERA010000085.1:0-73262 GCA_022764365.1 Bacillota bacterium
AGATTTGAACTGGGGAATAAAGGTTTTGCAGACCTCTGCCTTACCACTTGGCTATGTCGCCGAATTGGCTAGGGTAGCAGGATTCGAACCTGCGCATGACGGAATCAGAATCCGTTGCCTTACCGCTTGGCGATACCCCAACATCAATTTCGTTAATGGGGTGGGTAGTGGGATTCGAACCCACGTATACAGGAGCCACAACCCTGGGTCTTAACCACTTGACGATACCCACCATGCTTGTTAATTTTGCGCATGCAAATTTGTTAATTGTGTGCATTACTGCACGTGCAGTTTTAAAAGAGTTGGCGACCTGGAACGGGCTCGAACCGTCGACCTCCAGCGTGACAGGCTGGCATTCTAACCAACTGAACTACCAGGCCGCAAATGGTGGGAGTTACAGGGCTCGAACCTGTGACCCCCTGCTTGTAAGGCAGATGCTCTCCCAGCTGAGCTAAACTCCCAAAACTCTAAAAAAAAATGGTAGCGGCGAGTGGAGTCGAACCACCGACCTTCCGGGTATGAACCGGACGCTCTAGCCAACTAAGCTACACCGCCACACTTGACTCAAGCCTTCGCTCAAATCACTGCAAGAGTTATATTACCAAAATATCTGCCAAATGTCAATATTTTTTTTAATTTTTCTCCAAAATTTTCGTGCAAAATTTTATACCCGTCTGCGGCTTGAGATTTTGCCGGGAATTACTTGGTGATTTGGGCGAGCCTGCCAGTCAGGTAGTCGCTTCGTATCATGGAAAGATTGTTTACAAAGACAACATCGTCGGTCTTTTTCTTTTGCGCGAATGAAATCAGGTCGCCGTCCCAGTACCGGTAGTCGATTACATATATTTTGCTGTAATGGTCAGTGAGATACGGCACAAACGCATTGCCGAAGGATTCTTTGACAACAATGCATGAAGAGCCGTCTGTAACGTCCTTGTTTCGTATCAGTGTGTACGGATTGTCCCCTGCAATGAATGCGCTGTATTTTACGGCCAGCGGATAGTCACTTACATCGTGGATCACATCCCACTTTCCCTTCTGCCCTTTCTGGTTGGTGTAGCGAAGCGACAGATTCTTGCTTATCGGGTAGTAGACCTTGAGACGGTCGGGGTGTTTTTCCATCTTTTGGCTCTTTTTCGTGTCAGTGTAAAAAGAACCCAGAAAATCTCCAAAATCTGCGTTCTCACGGCGCTCTGCTGTTATTGGCATTATCCCTTTTTCTTCGCAAAATCTCTCATAGCCATAGTAGGCACCAAGCGAAGTCCAGTGATGATCGGTCCGAAAGTAGATATATTCGTCACGGTGCTCCATCAGCCGGTCGTACATATCGACAACCTTTACATCGGAACCTGCCTTTTTAATGATTTTGTCCAAAGCCTTGCGCTGGTTGCTCGACTTGATTTTGCCGAAATAATCATCCGGAAGAGTCACTGCCGAACTCAGAGGGATGAGAACCTCGTAAACATCCGAAATTCCTTTGAGTTTCCCGGCTGTGCGGTTAACAGAAGCCGCGTAAGTTTCCGCGGCCTTTTCTGTGTACGAATAAAGTTCAAATCCCGTGTCACCGATTTGGATGACATTACCGAAGTTTTTTGATTTTCCGTCAGCTGTGACAGCCGGATACTCGCCGACCGCCTTGTTGTTCATCTGCTGCGGCTCTTCCTCGGAAGCATCCGTGCTTTCCGTTGTCTCCGTGTCCCCCTCTTTAATAGCGGCATCAATGAGCTGCGTCGCGGTCTGTGAATCAGGAGAAACGCAGAATACCACGAACCGTCCTTTTTGAACAGTCACAGCCTCATCAACCTCAGCGGCTTCATCGGGAAGGTAATCGCGGAAGGAATTCCCCAAATCCTCCAAATAGGCGTTTACCGTTTCAAGTGCCGTCTGTGCAGATGACTCGTCCGCAAGCGTAAAAATCCCGAGAGAGTCGGCATATGCCCCGTTTCCCATGTACAGGATTTGTTTTTCGGTATTTTCGATTTCGATAAAATCCGCCACCCGGTCTGTCTGCACCTGATACATGGTGCAGTCGAACTTAATGCTTTCCAGGAGATTGTTTGCCAATCCCTCTTCATCCAGCGTCCAGTTCTTTGCCGCACATCCCGATGCAAGTGCAAGAACCGAGACGAGCATTGCCGTCAAAAATATATTCAAGAATCCCCTTTTGTCTTTTTTCATTGTCCTAACCTTCATGTCTCATATTTTTTGTTTTATCTTCTCATATTATCCGTTACATATTTCGGAATTACGAATTCCTGTGTCCCCATGTACATCGGTGCAACATCTCCCTCGCCGAATGCAATCACGATATTGCCATCCTTGTCAACATAGAATTGCTGATCCGGTGAAATTTTTTTAAAAGCCCACTCGTACACAGGATCCGATTTATCGATATCGATCCAGTATGTCGCACCCGCGGATTCATCTGCCATCTTCTCCCTCATCTGCTCCTTGATATTCTCGCTGATCGGAGTTATGTAGTCGCTTCCGTCTTCAAAGAGGTCGGAAAGCTTGAGCTCCCTGCCGGTGTCCATGTCGATTGTATAATAGTAATCCTGCTCGTACCCGCTTCCTGCCCCTTGAAAGGTTATGAGCTTAAGCGTAAAATATTCGTCCGTCGTATGTAAAATTTCGTAATTCACATACAAACTTGCATATCCCCCGTCTCCGGCTTCGGCTTCGCTCTTGAATTCCTCGATGAGTTCGTTCGCAATCGCGTTGATTTTGCGGTTCACATTCTCCGCACTTTGCTTTCTCAGTGTGTCCGCACCGTATGAGTTTTCCCTGGAATCGACGATTCCGGGCACTGTAACATCCGCTTGGAATCTCTCGCTGCTGTAATGATAATCTCTGAACGTCACAGCATCGCATATTTTTCCGATAAGCGGAATATCCGACATTGCATCGGCCGCCTCCGCACTCATATTCGGTACAGCTATCACCAGGACAGCAAACGAACAGACAAGGACATTT
Organism: Bacillota bacterium; assembly: GCA_022764365.1. Classification (GTDB taxonomy): domain Bacteria; phylum Bacillota; class Clostridia; order Peptostreptococcales; family Anaerovoracaceae; genus CAG-238. The sequence continues at coordinate 2,974 of JALERA010000085.1, forward strand.
GCCGCTTTTTTTCTTTTTGCGCGGCGGTTGGCTTTCTTTACATCCTTGGCAGCTTTGATTGCGGTCTTGACTTTCGCAAGTCCTTCTTCGGGAACTTCGTTATAGTTTGTACGGTCGTTTCTTGAATAATCACTCATATCTACGCCTCCTGACCTGACATTGCCTTTCGCAGCTTTGCGATTGCCCGGTAAAGCCTGCTCTTAACAGTGTTTTCGTTGAGGTTCAGTTTTTGTGCGACCTCCCAAAGTTTCATCCCGTCGAAATATTTCATCTTGAGGACAAGCCTTTCGTTGGTCTCCAAATCACCGAGAGCATCATAAAGTTCGAGAAAATCCATATAAGCCATTTCCTCTGTCGGTTCCGCCTTTCCCCAATCCTCGGCAGAGCCGTTTTCTTTGCTGCGTCTTTTCGTGTTGTCGCGGCAAAATTGAAATACTTCGTTCAGCATAATCCTGTAAACCCAGGTTGCCGCAAATGTAGGTTCACGCAAGGTTTCCGACTTCAGGATTGCCTTGTATGCCCCCTCCTGCACGATGTCCATGGCGTCTGCTTCGTTATGTACGTAGCCGTATGCCAAACGATAGTATTTCTCATAGTTTGTAACCAGTAATTCTTCAATTAATCTCTCTTTCTCGTTTTTGATGCCTGCCCCAGCCATCCGAGATTCCCCCTTCTATCCTGCTTACATTTATTAGACGTAAGAAAATTGTTTTTGTTTCATGTTTTTTTGTTCTTTTTGAAATAATATGTTACCACAAAATTTTGCAATTATCCACCGGAAATCCTTAGTTTTTTCAAAAAAACTTTTTGGGCGATGACAATATGCTTTTTTTTATGTATAATGGTTCTGTTGTTTGAAAATTATGATAGATAGAAGGAGATTTTCTATGCATTCACCCGGAAAAATTGCATTTTCAATATTTGGTTTGGATGTTGCCTGGTATGGGATTTTGATTGGTTTCGGATTCCTGCTTGCAACTCTCATCTCGTATAAGCGTGCGCCCAAGCACGGCATCAATCCCGACTTCATTCTCGACCTGATTTTGTGGATGATTCCTTCGGCGATTATCGGTGCTAGAGCATATTATGTCATCTTTCAATGGGACTACTATGCGGGGGACTGGGCAAAAATTTTCGACGTCCGCGGCGGCGGGCTGGCGATTCACGGTGGGCTCATCCTCTGTTTTCTCGTCGGATATTTTGTCTGCAGACATCGAAAAGAAAGCTTTCTTGCGACTGCCGATCTTGCGGCTGTTGTCATTCCGCTTGCGCAGGCAATCGGCCGCTGGGGCAATTTCTTCAACGAAGAAGCGCACGGTGTGCAGACCGACCTGCCGTGGGCGCAGATCATCGACGGCGTGGGATATCATCCGACTTTCCTCTACGAGTCGATTTGGTGCTTTGCGCTGTTTTGGTTCCTGCTGTGGTTTGACAATCGGCACAGAAGCTTCGACGGACAGATTATCTGCCTCTACATGATTCTTTACTCCGTAGAGCGTTTCTTTGTGGAAGGGCTGAGGACGGACAGTCTCATGTTCGGTCCGCTCCGGCAGGCACAGCTCATAAGTCTGGGGCTGATTCTCGTCGGCATCGTCCTTTATGTTGTTCTCAAAAAAAGAGCCGCATCAAAGAATGATACGGGTCTTTCCTAAAATCCACAAACGGATTTATATTTCTTTTCGCCACAGGAGCAGTCCTTTGCGGCAGCATACGCTGACCGCGGGACTGTTTTTTAATTTAAGGATTGCATCCATCTCTTCTGCTGCGTTTTTGTAAAGGCTTTTCTGATGATGACAAAGTATGTAATCCGCCTCTTTTATCTTCCCCTGTGCCTTCTGGCAGAAGCATTTTACAGGCGGTGCAAGGTTAAACACCCATATCGGGCTTGCGATTGTAACATGTTCGTAACTTTGAAGATCCACATCGATTTTTTCAATCGGCATTGCCCATCTGTGCATTCCGTACCGGCCGCACCACCAAAATCCGAGTGTCCCCTCTGTGCGTTCGGTCGATTTGATCTCGTAGATGCCTGCACCCGTTCGTTCTGCCTCCTCCAGTGCGAGTTTTTTCGTATACCCCATTCTAGAAAAATACACCACAAGACGATTCGGATTGGTTCCGATGTTCGGATAGTCACTCCGTGAAACGGTGAAGTTTTCCTGCTTGTAAAAAACCCATGCCGCATACCCGGTGCATGCCTGCAGAAAGCCGAAGATAAAATAAATCGTCGACATGAAGTTCAGCGGAAACATATAAAACTGTATGCAGATCCAGCGCATCAGCGTGATGCCGAAGATTCCCCCAAGCACAACCCCTGCCTTGCGCTTTCCGATAAGAAACACCGCTGCCGTGAGATTGGTGATTCCGTTCACGATCAACAGAGCGATCCCCGAAAAAAGAAAATCCTGAAAAAGCACATCCGCAAACGGAAGTTTTTGAAAGTACGGAAGCATGGCATCCATCCCCATGATTCCGCCCGAAGGGTCGGCCAGCATCGCAGCTGCCCCCGCTGCCGCTCCGATTCCGATGAAAAGTGTCCAGAAAATCAATATTTTTCTTGCTCTGTCATAACGTGATTTCGTCATTGTGTTTTACTTCCTTATCTATAAATTATCCCTTTCAATGATATAAGGATATCACATTGCGGCGGGGCGGGCATAGTGGGTTCCTTTAGGAGAATGTGTCGATTTTATAGGAGGGTCTTCGGAGGGCCTTCGGGAAGTTTGCAATTCGAACCTCTTAAAAACATCTTGAGGTAACCTGCGCTATCTGCTATAATTATTCTGTTAACGAATATGCAAGGAGATGTAAAAATATATGAAATTAGGTATCGTAGGTCTGCCGAATGTCGGCAAAAGCACCTTATTCAATGCTATCACCAAAGCGGGAGCAGAAGCCGCAAACTATCCGTTCTGCACGATTGAACCGAATGTCGGCGTGGTTACCGTTCCGGACGAGCGCATAACCAAGCTTCATGAAATATACAATTCAAAGAAAACAATCTATGCAACTATTGAGTTCTGCGACATCGCGGGTCTTGTAAAAGGCGCTTCCAAGGGTGAGGGCCTCGGTAACAAGTTCCTCGGTCACATTCGCGAGGTTGAGGCTGTTGTGCATGTTGTACGCTGCTTTGAAAACGATAACATCGTGCATGTCGACGGAAAAATCAATCCTGCAAACGATATTGACACCATAAATACCGAGCTTCTTCTCAGCGATATGGAAGTTATGGAACGCCGGATTCAGAAAGCCGAAAAAAATGCAAAGTTTGACAAATCCGCAAGAGAGGAACTCGACCTTCTCCAGAGGGTATACGCCCATCTTTCCGAGGGAAAAAATGCCCGCTCCATGGATCTTGATGAAGAAGAGGCGGATTATGTGAAGACCATCGGTCTTCTCTCCTACAAGCCGATTATCTATGTTGCAAATGTTTCCGATGACGGTGTTGCCGATGCGGAAGCCGACAAAAACCCTTATGTTGAGGCCGTTCGCAAAATCGCAGCGGAAGAAGGTGCGGAGGTCGTTGTCATCTGTGCGGAAATCGAAGCCGAAATGGCAGAACTTGATGATGAAGAGCGCAGCATGTTCCTCGAAGAACTGGGAATCGAAGAGTCGGGTCTTGACAAGCTCGTAAAGGCATCTTATGCACTTCTGAATTTGATTTCCTTCCTCACCGCAGGAGAAGATGAATGCCGTGCATGGACAATTAAGCGCGGAACCAAAGCTCCACAGGCGGCCGGCAAAATTCATACCGACTTCGAGAAGGGCTTCATCCGTGCCGAAACGATTGCCTACGATAAATTCATGGAAGTCGGCGGCTCCATGGCGGCTGCCAAAGAAAAAGGCTTCCTGCGTTCCGAAGGCAAGGAATATGTAATGAAAGACGGGGACATTGTAAACTTCCTGTTTAATGTTTAAATCTAAAAATCAAAGAGCCTTTGCGCTGCGGTCGTGTTCGTCCTGCAATGCAAAGGCTTTTTTAGTGAATCAAATCAATTGGCCGAATAAATTTGCTGCATTAATTTCTAAATCAATGCCAGAAGCGCATCCCGCTCCTCTTCCGTCAGCTGCATGCTCAGGCATACGCGCTCGATGGTTTCCATGTCCGGTATAAAGTCCGGCTCCATGCAAAGCTTCGTAAAGTCATTCTTGCTCATGCCCATCCTCGAGAAGGTAATCGTCCCGTCGGCAATTTTCCTGTCATAATATCTGAAAAACAGTGTCTTAAATGTGATTTCTTCCATATTGCTTCCTCTTCTTTCTGTATATAAGCTCCAAAAGGATATTAATGATTGCCGCAAGCAGAATAATCAAAATCCCGCAGTGCAGGAAATACGCATCCGGCAGAATTTTGATAATCGGATCGGTTGCCGGATTAAACAGCCAGTAATCGTTTTTGAAAAAAATCGCATGCATCATCGCAAATGTCTTGTTCCAATCAATTGCAACCGCCGCAAGCACGACTGCACACAAAATCCCCGATTCCGCTGCAGCCGCCCGCATCCATCCGAAGTCCCTTCGCTTTGCAATCATTGCAGCTGCAAACACCGTTCCGAATATGGCAATCCACTGCGTTGCAAGAAAGATTTCTTTCACCTCTTCAAAGTGGATTCTGCCCTCCCGCGACATCCCGAAATCCTTGAATTCAAGCCTGTCCGGGCCGCCAATCCGGTTGTAGTCAATCAGGATGTCAAAGTTTTCTCTGCACACCTCAGCACTTACACCGGAGGTTTCCGGGATCTTGAGTTTCTCGATATCGTAATAGTAAAGCGGCCGAAAAAGCACCGCAGCTGTTACTGCAATGCACACGGCCGTCACCGCGGCAGCAAGCCCGATTAAAATGTTCTTTCCCCTTTGCGCCATTGTTTTACCCTTATGCCCCCTCTTCCGTGCCGGCTCCGGTTTCTACTGGATTAAGCCCCAATCCTGTGATACAATACTGCATATAAGAAAGGAGCTTCGTATTCTGCTATGAACATTATACCATATAACTACCATACACATACAACTTTTTGTGACGGAACCGCATCTTTGGAAGAAATGGTTCTGTCTGCCATAGACCGCGGTTTCAAAGTCATCGGCTTCTCCGGCCACAGCTACACTGCATATGATGACTGCTACTGCATGAGTCTTGACGGAACGCGCAAGTACAAGGACGAAATCCAAAGGCTCCGGCTGAAATACGCGGGCAAAATTTTGATTTTGTGCGGCATCGAGCAGGATTTCGGTTCTGACGAGCCAATCGACGACTATGATTATGTGATTGGCTCGGTTCATGCGACATTCCCGGATGCCGCGGAGGATGCCCGCGACCGTTTCCACGGTTTTGACCGGAGCCGGTATTATTACATTGACTGGAGCACGGATCGGATTCGTGAGGCAGTAGCTTCCGATTTCAGCGGTGATCCATACCGCTTCATCGAGCATTACTACGACACCGTTGCCATGCTGCCGGAGGTCACGAATTGCCATATCATCGGACATTTTGATCTTGTGACCAAATTCAATGAAAAAGAGACTTGGTTCGATGAAGCCAGCCCGCGGTACAAGGCCGCCGCGCGAAAGGCGCTGGACCGGATTTTCGAGACTTACCCGCTTTCGTGCGCCTCGAAATTGCCGGGGTCGGATGGCATGCCGATTTTCGAAATCAATACCGGGGCAATTTCGAGGGGCTGGCGGACCTCTCCGTACCCGGCACCTGAGATTCTGAAGGAGGTCCGCCGGCGCGGCGGCCATGTCATGATCAACAGTGACAGCCATGCCACCGACACGATTGACTGTGCCTTCGAAACCGCCGCAGAGCTGGCACGCGCATGCGGCTTTACGAGCGTAAAAATCATCACCGAAAAAGGTCTTGAGGACCTGCACATATAATTACCAAGTGAGGATCAAAAAGGAGCTGATGCATTAACGGTTTTCCGCTGATGCAAGCAGCTCCTTCATTTTTTGTATTTGCCGTATTTCGCCGTATTTTGCCGCAGCAACTATGACAGAATCAACCGACTTTCTTCAGACAGCACTTTTCTGCAAGTGCTGTTCCGATTGCCGTGCCGTATTCTCCGTCTTCCGGCACAATGAAATTAAGATCCGGGAACAAAGTTTTGATCATGCGGCATACGCATTCACATTCCGGGAAATTCGTAAGGGCACCGATGAGGATGAAGTCCTTGATATTCGTTCCCTGCGAAATAAGGGCAGCCGTCTGGCAAATAGACTCGATGACCATATGAACGATTCCAGCCGCCTTGTCCTCGCAGGTTGCACGCGAAGATGCTTTGCCGAAATTGGAAGCGGTCACTTCGAGGTTCAGACCCGGAAGCGGCTTGTCGGATATGTCGCCCACGCGAAGGTCTATATGTCCCACTTTTCCGCCGGAAGCGAGTTCTTGGATTTTATCAATGTCGTCGGTGTTCAGCATGAGCTTTGAAAGACCTATAATGGTTCCTCCGCCTATGCCGATTCCTCCCAAATGCGTCGGGATTCCGTCTTTAACGCCGACAAACGAAGTTCCGGTTCCCATGCTTACGACCATGAATTCGCCTTTGCCTTGCGCAAAATATCCGCCCCCCACGCCGTTTGCAGTGAACTCATCAACTTTGTATGTAGGCAGGCCGTATATCGGCTGCTCTACACCGGCACAGCCCACGCCTGTAAGATTTACCTGCTGTATATCATCTAAATTCAAGTGATTATCATACAAAAATTTACCGAATGCACCGAATAAAGATGCAATCGCATTGTTCGCCGAAATTTGAACCGGCTTCAGCATTTTTTCCTTATCAAACCCTGCGATTTTGGTGGTGCTTCCGCCTATATCAATTCCTACTACGATTCCCATTATGTAAAGTCCTCTTTTCTTTTCTGTAGTCAAACATTGTTAATTATATCACAGCGTATAGGTCTTGTCTACATTATTTTGGATTAAAGTTTGCTCAGATTATGCTTCTTTTTTTCGGCCTTTTCGCCTTTTTTCAACGCGCTGATAAGACCCAGTGCACAGAAAAGCATGAGTAGAAAATAAATTCCCACTGCCGACTCGTCGCCTGTCTTTGGAATTTCTTCCTTCGGCTTGTCCTGTTTCTTCGGTTTTTGCGGCTTATCAAACGAGATCGTCTGTCCCTTATCCGTGATGTCCTTATGCTCCGCGATCTTTACCCCATCGCAATAAATTTCCTCAAATACCACAATGTCTTTGCCTGCAAGGCCGGATGCGTCAACGGTAAAGGTAACTGCAGTCTCCCCGGCTTTTTCATTCGCGGCAAAAATCATGCTTGCGCTGCTTCCCGCGGATACGAGTTTTTTTCCCGTCTTTCTATCCATGAGATTTCCCCTTATTTCATAACTAAGCCCTTCTTTGAAGTTTGTGTATTTTATCTTGTCAATGATGGTTACGCTGCCTTCTGCCTTGATTGTCTTCTCGCCGTTTTCCCCGGCCGCCGTTGTGTGGATTTCAGGGAATGTAATTGTCTGTCCGTCATCGCTAAGGTCCCCGTGGCTTGTAATTTTTTCTTCGGTTGCTTTGCCGTCTTTATCGGTTGCAATCCTGTAAAGGGTTTCAAAGATTACCACATCTTTGCCTGCTAAGGTTCGTGCATCGAAAGTGAAGCAGACATCCTGCGTTCCGGTGGAAACGGACGGTTTGAAGGTTGTCTCAGCGGTTACTTCCTTGCCGTTAATCATAATAGGCTTTTCGGTTTCCTTATCCATAATCTTTCCGCAAAGCTTGTATTCCTGCCCGGTGGTCAGGTTATAGAAGTAAACCGTATCAATAATGGTTATATCCTTGCCTGCAAGGGCGATGTGGTCATTCGTTTTGCTGTCTTTTGCGATGGTGCGGATTGCTGGGTTTTTAGTGTTTGGCGGCGTCGGTGGTGTATCCGGTTTCACCTTGTCATTTTTAATCGGCGATGCGTTTAAATTATCCGTCGTGTTGATTTTAATTTTTAAAGTATCGGATTTGCTGTCCTGTCTTGCAAGGGTTACGGACTTTACAAATTCGATTTTATCTGACTGATTCACACCGTTTACCGATGCAAACATACGCTCGCCGTCCTTAAGTTCCCCGTTCAAAGTATTGTTTAGAATCGTCTTAAGCTTTCCGTTTCTGTCAAGCATTACTCTTACATTTGTGCCGGCTTCCGTTTTGAAGGATACAATATCGCCTGCGCTAAGTAGGATCTCCTTACTTTCGGAAAGCGGTTCCTCGCTTGTCCTTCCGCTTTTTTCGCGGAAGATGCTTCCTGCAGCTACACTTTCGCCTACAAGATTTACATACTTAATTTTTGCTTGCTGTGTATAGGTTTGATTTCCGTCTTTGTCAAGAATTCCGACGGTTTTCTCTCCCTCCGGCACTGTTTCCGTCTTTGTTATCGGCGTTCTCGTAACTTCTGCTGTAAGCCTATCTGCAGCCGCTCCCGGTTCCGTTACCACAATGCGGTCTGTAATTACGGCAAGGGATTCACCTTTTAGCGGGGTAAACTCTGCGGAAAATACACCGCTGTAGCCTGTGTAACTTACTTTTGGAATAAATGTCTTTGTCATGCCGTCGTAAGTATAGGTAAAGGTATTTCCGGATACCGAAACCGTTAATGTTTTTCCGTTTGGAAGAATCATGCTTACGCCCTTTTCTCCCGTAATGTCTGCTTCTACTTTTGCAATCTCCTTATCCGCGGCAATGGTAATCATATCAGTTTTCACATCGTCTGTAAGAGAATATGCGATGCCATCTATGGTAATATCCGGCATTGGATATCTTACCTCGGTATTGATCGTGACCTTTGCATGGTTAAAGCCTCCGGAGAGAATTTCTCCGGTTATGCCGTCTGTGCTCCCTTCTCCGAAGGTGCAGCGCTGGGAAGTGATTTCCTTATCCTCGCCCACTGCAAAGTAAAACGGTATGTCGCTAAAGGTATATCCGCTTTTGGTTGCAAGTTCTTTGATGTAATATACGCCAAATGGGAGTTTAATACTACCTAAGGCTTTTCCCTTGTCGTCCACCTTGATGATGTCCATAAGGGAGTCTTTCTTCAGGCTCTCTTTTCCTGCCTTGATCTCTTCGGCATTGTACAGCCCAAAGGTCGCGCCGCTTCCTGCAGCATAATTTCCGCTTTCAAACGCGATTTCAAACACTTTCTCAAGGTCGATTTCGGCTGTGAAGAAGCGGTTTTCAAGATTTGCACCCGCCCATACAAGCGGTGTAAACTGGTCTTTGTAGGATAATTCCACTTCGTAGCCTGTATCATCCTTCACATAACCGTTTGGAGCCGATACTTCGCGGATAATATATTTTCCGAGCGGGAGAAGCTTTGAGACTGCTTTTCCGTCTTCGCCGGTTGTGATGGTATCCACAAGCTGACCGAGACTTGCACGGTTTGTCTTGTAAATGTTATCAAGAACAATCACGCCAACTCCGTTTCCGGATTCTGCGGTGTCAGCAAGCATTGTCATGGTGTAACCGTCTGAGAAGGTAATTTCCATCGGATTTTCTGCTGTCTGATTGGAAACAATCTCAATGCGGTAGCTTTCCGCTTCGCCGGTTTCTGCCGATTCCATTCTTTCTGCTTTCCATGTTACACCCGGAATCGGGGTGCCTTCCGCGGTCGGGTTATCCGGACGAAGAGCCGAGTACCAGTCGATAATATTGTCTTTTCCGCCTTCCTTAAAGTTCAAAGTCGGAACAATATACTGATAGTCTTTGTCAACGGCACTCTGCGGAAGCGTAAGAATCGTCTTCATGGAGCCGCCTGCATAATACATTTCCGTCTTAATTCCGTCTTTGGTTAAGAAGAAAATCGGGGAAGTCGGTTCTTTTCCTGTGAAAGTTACCGTATTTCCGTCTTCGCTGTAGGTATAGCCTGCGCCGATGTCATAAACCGGAGTGATGGAAGATACCGGCTTTGTAATCTTTACTACCACATTTTTGTCCGCAGCGGAGGCTTTGGCATCTACCGTAAAGCCGTCCCAAGCGAAAGTAAAGCCGTTCTCATCGCCTGCTACTTGTTCGTATCTTGCGGTAAATTTCTGAACGAGCATCTTTTTGAAGTTGCCGCTCGCATCGCAGTCCTGCCAGGTTGTGCCGTCGCTGAGTAAAATCTTGTACTTTGTGCCGTCTTCTGCGGCTTTGCTTGCGATAATGTGGTGCGTTTCTTCTTCCGGATCACCGGTAAAGGAAACAAGGCTATAGCCTTCCGGAAGCTTATAGGATGAAATCGGATTTCCGTCTTCATCACAGCGAACCATGGAGTTTTCGGAAACAAATTCGCCTGCCTGATAGTAACCGATGGTTTCTACCGCAAAATCATCGCCAATCTTTACAACTGCTTTTTCGCCTTTGGTCTTCTTTGCAAGTTCGCAGCCGTTTTTCCATTCGTAGGAAGTCTTTGTTTCCTTTACTTCCGGAACTTCAAATACGCCGTCTCCGTCCGCATCCTGCGCCGGTGTTACGACTCTTTCTTCCGGTTTTACATCCTCTGCGGTAAGGATGTATGCCTTGTAGTCCTTTTCCTCGTAGGCTGAAACGCCGATATTGGAAAGATCCACTTCGTTTCCGCTGATGTCGGTGTCTTTTCCGCCAAGAAGTTCATAGGTGTAGCTTTTCTCACTTACGGAGAGGCTGGATGCTTTTCTTGTATCGGTCGGATCTTCTTTTGCAAGATAGCTTTCGATTGGGTTAAAGACCTGCTCGCCAACGGAGCCTTGCGGCTTTGTTTCCGGAAGCGTAAGGCTGTAGCCGGAAGCAGTCGAGGTTACTTTTGTGACTTCCACATCCGTTACCGCATCGCCGTTTGCCTTGTAATTCATGTTTACCGTTACATCATAGCGGTATTTAAAGCCTGCTTCTTCCTTTTCGTAGCTGTAAGAATACTTCGTATCTTTTTGCTCCGGTGAAACATACACTCTTGTGTATCTTCCGTCTTCCTTAGCGGCTCTGTCTCTTAAGTACCAAAGCTTTGCGCCGGAAGCATGAAGCATTTCGCCTGTCTCATAGATGTCGCCTGTGCCCTTAAAGAACTTTGAAAGCGCGCTTGTGATGGTTTCAAAGAGGTTTCCGATGTTGGTGGATTTCGTCTTTGGAATCGTAAACTGCTTTCCGGTTTCACTGTCATAAAGGTCCGGGCCGTCTGTTCCGTCATTGAGCCAAGTGTCAATGGCAGCATAGATGTTATATACGGCATCCTTTAAGGCTGCTCCCATTTCGTAAATCGGGGTAAAGACTTTCTTTCCGTCTTTTGTCTCTTCCTTAAAGCCGGCAAGAACTTCCCCGTCTTTCTTTATTTCAATCTTACCCTTTACCATGTTGTTTGCCATGGCAACTGCTTTGTAATAGTTTGTGTACGGATAGTCTTTCGCATCATAAGCAGGGTCTGCATCTGTGATGTTTCCGTCTTTATCAACTCTTTGTGCAAAGTTTCCGTCGTTATGATCTTCCTGCTTTTCCACCGTGAAAGTGTAGAAGTTAATGACTTCGTTTACCTTGTAGCTGTCTTTTCCCTTGTAGGTGATTTTCTTTCCGTCTGCATCATAGACACCGACTAAATCGCTGTATTCATGCCCTAGAAGTGCTTTTTGCTGTCCTTCTTCTACTTTTCCGTAGTCGTGATTTTTGGCAGTATCACCTGTACCGTATTCACCGACAAAGTATCCTTCCGGAAGCAGCCATTCTTCGAGGCGGTAAGTACCCCATTCCAGTTCATACGGAATGGTAATTTCGCCGTTTTCGTCCGCTTCCCAGGTGTAAGGACCGTCTTTTGTGATATCTTCTGCATTCGGAAGGAGTCTTCCGTAGTTCTTTGCTTTAGTCGGGTCGGAAAGGAGAGGATCTCCCATGTAGCGGATATAGAACTTGATTCCGGCCGCTCTTACCTGTTTTCCGGTTTCCGCATTGGTCTTAATCACCTTGATGATATTGGTTTTCTTCTTGTTTCTGACATTGTAATCATAGCGGTCGTCATTCTTTCCGCTGACATCGTAGGTCTTATCGTTTTCGGAAATGGTTACCTGAAAATGCGTAAGCACATAGGAAATATCATCTGCCGCGACTTCGCTCATGGTGTAGGTTCCGTAAGGAATGTCGGTCACAAGAAGGTCTCCGTTTGTTCCGATCTTCATATCGGTTACGGTATTATCTTCTCCGGAATTATCCCGGACAACCCGGTATACGGCGGTTCCGTCTGCAAGGTCCGCTTCGCGAACAAAGCGTACATACGGGTGGTTTTCAAAGCCGCCGGAGTTCAGTTTTAATTTCCATAAAGACTTGGTGGAGTCTTTTTCACCGCCTGCAAGGCCGCCTTTGCGCTCCGAAAAAACATCTGAGCCTTCGATGGACTTGGAAAGCGTGAGTTTTCCGCGGTAACAGTCGTTTACGAAAGTATCGGCTGCTGCTGAAATCGGGTCAGCAACGGCACTTAAGATCCCGTTTTGTGCTTCGAGCGTGATGCCATCGCTTGCCGAGGCTTTCACATCATAAACGATGTCAGACCAGCTTTGCTTTTCGCAGGCATAGTTTCTTTGGTCCTCGGTATATGCGTTATATTTTACCGTAACGCTTCGCTCGCCACTGTCCGGCTCAATAAATCTTCCGTCCGGGCGGATTTCGCGCACGGTGTAAGTAACTTCAGCGTCCCAGTCATACCTTGTCGGGCTTGCCGTTTCGCAGCCATGATCCGTTGGCGGCTCGCCTTCCTTTCCGGCAATCATGTGAGGTGCCGTCGAGCCGCTTTCCGTCTTTGTAAGAACGGATTCATCGCTCCACGGTTTATCGGAAAGGGTCCGGGTGCTTCCGTATTCATCGAGCGTTACCCTATCAACCTCTTCTCCGTTACGAAGAAGCACATAGGTAGCCGCAAGCGTTGCATCACCCATTGGTGTCTTTGTATTTCCGTCAAATCCCGGATTTAGGTCTTCTTTATCGACATCAATCTGAATGGTCGGGAAATATTCCGGGCTTGGAGGTTCTTCCGGTTCCGGCTCCGGTGTGATATCTTTGGTAAACTTCACATAACGGGCAATCGGGTCGCACGAGCCGGTTGCAAGAGCCTGCACATGGCCGCCTCTTCCGTCTTTACATTCCCAAATGAGCATATCATCGGGAACCTGCTTAAAATAGTCGATCTTTTTCTTTACCGTATAGGTCTTATCCCAGTTTGGCTCCGAGTCCATGATGTACTGATAGTAATATTTCTCGCCTTCCGGTGTAATCTTGATGTGATAATTCTTGTACTCGCTTTCTTTCTTGTCGTTTTTCACCATTTTAAGGGCAATGGCTTCTTTCTTTGAGACATAGATTTTCTCCGAGTACCATTTCTTATCCTCGCCTTGCGTGAGTTTCAATACTTTCGGCTTCTCGTTACTCTTGCTTGCCATTTTTTCGGAAAGATTGATGTGGTCTTTAATGAGTTTTGCCATGTAGTTATAAATATCCATGGCTCCGGTGCCGTATAAAGGCTGTCTGTAGTGAGCATCATCAATTTTCTTTCCGGTTCCTTTTCCGGGATTCTCCACTCCTTGATACCAGTGATCCTCGTAATAGAGGCCGTTTGTGGAAAGCTTGTTAAAGTCCTTGTCGCGAAAACGCTGCTGGGTTTCATGGATGAGCTGCCTGGTTGCAATTTCCCAGTCGTCCAGGTTGTAACTGGAGGCCGTTTTCTTGTAGTAGCTGCTTTCTTCAAAGCCAAGGTCCTTCATGAGAACCGACATCGAGCGGTCCGACTGCCGACCGTAAAGAAGACAGAGACTCATATTCCTTATGATATAGTCTAATTTATTCTCCGCATAAATCCTCTCCAAATAAGAGTTTTCGCTGCGTTTTCCGGTCAGTGTTACCGTTTCATCGGCCATAACCCCGTGTTCCAGGCAGTAGGCAACCTCGCCGTTGACCCGGTACGCACGAATCGGGCTGACTTCCCTCACCGGCCCGATTTTAAAACCGCCATCCCCTGCATAGGAAACAAAATATACCTGCATCCAGTTTGCGTCTTTTCCGGTATACTCGATTTTTCCGCCGCTTGCGGATTCTAAAACGCGGGTGTCCTTAAAGGTTCCCGTGATTCCGCTTGTCGCATCTGCTTTTCCTGCTCCAATGCCAAGCGGCATGTAGGTAAAGGCAATCAGAAACGCAAGGAAAACCACAAGAAGCTTCTTTGTTTTACTGATTTTGTTCATCGTTTCTTTTCCTTTCTTAAATTTTTTGTATGAAAAAAGCCGCTTTTGCGGCTCTCATCACGGTAGGTTCTCTTGTCTTATTCATACTTTCCCTCCTTTTTGCAATAAAAAAACGGTAAAGATTTCTCTTTCCGTTTGACAATTCACCTCATTTGGTGTATTTTATATATAGAAAAAGGATTACCGCTTGTGGTTAGGCGGCTCCGTCAAAAGTTTTAGCGAAACCGTCAAACTGTTGTTTGGCGGCTTTTTCTTACTTGCGCTTAATCGAAACGATCAGTGACGCAAGCCCTATCAGTACAAGCGAATAGGTGAGTAAATCACTTACTGTTATGTATGTCATAGGCGCCACCTCCTTTCGGAAAGTGACGAAACCGCCCAGCGGATAATCCTTATTCTAACTTAAGTGTAGTCTATTTTTTCTTTTCCTGCAAGGGGATTAGTTAATCCACCATACTCGATAGGTTCCGTCTCCCATATCTCTTGTATAGAGAATCCCCGTGGTATGTTCTGCATAACCCCACCATGCATCGAAGTAATTTGTAAGTTTTCCTTCACAAAATTTCTCAAGCATATATTCTTTTGGCGTATATCGACTGATAATGCACCAGGTCCATGTGGTTCCCCAGTTCACCCCGTCTTTTTCCGGGTAGACATCGGCATTGATTCGTTCTTCCTCTGCCCGGTCATAGGTAGGGTAGTTTTCATCGACCCAGGTATGCACAAAATCCTGAAGCTGTTTTCCGGATTTCCAGACAGGCTCGATAGTAACCGGATCCGAATACAGGCCAAAGACTTTCTTTCCGCTTACCGTCTTGTAGGCTCTGACGCGGAAACTGTAGCTGTCTTCTATATCTGCAAGGCACCAGTGTGCTTCGGTGCCGAGCGTAACATATTTTACACCATTAAGTTGCTTTTTTCCGTTCCATTCGTCCGGATAATAATTATACCATTTGCCTTCCAAATTATCATTGCTACGATAATAGGTGCTCCATTTTCCGGTAGATGCAGGCTTTACCTGAAGCTGATATCCCGATGCGCCGCTAACCTTGTCCCAGTTAATGTTGAAATAGCTGATGCCGCCCACGCTGAAGTTTACGCTTGCATTCTTAACCTTGCTCGGCTTTGCATAGCAGCTTATATTCTTAGAATACTTCGAGTAGACTTTCTTGCCGCTCTTTACCTTGTAGGCACGCAGTTTATAGTAGTAGGTCTTGCCGCAGGTCAGCTTCGTGTTGATGTATTCTGTTTTTTCCGCACTGACGGTAGCAATTCTTGTATATTTTCCGCTTTTCTTTGTTGCCCGGTAAATCTGGTATCCGGATGCGCCGTCTACCTTGTCCCACGACAGCTTGATTTTGCTGTAGGAATAGCTTTTTGCAGTAAGCTTTGGAAGCACGGTCTTGATATTTTGACTCTGGAGCATGATAGGCATGTCCGCATCTGCACTGATCGGAACGACTTCTCCTGTTTCCGCAAAGGCCGGGACTGCTGCTGTGATTGCCAGAGCCATAGAAAGCGTGCTTGCGAGTAATATCTTTCTTAACTTCATTTCTTTTTCCTCCTTGTTCTTTGTTTCTAATATCTTCTGATTTACCCCTTTATATATTATTATATTAGATGGCGAAAGTTTTCGCACAAAAAATATGAAAAAAAGGACAAGTTTTTTTCTAAGAGAGTTTCAGCAAAGAAAAAGATATGTATCAAATATCCCCTTGCTTGATGAATTCGCAAAATCAAAATATGAGTTTCCTTTCTCCACTCTAAATCAAGGTGGCATTCTTTTACCATACAATCTTTTGGATACATATTGATGCGTTCTTTTCCGTCATCTTTTCACGCTCCTTTCATAGCCTTTTGTTCAGTCGATCTTTATTTTTGTCCCAGCTTCTTCGCCGGTCCGCAAAATATCACTATGTTACAATTATCTATGATAGTGATAACGGCAAGAAAGGATGTAGATATTTGACGCGTCGATCCTATAAACCAAACGATTTGTTTCGTCAATTCTACGGCTCCAAAATCCGCTTAATTCACCGACTAACGGTTCCGGTTTTCCGATTCCGTTATTTCCGTTTCTGGAAACATCTTCGATGAGCCTGTTAATCTTTTTTAATGTCTTTCGGTCCTCTGTCTGCCAGTATATATAATCCTGCCATGCATTTTCGGTCCATACCTTATTCATCTATTTCCTTCGCAAGCTCCTTTCTGATAACGCAGCCTGCTTCAAGCTGTGCTTTTGACTCCATCAGCCAATCGTAATTTTCTCTGCAGCCCAATAAATGCATATTTTCCAACATGTTATTGTAGGCACTTTCAGATATCATAATAATATTTCGATTCTCCTTTCTTGTAACAACTACGGTCTCATAGTCATCCGAAACTTTATCCATATATGCTTTTAAATTTTCACGCAATCCCGAATAATTTGTCGCAATCATCTTTATACCTCCATATAATTTAAGTACAATTTTTTGTACTTAAATTATATGAATTATTTTTGTAAATGTCAATACATTTTACACCCCCACCTCTCACAAGAGTCCCTCTTTCCTGCATAAAAAAAAGAGGACCGAAGTCCTCTGAAAAAAATCAAACTTTATTTCTGCATTTTTCTCTGAATGAGCTTGATAACCTCAACGATTGGCATTACAAGGAATGCAAGACCGAGTGCGATAGCATATTCCATGAAGCTTATGTGTTCGAATTCAAACGCTTCTGCAAGGAACGGCACATAGATTACCAGAGTTGTTGCCGCAAGGCTGGCAATGGATGACCAGATTAAAGCTCTGTTCATGTATTTCATTCCGAACAGGCTTCCGCGCTGCGAACGCATATTGAAACTGTGGAAGATTTCTGCCATGGAAAGCGTCAGGAACGCCATCGTCGTTCCATCCGGGCTTGTCGTAATTTCCCATACGCCCGCTTCGATATAATGTCCTACGAAGTATGCCGCGAGTGTAAGCGCAGTCAGAACAACACCCTGATACATCATGTCTACGCCAAGACCGCCGGCAAATATACCATCTGTCGTCTTACGTGGCTGTCTCTTCATGATGTCATCTTCCGGTCTTTCCATTCCGAGTGCAAGTGCAGGGAAACAGTCTGTAATCAGATTGATCCACAGAAGGTGCACCGGCTGTAAAATTACGAATCCAAGCATTGTAGCTGCAAATATGCTGAGCACTTCACTCATGTTTGAAGCAAGCAGGAATTGAATCGACTTACGAATATTATCATAGATTCTTCTGCCTTCCTCAACTGCTCCGACAATGGTTGCAAAGTTATCGTCCGCAAGAACCATGTCCGCAACATTCTTCGTTACGTCCGTGCCTGTGATACCCATGCCTACGCCGATGTCTGCAGACTTGATGCTCGGTGCGTCGTTTACACCGTCGCCGGTCATGGCTGTTACATAGCCTTTTTTCTTCCACATGTTTACGATGCGGACTTTGTGTTCCGGCTGAACACGTGCGTAAACGCTGATGCTTTCGATCTCTTTTTCGAATTCGTCATCGCTTAAGTCGTTGAGCATTGCGCCGGTGATCGCGCGTGTATTCTCGCTCAGGATTCCCAGTTCTCTGCCGATTGCCGATGCCGTGTCGATGTGGTCACCGGTTATCATAATCGGTCTGATTCCCGCTTCGTTACATTCTTCGATCGCCGCCTTAACTTCCGGTCTTACCGGGTCGATCATGCCCTCAAGGCCGATATAGCAAAGGTCTTTTTCCACTCCCGCAGGCGAAATGTCGTCCGGCATTTCGTCATAGGTTTTGAAGGCTGCCATGAGAACCCGCAGAGCCTTGTCAGCCATCTGCTTGTTTGCACTTGCGATTTCTCTTCTGTCTTCTTCGGTGAGTTCGCGGACTTTGCCGCCCTTTATAATCTTGGTACATTTCTTAAGGACTTCATCCGGAGCCCCCTTGGTGTATTGAATGATTGTTCCGTCGGAAACTCTTTTGTGCAGGGTCGACATCATCTTTCTGCTGCTGTCGAACGGAACCTCGGAAATTCTCGGCATTTCCTTTTCAAGCTCCGCTTTCACGATTTCAACCTTGTGAGCATAATTTACAAGCGCACATTCGGTAGGCTCACCTATTGCAGAGTCCTCGCCCTCTTCGATTCTTGCATCACAGCAAAGCGCCATTGCTTCCGCCAAAAGACCGTCCTCTGCTTCTCCGCTGCTGCACTCAACAACCGTCATCTTGTTCTGCGTAAGCGTTCCTGTTTTGTCGGAACAAATAATCTGTGCACATCCGAGCGTTTCAACCGCCGTGAGCTTTCTTATGATGGCATTTCGTTTACTCATATTCGTAACGCCGATGGAAAGCACTATGGTTACAACCGCCGCAAGCCCTTCGGGTATTGCCGCAACGGCAAGACTTACCGCTATCATAAATGTATTCAGAAGTATTTCACCGTTGATTGCCGGTGCTCTGAGAAGACTTACTGCAAAAATAACAACGCAAATCGCAAGAACCAGAATCGTCAAAATCTTGCTAAGCTGCGTGAGCTTAATCTGTAAAGGAGTTTTTCCTTCCTGTGCCTGTGCAAGCGCATCCGCGATTTTACCCATTTCGGTGTTCATGCCGGTTCCGCAGATAACAGCCTTGCCTCTTCCATAAACGACCGTGCTTCCCATGTACATCATGTTCTTTCGGTCTCCGAGAGGAATGTCTTTCGCCTCTCCAAGGGAAAGCGGTTCGCAGAATTTGCTTACCGGAACACTTTCTCCGGTAAGTGCCGCTTCTTCAATCTTTATGCTGTTGCTCTCGATAATTCTTCCGTCCGCCGGAACGGCATCTCCTGCTTCCAAAATCACGATATCCCCTATAACCAGTTCTTCGCTCTTTATGGTCTGAACTTTGCCGTCTCTGAGCACTTTGCTGGTTGCCGCCGCCATTTCCTGCAGGGCCTCGATTGCCTTTTCGGCCTTGCTTTCCTGATACATTCCCAGGATGGCATTAATGATAACAACCACCATAATTATGATAACATCCGCAAAGTTTTCGCCCGCGTAGTATGAGGTGATTCCCGACACCGCCGCAGCCGCGATGAGCACGATAATCATCGGGTCTGCAAGCTGTGAAAGAAATCTCTTCAGCAGCGAATCTTTCTTGGCCTCCGCCAGCTTGTTTTTCCCGTCGCGGGCAAGTCTTTTGCCTGCCTCGGCGGATGTCAATCCATCTATGCCGGATTTCACTTCCGACAACGTCTCGTCAACATTTTTTAAGTAGTATTGCATTTCTCCTCCTCCGGTAGTAAGTCAATAAAAAAAGACTCCTACCATATATTTAGTATATACGGTAAAAGTCTTACTATTTAAGATATCAGCGAATCGGCGAATCGGCCGATTGGGATGTCGCAAAATACCACGCGTATACGCGCCAGTTACTCCCTTTTACAATTTATATATTCTACTACACAATACAATTAAATGTCAACAGAAATTACAGATTTTGAACTAAAATAATATTCAATTCCGTCTGGAACTTAAGAAGCAGACAAAAAAGAATCATGATTCCCATCGTCATGATCAGGTTCTTCATCCTCCTCGTCCTCCTTTGCCACCGAAACGATTCCTTTGAAATGATATTCCGTTCGATTTTCTTCCTCCGATATTCCAAGCATTTTGGCTGCGCCGATAATATTTTTCAGCGGCACGCCCACATCATAAGCATACGCTCCGGATTCCGCGCCGCACACATCGACATGGATTTCGTCCGGCAGACATTCAAGCACCTGTGCGGCATTTTTTCTTAAGTTTTGGATGCTTTCGGCCGAAACTTCGCCCGTTTCGGCTGCAGCACGCTCAAATTGCTTAACAAAACTTCCTGCGCCTGTAAGTCCGGTATAGGTTATTTGATTCGTAACAAACTGCAAAACAAAAATCATCAATAGCATGATTGAGGCAATCGTTGTTATCATATCCTTCATCCGTATGCCTCCACCGTTCTTCTCATGGCTTCCGCACTTACAGAGCGAAGGCTGTCCGGCTGCCCGCCGGCCATCATATCGAAGATAATGCATCCCAGCAGTATGGTCCCTATTATGATAATCAATTGTTTCATATGCCGCCCGCCGCCTTTCTGAAATCAATCGTATCCATAATTGCACTCGTTCCTTCATCCATAATGTCCTCGGCAGCCGTTTTCAGCGAGTTGCCGTCACCCAATATGAGCGAATTTACAATCAGTGCCCCAAGCAAAATAGTTCCTATAATAATAATTAAATTTTTCAACTCATTTCCTCCTAAAAAAAATTCTTAAGCATATTCAGTGTGTCCATGAATACCGCAACCACGGCAAAGTTGATAAGCAGCGAAAAAACGGTGGCACTTGACCATATTGTGGTTATGACACTGTTTCTCTGCGCGGTTTTGACAGCCTGCGTCATTCTTTTTTCTGCCATCATGTTTTGAAAAACCTCTATCTGCTCGATCAGCTCAGACGGGTTTATCTTCTCAATTTTTGCCAGTATGGCTCCGAAATTTCTTCCTGCCTTGGTATCCACGGCATTCGTAAAATATTCAAAAGCTTCTTCGTCTCTGCCCTGCCTGTACATCAGCAGCATTTCACGATAAATTGGCTTTAATTTAACCGCATTTTCCATCAGCATCGTATACAAAAACTCACCCGAAAAGGGTTTCGCTCCGTTTACGATTGCAAGATTCTTCAAAGTAATGCAGCTGTCGTACAGCTCGAGCTCCAAAATTTCTTTTTTCATTCCTGCCTCCTACAAATCAAGCTTGCCTCGCGAAATATAGGCGAATACTATGATTCCGGAAATGTAAAGAATCAGCGAAGCGACAAACCATGTGAGCCCCGCGGCGGTTTGAAATTGATACAGAAAAAATTTTTTCCAGCTTAAATTGAAAAAGAAAATCCCGCCTGCCGCCGTAAGTGCGTAACAAATCGGCGCAAGATACTTGAGCATGAGTTTTGCTTCGTTGTTCTCCCTTTTTACATATTCGTTGATTTTTCTTGCCATTTCCACCGACCTTGCAAGATCGACAAGCGCGTGCGTAACTTCTATGCCCGAAGACAAAGCAAAATATAGATTAACCGCAAGAATTCCCGCCCATGAAGTATTGATGGAAAGCCTGAATTCGTCCAGAATTCGCTTCAGTTCGTCATTGCTTCCGGCAGAATTTATGCCTTTTGACAAATTAAAAAGAAGCCTCCTGCAATTCGGTGCTTCTTCCATGCCTGCCGCGCTCACTTCGATTGCACGCTGCATATTGAAATAATTTATCTTGTAATTTTCCAAAAGTTCCGTAATCAGAATTTCGCCTTCCCTTGAACTCTCGACCCGTATAAACCGAAGTTTCACACGAAGCAGTGCATAGGGCAGCAGCAATGCAAACATCGCCGCTGTTAAGCACAAAAAATCGCCGATTCTGCCGCTCAGCAAAGCAAACACAACGCTGCCCGCTCCCGCAGACAGGAACAAGAAAATTCGCATTCTCCTGCTATCACCATTTCCTGTTGTGACCTTAAGCAGTGTTTTGATATGCTGAGAGAAAGCATTTTCATACTTTTTCACATACCCCCTG
Source organism: Bacillota bacterium (assembly GCA_022764365.1). Taxonomy (GTDB): domain Bacteria; phylum Bacillota; class Clostridia; order Peptostreptococcales; family Anaerovoracaceae; genus CAG-238. The sequence goes on from JALERA010000085.1 coordinate 24,689, forward strand.
CTCATTTCGTCAATCCAAGGCATAAGCAGGAGCAAGGTCCCGCTTAGTGCACACAGCAAAGCTCCCGTTTCAACCATTTGCATCCTCCCTTTCCTTCATGCTTGGGTGATAGTATCTCGGATAAATCACCTTTTTCCCCGTCATCGGGTATTTTTCAGACAGCGCTCGCAGTTCTTTTCTCATGATTTCCGCCTCCTTTGGCCAAAGTGCAAGCAGCTTTTCCTTTTCTGCGCCGATGTGATTGTTCCACTTCCAAGTCCGGCTTCGTTCATCGTAAACACAGATAAGATGGAGGCTTACACGGTCCGTTTCAATATCGTAACATAATTCGGAAATTGACTTCAGCTTCTTTACGGCTCGATTGTTCTCCTGCTGGCAAAATTCGAAAATATAATGGAAAGCGGAAAATACCTGCAAAATCAGGCTTTGTTCGTCTCCCCCGTATCGGCTCTTTATCTTGGCAGCGATTTTGTAAGGCAGGTTCGGAATGTCTCCCGAATGAACCGTGGCTTTGCATCGCCCTGCTCCAATGCCCGATATTTCCAGTGCCAGCCGAAAGCTCTGGGCGTCTCGCATCTCCTCCAGAATTACATAATCGTTGTCGCCTCTCAATAGGGATTTTGTCAGTGTTTCCAGATCCTCACCGTCGGCCACAAGCTGCATGACCGGTGCATCCGGCATAATTCTGTCCCATGGTGTTTCGGGGTCCGTCGATATGGCAAGTCCCTCCTTATCCGGCTCTTCATATCGCTGCCACGTCTGCAGAAATGTCGTCTTTCCCGACCTCACGGTTCCCGCAAACAGAACATTGAACCCGACAGCAACCATTGCCTTGAAAAGCCAGCATCCTTCTTCCGGTATTGTGCCCAGTTCGGCAAGGTTTTCAAAGCTGAGATCTCTCAGAAGATATTTTCGAAAGACCATGATGTCCTGATTCGGTTTCGTCCTTTCCCCCGCATAAATGGTCGCTCGTATACCGTTGGAAAGATACAGTTCGTGAAAGCCTTGTTCCATCCTCTGCCTTGGATTTCCCATCAAAAGCGCTCGTCGCAGCTGCTGCCTCCGCTCTGAAGGGATTCTCTGCGGCTGAAGCACGGATTTTCCGTCTATCAGGCAGTAAAGCCTGTCTCCTATCAGTTTTGCCGAGGAAGAACGTTTATATTCCTCCGTTTCGTCGTAGACCCACGGTGCAAGCCCCGCAAGACCGTAAAGTTCCGCAAAAACTCCATCCGTAAGGCTGCGGTACCAAAACGGTGGAATTACACCCCGGAGCTGCTGCTGCGAAAGGATTTCGTTTATCTCCTGCTTGTAGAAACGCATTTCCTCTTCGCTGCCCAGTATTGCGGCCTTTTCACGTTCGAGCATGTTCATCTTCGCCAAATCGTCCATTCCCTTCCACCGAATGTCGAGACAGGTTTTAACCCGCTCGCAGCATTCCTGAAAACCAACGGATCCGGTCTGTATCGAATTGTCCATCAGCTGTCACCTCCTGCCGAGTAAAGCAGAACAAACTTGTTTCCTTTGTCTGCAAGTCCTGCCAGCATCTTGGCTTGTTTCTCGCTTAGAATCACCTCAATAACACTCACCGGAGCCGATCCTGAAAGCCTTTCATTCTCAGAAAAAACGACCTCCGTATTGTTCCCATCGCGTGCATATGCCACTACTGCCTTTGTCACAACAGCACCCTTGCAGCAGAACAATACATCGTCACCCCTCCTTAGTGTCTGTGGATAAGATTCCAGCCAATCATCGGGCAGCGAAAGCACATAATCCCCTGAAATGCCTCCCGTGGCAAGCCTGCTGTCAGTAAAATACTCACGATACAGAGCCTCCGACTTCGGTATATAATGACTGCTTTCCTTGCCGATCACAAAGGATTCCTCCCCCGGTTTCAGAGCATCCTTGGCCGCATTCTCAACCTTTTTTGCAACAAGCATATGCTCGCCTATGATACTGCTCTTCGGAATGTTCTCTTTGAATGTTAAGATCTCATCGTATCCGATATTCCGCCTTCCCCAGAATTCCCAAAATCCAAGGGTCAAAAGCGCAGCACATATCAAAGCAATGCCCACGATTTTTTTCTTCATTCACGCGCCTCCTTTACACTATTTTACAGTAACATATTACCATATATTTTCGTGTCTTTCAGCACATTTTTGAAAAAAATTAATAGATTTGCAAATTTTTTGCGACATGATACATAAGTATCTGCTGCCATTTCTTCCAAGTATTGATGTGCGCATCCCCCGAATATCCTAAATTTTCAACGTTTTTTCTCCAAAGTCCCCTGCGGTATTTTTCCGGAATTTCGTCAAATGCTGCCTCTATGGCAAGAATCCTTGAAGAAAGATGTGCGATTTTTACGGCCCTGTTCCCCGTTATATCGCTTATTCTGCCTGTACCAAAACTATAATTCGACATGTTCTTTTCTCCGACTGCAATCACATCCCTTTCCTCATTTAAGCGCTTCAGTTCCTCTTTCATTCTGTTCAAATCCCTGAGTGCCCAATAGGACTGTCTGTATACAGGCTCGGGCAAAAGATAGACTTTCATCTTTTTCTGTTGATAATCTCTCATATATTCACCTCTTTTCGCCTTAATCATACAGTATATAATGTTACATATTTGCTATTTTTTGTAACATTATGTCGAATTTACCATAAAATAAAAAGCTCCGCTGCATATCGCAGGGAACTTTTTAATGAAAGAGAATTTAAATATGTTTTTGAGTTTACATGATTTTTTTCAATACAATCGGTGTGATAACCGTTGTGGCAATTACCACGATTACAATCGGCGGGAACATGGACGCATCTATGAGCCCGATATCGTATCCTTTTTGTGCCACAATCAAGGCAACTTCGCCTCTTGATATCATTCCCACACCGACCTGAATGGATTCTTTCTTATCGAATCCGCATACTTTTGCACCAAGTCCGCATCCGACGATCTTAGTCAGTATCGCTACTGCAAGCAGGATAAGGGAGAAGGTCAAAAGCGAGCTGTTAAATCCGTCAAGGGAAACCTTGAGTCCTACACTCGCAAAGAAAATCGGCGAGAAGAACAGGTAGGACGGTGATGAAACCTTTTTGGCGATTTCATGCTTGATTTCATGCTGCGAAAGGAACAAACCAAGCAAGTATGCACCGGTTATGTCCGCAATTCCGAAATATTCTTCAGAAGCAAAGGCAACGATAAAACATGCCGCCACGACATAGGTCGTAATTCTGCGCTTGCCTTTGTTTGCATCTATAATTCCCTTGAAAGATTTGCATATATATGCAATCATAATCATCAAAGCTACGTAAAGCAGAATCTTAAGCAAAATGCTCACGATGGAAACACTTTCGTCCTTGAGGCTGATAACAACGGTAAGAACGATAATTCCCATGATATCGTCTATTACCGCAGCGCCCAAAATCGCATTTCCTACTTTGCCGTCGAGTTTTCCCATTTCTCTGAGGGCTTCTACGGTGATGCTTACCGATGTAGCCGTAAGAACAACACCGATGAAAACAGCCTTTAAAATGCTGTCGTAGTCGGTATTTCCCTCTTCGAAATAAAAATAATAACATGCCGTGCCGCCAATCAACGGAACAATAACGCCTATTGCAGCGATAACAAAACAAGCAACACTGTTTTTCTTAAGCTGCTCCATATCCGTATCAAGTCCTGCGGTGAACATCAGCAAAACAACGCCGATTTCTGCCGTTTTGGAAATGAAGTCCGTTTGTTCAATCAATCCAAGACATGACGGGCCTATGATAATTCCCGCTAACAAAGCACCGACAACCTGTGGCATATTAACCTTGTTTGTCATGTCTCCCAGTATTTTAGTTGTAAGCATAATTATCGCAATACTCACAAAGAAAACATAATTTTCCATTGTCACAATTCCTCCGGTTCATAAGATTAATATCAGGTACCACAATTGATTATTATAGATAAGTTTCGATAAAATTTCAAGGAAATTTCACTTTTTTGACATTAATCTAAACGAAACGTGAACACCTCTTGCGATTCTTTGCAGCTAAAGGACTTTATTCAGGAAATTCTTCGTTCTTTCTTCCTTCGGGTGATCGAAAAGTTCAGATGGGGTTCCTTCCTCAACAATCGCACCGTCTGCCATGAAAATCACACGGTCGGCAACTTCCCTGGCAAAACCCATTTCATGTGTTACAACGATCATCGTCATGCCTTCGTCCGCAAGTTCACGCATGACATCGAGAACCTCTCCGACCATTTCCGGGTCGAGCGCCGAGGTTGGTTCATCAAAAAGCATGACTTCCGGATGCATCGCAAGCGCCCTTACGATTGCAATACGCTGCTTCTGTCCGCCGGAGAGCATGTTTGGATATTCGTCTTTCTTGTCGGCAAGACCTACCCGGTCCAGAAGCTTCGTCGCCTGCTCTTCGGCCTCCTCTTTGCATGCGAGTTTGAGGGTTAGCGGTGCCATCATAATGTTTTCGATGACCGTCTTGTGTGGAAAGAGGTTGAAATGCTGAAATACCATTCCCATCTTCTGACGATGCAGATTTATATCCACATCTTTTGACGCAAGATTCACGCCCTCGAAAAATATTTCTCCCGATGTCGGCTCTTCAAGAAGATTAAGGCTTCTGAGAAGCGTTGATTTTCCCGAGCCTGACGGCCCGATAATTGCCACAACTTCACCCTTCTTTACATCAAGATTACAATGACTGAGCGCTGTGACTTTGCCGCCGTTATATTCTTTTACCAAATCCTTCACGGAAATAATATAGTTAGTGTTTGTCTCCACGACGCATTCTCCTTTCGATGTGTTCAATAACCTTGGATGTCGGGTAGGTAATCAAGAAGTAGGTAAATGCTGCAAGCATAAACGGTCCTACCGATATAATCGTTGCACCTGCGATTGACTGCGCGGTAAACATAATTTCCGCCATACCGATCATCATGCAGATTGAGCTTTCCTTAACCATGGTAACAACTTCATTTGCGAGTGCAGGCAGCACATTTTTAATTGCCTGCGGGAGTATTACAAGCTGCATACTCTGTTTTTGTGAAAGCCCGAGAGAACGTGCTGCTTCCATCTGCCCGCTGTCCACGGCAAGAATTCCCGCTCTGAATATTTCCGCAACATATGCCGCACTGTTGAGTGCAAGTGCCGTTACTCCCGGTATGAATCTCGTGGAATCAATAAATCCGAAAAGCATAACCTTCGGAACAGGGATATAGAAGAAAACCCCGAAGTAGATTATCATAAGCTGCACCAGCATCGGTGTTGAACGGAATGCCGCAATATAAGCCCCCGAAAGCCACCGAATCGGCCGATTTTTGCTCAATCTCATCGTTGCAAGCAGCAGTGCCGGAAGCACTGCCAACAGCACGGATACCACAGAAAGAATCAGGGTGTATTCCACACCCTGAATCACTGCAGATCCATACTTTGGTAAAAACTTAAAGTTAAAAAACGCATACGCGGGTGTGTCTGTAAATAGACTCTGCCACCAATCCCAAAACATAGATACTCTTTCCTTTCCGTATAATTATTCTTCTTCAGGTGCCGAAACTTCCTGCATTACATCTGCAAGAGCCTCTGCATTCGCTTTAAACTCTTCAATCTTGTTTTCTTCTGTCATCTTTGCAATCGCTTCGTTAATCTTAGGAAGCAGTCCCTTAGGGTCTCCCTTTGCAACCGCTACGCAAACCTCTGCTGATGAGCCGAGCTCGTCAAAGGTCATTGCTACAAAATCGTCATTGGTTGCTTGGTACTGCTGTGCTACGGAACCGTCTACGAGGATTGCATCCACCTTTCCATAAGAAAGCTCTTTGATAAGATCGAGTACACTCTGAAGGGAAACAGCGCTTACATTCGGAATCGCTTCGACCATTTTCAGTTTTGTTGTTGCAGTCTGTGCACCGATTGTCTTTCCTTCGAAGTCAGCATAAGATTTATACTGGTCTGCATTTTCCTTCTTAACGAGGAAATGTGGAGCAGGTTCTGTCAGATAAGGATCGGAGAAGTCAGCCGCTTCTTTTCTTTCATCAGTTGCTTCGATATCTGCAAGTACAATGTCAAACTGCCCTTTGCCAAGTGCTGTGAGCAGGTTGCTGAATGACATATTTTCAACCTGAAGTTCCACTCCCATATAGTCAGCTATGTACTGTGCCGTATCAACATCGATGCCGCCGTAAACCATCTCTCCGTTTTCGTCCGGATACATGAATTCAAACGGTGCATAGTCTGCGGAAGTTCCGAGTACAAGCGTAGTCATTTCATCCTCGGTCGTGTCTTTTGAGCCGCAGGCGGTAAATGCCGTAAGTGCCAAAATCATAATAAGTGATACTGCCAAAATCTTCTTTACTTTCTTTAAATCTTTCATCTTAATATTTTCCTTTCACATTTGCATATTCATTTCTTCTTTTGAAGGCATGATTGAGTATACACCTTTATGAATAATAATGCAATATGTTTTTTGAAAAAATACTAAAAAATTTTTATATTTATACTTAGATTTTGGTCGCAAACACAATCTTTCGCCGTTTATGTGAATATTCAATGCATATATATATGCATCTGCATGCGAATATATATGCAAAAGGAGCGGCCTCTAAGAGGCCGCTCCCATACAAATCAAATATTTGCTTATAATTCTCGAACTTCGTCGAAATTATTTTGTTGTTGCGTCGTAAAGAGCTTCAGCGTTATCCCATTCTTTCATGATTTCAGGGATTACCTTGTAAAGGTCGCCTACGATAGCGTAGTCAGCAACTTCCATGATAGGAGCATCCGGATCCTTGTTGATCGCTACGATGCAGTTGGAAGTCTGCATACCTGCTAAGTGCTGAATAGCTCCGGAGATACCGCAAGCAAAGTAGATTTCAGGCTTAACAGTTGTACCTGTCTGACCTACCTGGTGGGAGTGATCAATCCAACCAGCGTCTACAGCTGCTCTGGAGGAACCTACAACTCCGCCAACCTTGTCAGCGAACTGTTTGATAAGTTCGAATCCGGAAGCGTCACCAAGACCACGACCGCCGGAGCAGATGATCTTAGCGTCTGTTAAGGATACTAATTCCTTAGCGGACTTAACGATGTCTTTGATTTCGATTCTGATGTCAGAAGCCTTGATATCAGGTTTAACATTAACGATTTCACCCTTAGCTCCAACTTCTCTTTCCTGTTTCTGCATAACGCCAGGACGAACTGTGGACATCTGCGGTCTAGTCTTAGGGCAGATGATAGTAGCCATGAGGTTACCGCCGAATGCAGGACGAGTCTGCTTGATTCCTGTGGAAGGATCGTTAGGATCTAATGTGGATGTATCTAATGTAGTGTTTGCTTTTGCGAATTCGATGTACTTGGAAACCTTAACGTCAAGGTGAGTACAGTCAGCAGTAAGACCTGTGTTGCATCTTGCTGCGATACGAGGTGCGAAGTCACGACCGATGTGAGTTGCGCCGTAAAGAACGATTTCCGGCTTGTATTCATCGATTAACTGCTTCATAACCTTAGTGTATCCATCAGTTGTGAAGTTTTCAAGTAACGGATCCTGAACCATGTAAACTTTTTCAGCACCGTATTCGAAACATTCCTGAGCAAGGTGATCGATGTTGTTACCGATTAATACTGCACAGATCTGGGTATCTTCGCTGATGTCTTTTGCTAATTTCTTACCTTCGCCAAGTAATTCAAGTGCTACGTTCTGGATCTTTCCATGTCTCTGTTCTGCAAATACCCAAATGTGCTTGTAAGCGGAAAGGTCAACCTTTTCAGCTTCAGGAGCAGCTTCGATAGCATCAAATTTACATTTAGCGATACAAGCGTTACAGTTTGTACATTTGCCTTCATCTACGATTGCAAGTCTGTCTACGATCTTCAGAGCGTCGAACGGGCAAGCCTTAGCGCAGAGGGAACAGCCTTTACATTTATCATTTATAATTTTAATTGCCATTTTATCTTCCTCCTCCTATTAGATGATATGCTTACCCTTAAGCTGAATCAGTAAGTTCTTAGCCTGTTCGTTTTCAGAGTCGCCTGCGATAACCTGACCAGGAGCCTTAGGAGCAGGTGTGAATGATCTGAATACGTTTGTTGGGGAAGCTTCAAGACCTACTTTAGTAAGGTCTACTTCGATATCTTTTGCGTTCCAGATTTTGATATCCTTTTCGCCGAAGATACCCTTCATGTTCATGTATCTAGGTTCGTTTAATTCCTTGATAGCTGTTAACATGCAAGGAGTCTTGATTGCGATTAATTCGTAACCGTCTTCAAGCTGTCTCTTAACAGTGATGTCCTTAAGGTTGTCATCAATGTGGAATTCTTCAACATATGTAACCTGAGGAAGGTCTAACTTTTCAGCGATCTGCGGACCTACCTGAGCAGTATCTCCGTCGATAGCCTGACGACCTGCGAAGATTAAGTCTGCAGGACCGTTTTCTTTTTCCCATTTCTTGATTGCAGCTTCAAGAGTGTTGGAAGTAGCCCATGTATCGGAACCACCAACTGCTCTGTCGGATACAAGGATACCTTCGTCAGCGCCTTTTGCGATACATTCGAAAAGAAGATCGGTTGCCTGAGGAGGTCCCATTGAAATAACTGTAACAGTTACGTCTTCATATTTGTCTTTTATTTTTAATGCTTCTTCGAGAGCGTTGTTGTCATCGTGGTTAAGGATTGATGGAACACCGTCTCTGATTAATGTTCCTGTTTTAGGGTTAATTTTGATAACATTTGTATCAGGAACTTGCTTTGCGCATACGATAATCTTAAATGCCATTTGTTTCTCCTCCTACCTTATTTCTTGAAAGTTCTGCCAGCGATTACCATTCTCTGAACTTCGGAAGTACCTTCGTAGATTTCAGTAATCTTAGCGTCTCTCATCATTCTTTCAACCGGATAATCCTTCGTGTATCCGTAACCGCCGTGGTACTGTACGCACTTAGTTGTTACAGCCATTGCAGTTTCAGCAGCATATAATTTAGCCATTGCAGCAGCTTCGCCGTAGTTGAGGTGTTTGTCCTTCATGTCAGCAGCTCTGTAAACTAAAAGTCTTGCAGCTTCGATTCTTGTCTTAAGGTCAGCCATTTCGAACTGAAGAGCCTGGAACTGGCTTAACTTCTTGCCGAACTGCTTTCTTGCCTGCATGTATTCAACTGTTACGTCGAATGCACCCTGAGCAATACCTAAAGCCTGAGAAGCGATACCGATACGTCCGCCGTCAAGTGTGCTCATAGCTACTTTGAATCCATCGCCAACCTGGCCAAGGAGTCTGTCTTCAGGAATTACGCAGTTCTGGAAAATAAGTTCTGTAGTGGAAGATGCGCAGATACCCATCTTATCTTCTGTCTTACCGATGGAGAATCCTTCATCGCCTTTTTCTACGATGAATGCGGAAATTCCGTGGTTTCCTTTTTTCTTATCAGTCATAGCCATTACTACGAAAACGTCTGCATATCCACCGTTTGTGATGAATACTTTCGCGCCGTTGAGGATCCATTTTCCGTCAACGAGTTCTGCTCTTGTCTGCTGTCCAGATGCGTCTGTACCTGCGTTAGGTTCAGTTAAACCGAAAGCACCAAGCTTCTTACCGGAAAGTAAGTCAGGAAGATATTTCATCTTCTGTTCTTCATTACCCCAGTTGAAGATTGGCCAGCAGCATAATGAAGTATGAGCGGAACAGATAACGCCTGTGGATGCGCATACTCTGGATAACTCTTCTACAGTGATCGCGTAGGAGATGTGGTCTCCGCCAGCTCCGCCGTACTGTGTAGGGAATGGGATTCCCAGTAAACCATACTTAGCCATTTTTTCTACTGTTTCAACAGGGAATCTGTGTTCCTTATCGATGTCAGCAGCTAAAGGTTCAACTTCGTTAGTGGCAAATTCTCTTACCATTTTTCTTACGAATTCTTGTTCCTTCGTCAGTTGAAAGTTCATTTAAATGCCTCCTTAAATTATTAATAACGACCTTTCCTTTTGCATAAGGCAGGGGTCTGTTTTTGACTTGTTAGCCCATGTTAAAAGCATAACAGTATACATTACTATTAAAGCACTTTTTGTGCAATCTTGCAAGGAATATTTTGCGTTTTTTAGCGGAAATAATGTTTTTTAATCGGAACTTTACCAAATACAGAGAAGAAAGACAAAAAAAGTCGAAAACTCTGTTTAGGTCATCGACTTTTGTAATGCTCTCAGTGTATTTTTTTCGATACGGCAGACCTGGACTTGCGAAATTCCCATATGGTTTGCCACCTGCTGCTGCGTCATATCCTTAAAATAGCGCAGCACAATTACCTGCCTTTGGCGCGGAGGCAGAGCGGACAGTTCCGTCTTTAAATCAATCCGGGAGATTTCCGCATTTTCATTGTCTGTCCAGAGACTTACTTTCTCGTATTCTTCAAAATTTTTCATTGCATCCGCTGCCTGAAGAGCCTCGCAGGTCCGTTCCTTGGAAAGCCCTGCTTCCTCCGCCAGTTCCGTGAGTTTCGGCGAACGTCCGCATCTTGTGATAAATGCACTCTCGGCTCTGCGAACCGCATATGCATCCGATTTCAGTGATCGGCTGACCTTAATCGCACCGTGATCGCGAAGCTGCGAGCGGATTTCGCCGGTTATCATGGGAACCGCATAAGTGGAAAACGCAAGCCCTCTGGATTCGTCAAATCGTTCGGCGGCTTTTATCAGTCCTATGTAACCTATTTGAATCAGGTCTTCGACCTCTTCATTGTATATGCGCGAAAGTCTGAGTGCGATACTCTTAACCAAACCGCCGTGCTGCTCTACCAGCTCTTCCATGTTATATTTCATAATAGGTATCCAGCTTTTTTACCATGGTTACGCTGGTTCCTTTTCCCGGCTTCGAGTCGACTTTTATTTTGTCCATAAAGCTTTCCATCACCGTAAAGCCCATTCCCGAACGCTCATCTCCCGTGTCCGTGGTAAAAAGCGGCTCCATCGCACGCGCAATATTCTCTATGCCGACTCCTGTGTCCTTTACCTTGATGATTAAAGTTTTGCCGGGCAGCATGCCGAATTCCATCTCTACCGTATCTTTCTGTTCGGTGCGGTCGGGGTATCCGTGTATCACCGCATTGCTGAACGCTTCCGAAACCGCCGTTTTTATTTCCGTCAATTCTTCCACGGTTGGATCAAGCTCGGCTGCGTACGCCGCCGCAACGGCTCTTGCAAGCGCCTGATTTTCAAGATCAGCCTCAAGCTGTACTTTGAATATTCTTTCCATTACAAAACTTCCTTTCCTCCGAAATAGGTGACTGCCTCTTCTTTTGTATCGGCATATTGCATGAGCGAAAAAATCCCCGCCATATTTAAAATGTTTTTGACTGTCTCCGAGCAGGAAGCGATTACAACTTCCCCGCCGGATGCACTCAGTTTCCTGTATCTGCCGAGAACGACTCCGATTCCCGAGCTGTCCATGTATCGCACCTTCGAAAAGTCCAAAATCAGACAACTTGCGGAATTTTCGCGCACGGCATCGTCGATGTCCTCTCTGACATGCTCTGCCGCATGATGATCAAGCTCTCCAAGGAGCTCTGCAATTAAAATATGTTCCGAAACAGCGAATATAACTTCCAAATCATTTCCTCCTTTCGCTTCACACACTAAAGCCCGTTGCCCTTTCCTATCATTATATATCCGAACCCGTGAACTTGTCTTTAGGAGAATGTGTCGATAAAGCACTAGTTTTGACGAAAAAAAGAGCTGTAGCATTAACGCTTATTTTCCGTTAATGCTACAGCCCCCGCTTTCTTCTATTCCGGTATGATGTTAACGATTTCTTGCTGTTTGATTGCTGCATCAATCAGCGCCTCACAGTCAAGTTTGCTCTCGGATTCCAAAATCCGGGCAAGTTTCGGTTTGGTTGTCGGATGTTTCGGCAGAAATACGGTGCAGCAGTCCTCATACGGCTGTATGGAGGTTTCAAATGTACCGATTTCCTCTGCCTTCGCCATAATATCAACCTTGTCCATAGCAATCAATGGACGCATTACCGGAAGGGATACGCTTGCATCCGTAACCACCAATGCTTCGGCTGTCTGGCTTGCTACCTGTCCCAGATTTTCACCCGTAATGAGCATCTGACATCCCGTATCCACGGCGATTTTCTCGGCAATGCGCATCATGAATCTTCTCACGAGTATCGTGGTTTCCTCTTCCGGGCAGTTTGTAACGATTGCCTCTTGAATCGGCAGGAGATTGATGACATGCATCTTAAACCGTCCGCAGTATGTCGCTATAATTTTGGCAAGGTCTTCAACTTTTTCCTGCGCCCTCTGGCTTGTATACGGATAAGAATGGAAATGCACGGCTTCTATCATCATTCCGCGCTTTGCCATCATCCATGTCGCAACAGGACTGTCGATTCCTCCGGAAAGAAGGGTAAGCCCTTTTCCGTTTGTGCCCAGCGGCAGTCCTCCGAATCCCGGGATTTTTCCCTCATAGATATAGGAGCGGTCATGGCGGACATCAACATGGAGCAGTACATCCGGATTGTGTACATCCACTTTGAGCACCTTGCATCCGATCAGCACCTTGGCACCGATAATCCTTCCGATTTCCGGAGACTTAACCGGGAAGTTTTTGTCTGCTCTCTTCGCCTCAACCTTGAAAGTCTGAATTCCTCTTTCGGAAATCAGATTCTTCATATATTCCACGGCTTCTTCGCCGATTGCGTCAAGCTCAGAAGGTGCCTCGACCGCCTTGCTTATGGAAGCAACGCCAAACACCTTGGAGATTTCCTTTATGATTGCGGTAATGTCAAGTTCCTTGTCGGCTCTTACAAAAATCAAGCCCTCGCTGCGCCTTACATCAACGCCTTTGAACGATTTCAGATTGTTTCTTATTCTGTCAACCAGCATTCTCTCAAAATACGGTTTATTCATTCCTTTGAGGGCAACTTCGCCGCACCTTACGATTAAAATATTTTGTTCGTTCATTGTATTTCCTTCCGTTAAATGTGTCTTATCTGAAAGATCCGAGCTTTCTGAAGCGTGTTACGGCTGTCTTGACTTTCTCCGCAACATACTCCATCTCATCTTTCGTGTTGAATTCACTGAAACTGAATCTTATTGCGCCCTCAGTTTCTTTGGGGGACAGCCCCATCGCGTTCAAAACATGCGACCCCTTTGATGAGGAGTGATTCGACGAGCATGCAGAACCTGTGGAAACAAAGATTCCGTCCTGTTCCAGCGTGTGCAGCAGAACCTCGCCCCTCGTTCCCAAGAACGAAACATTCAGCACAGATGGACATCCGTTTTCGTCCTGCGGGCTGTTTATCACAATATCTCCGATTTGATCTTTGAGCAAAGCAAGCAGATATTCCCTTGCCTCTTTCATCGCCGAAGTCCTCTGCACAAAATGTCCGTCCGCAATCTCACATGCCTTTCCGAAGCCGATAATCCCCGGTGTATTTTCCGTGCCGGAACGCATATGCCTTTCCTGTCCTCCTCCGAGCATGAAAGGCGAAAGGTTCAGGCCCTTTTTTGCATAAAGTGCGCCCATCCCTTTAGGCCCGTGTATCTTATGTGCACTTGCCGAAATAAAATCCACTCCGCGGTATTCTCTTCCGACATTAACGGGAACCTTGCCGAGCGCCTGCACGGCATCGCAGTGCAGCCATATATCCGTGCCGTTTTTCTGGTTGTACGCATCCTTCAGCTCTGCAATCTTGTCTATCGGCATAATCGTCCCGGTTTCGTTGTTTACACCCATTACGGATATCAGAATCGTTTCGTCGTCAAGAGAAGCGGCAAGCTGCTCAAGATTCAATCTGCAAAGTCTGTCAACACCGATATAATCGATCTTGTATCCCATGGATTCCAGCCTTTTTGCAGGTTCGAGAATGGCCGGATGCTCTACGGCGGAAACGATTATTTTGTTTCCTCTTCTTTTCTTTGCCTGCGCCGTTCCCATGAGAACCGTATTGTCCGATTCCGTTCCACAGGAAGTGAAATAAATCTCGTCTTCCCCCGCACCAAAGCATTTTGCCACTGTCTTTCTGGCATTTTTGACTTCTTTTTCCGCCTGCAGTCCGAGAGAATGAAGCGACGATGGATTGCCGAAATTGTCCTTCATTGCCTCCGTCATTGCTGCGGTAACCGCATCGTACGGTCTGGTTGTGGCGCTGTTATCCAAATAAACTAACATAAATCTTCCTCTTCCTCTTCATCCATTCCGGTGAAAATATTCATCCACTTCTTAGAGAAGTAGCGGTAATAGCATATCACAATCTTGATTACATCCGCAATGGCAACGACTGCCATTGCCCAGTGCAGCGGCAGATTAAGTGCCAAAACACTTATGTATGCGAGCGGAATCTGCATGCCGACATTAAATGCCACATCCACATACATGCAGAACATCGTGTCTCCGCCCGGTCTGAAAATCGCACAAATCATCATGTATGAAAGCATTTTCGGCGTAAGCGCGATTGCGTACACAAACAGGGCCTTCATAAGCATGTCCGTGGTTTCCGGCGAAAAATTGTATATGTTTGCAACCGGTTCTCTGAGAAGAATGATTACCAATGTCATAATTACATTCAGAATCCATGTTATCTTCAGAATGTTGCGGCTGTATTGATAAGTAAGCTTTTTCTTGCCCTGTCCGAGAACTTCACCGAGCAGAACCGCAGACGCATTTCCCAGTCCGAAGTACACGGTTTGGAAGAAGTCCGTTACCGTCATTGCAACCTGTGAAACCGCAAACGCCGCTGCGCTGATCTTTCCGTAAGCGGCAAATATACACGATACCGAAACCGCCCAAAGCCCTTCCGTCAATATAACCGGAATCGCCGTCTTCATAACGCCGGCAAACAAACCCTTGGAATAGGAAGTCAGTTCCTTGATTGTTGCTTTCAGCGGGTATTCTTTTCTCAGATAGACCGAAAGATGCATCGCAATGCATTCTGCGATTCTGGCTATCAGGGTAGCGATTGCTGCGCCTTCGACCCCGAGCTGCGGAAATCCGAATTTACCGTAAATCAAAAGATAGTTAAAAACGATATTGGTCAGGATGGCGCCTCCGTTTATTATCGTAGGCACTTTCACATCTTGTATTGCTCTCGAATTATATGAAATAACAAAGGTCAGCCCTGCAAACAGATAGGAAAAGCATGCGATATGCAGGTACTTCGTGCCAAGCTCGATAACCTCCGGTTCGTCGGAGAACAAGCTTATCAAAAACGGCGCGGTAAAGTACACGATGATGATTGCCGGTATCGCCAAAACAATGCAGACTGTATAATCGATTCCTATGATTTTCCTCAAACTGGCCACATCACGGATTCCCCAATATTGAACCGCATGTACAGCCGCCCCGCTGAAAACGCCGAAGAGAACGACTCCGAAAATGAAATATACCTGGTTTGCTGCTCCTACTGCGGCGAGTGCATTTTCTCCTACCTTTCCGACCATAATTGTGTCAGCAAGGTTGAGCGTTACGGCTATGATTTGCTGGATTACCATAGGAATTCCGACAATCGTAAGTTTCCTGTAAAATTGTCTGTTTACATTTTTCAAGCTGTTTAAGTTTTCCCCGTTCATTTTTCCCCTCACTAAAACGCAAATATGGAGGCAGATAAATCTGCCCCCAAAAAGTCCTATGACTGTCTGTCCAATCGCTACTTCGCGTAGTCGATTGCTCTGGTCTCTCTGACCACATTAACCTTAATCTGACCCGGATATTCGAGTTCAGACTCGATTTTTTTGGAAATTTCTCTTGCAAGGAATACGATTTCCTCATCATTGACATCTTCCGGTTTCGCAATGATTCGGATTTCTCTTCCTGCCTGAATCGCAAATGATTTCTCAACGCCCGGCGTTGTATTTGCAATTTCTTCGAGTTTTTCAAGCCGCTTGATGTAAGCATCCAGCGTTTCTCTTCTTGCTCCCGGTCTTGCCGCCGAAAGTGCATCCGCAGCTGCAATCAGCACCGCCTCCATGTTTTTCGGCTCGTAATCGCCGTGATGAGCTGCCATGCCGTTTATAACCGATTCGGATTCCTTGTATTTACGCAAAATCTCTATACCGATATCAACATGCGTGCCTTCGTACTCGTGATCGAGCGCCTTGCCTATATCGTGAAGGAGTCCCGCACGTTTTGCAAGCTTGACATCAAGACCCAGCTCGCCCGCCATCAGGCCCGCAAGGTGAGCAACCTCTACGGAATGCTTCAGGACATTCTGACCGTAGGAGGTTCTGTATTTGAGTCTTCCCAAGATTTTAACCAGTTCCGGATGAAGGTTGTGAATACCGACTTCGAAGGTTGCCTGTTCACCCTCTTCTTTAATAATTGCATTTACTTCTTTGGTTGCCTTTTCAACCATCTCTTCAATTCTTGCAGGATGGATACGTCCGTCAACAATCAGTTTTTCAAGCGCGACTCTTGCGATTTCTCTGCGAACCGGATCAAATCCGGACAAAATAACCGCTTCCGGTGTGTCGTCGATGATCAAATCCACACCTGTCAAAGTTTCAATGGCTCTGATGTTTCTTCCTTCACGGCCGATGATTCTGCCCTTCATTTCATCACTTGGAAGGGATACTACGGAAACCGTGCTTTCGGCAACATGGTCTGCGGCACATCTTTGAATTGCGTTTGTGATGATGTATTTTGCTTTCTTGTCTGCTTCTTCCTTCGCTTTGCTTTCGATGTCCTTAATCATGATGGAGGCTTCGTGTCTTACTTCTTTCTCTGTGTTTGCAAGAAGGATTGCCTTCGCCTCTTCAACCGTGTAGCCCGAAATCCTCTCGAGTTCTTCCATCTGTTTGGAAATAACTCCGTCAAGGTCTTTCTGCCTGTTTATCAATGATTGTTCCTTTTGTGTAATGCTTTCTTCTTTTCTTTCGATGTTTTCAATCTTTTTGTCAAGTGACTCTTCCTTTTGGATTAATCTGCGTTCAGAACGCTGAAGCTCGCTGCGTCTTTCTCTGGCGTCTCTTTCCGCCTCGCTTCTGAGCCTGTGTGCTTCTTCCTTTGCCTCCAAAATGGCTTCTTTTTTCATGCTTTCGGATTTATTCTCCGCATCCAATATCAGGTTTCTGGCTTTCTGCTCTGCACTGCCTATTGCTTTCTCACCAACATTTTTACGATATATATATCCGATTAACGCACCTATCGCAAGAGCGACAACTGCGACTACGATTTTTATAATAATTTCTGTCACTTCAACACCTCCTTTTTATCAAAATTGTGTCTATATTTCAGTTGTTTTTTATAATAAAAAAATGCATTACATAATTAAAACTTGATATATCCATACAATATATATTATAATGTTTAAATGAACAAAATGTCAAGGTACAGAAAGGTAAGAAATGAACAAAATTTTAAATCCGCTTAAGAACATAGATAAATATATATTAATTGTTGTGGCTCTGCTTGGAATTTTAAGCTTAACCATGCTGGAAAGCACAGTGTATGATGACGGTCTTGTTATTTTCAGCAAAGCCGGCAGACCCGTTTGGATACAGGCGGTTGCCTATTTGCTGGGCTTTGCCGTGCTCCTGTTTATCCAGCAATTCGACTACCGGTTTTTCAGCGGACTCGAAAAGTTCCTCTATATCGCTGCAGTCGTTCTTCTTTTGACGGTGTATATTCCAGGATTGGGTATAACCCAGTTCGGTTCCCGTGCATGGATAAACCTTGGGGTAACCACCCTGCAGCCGTCCGAATTCGTAAAAATTCTGTTTGTGCTTCTCATGGCAGGATATCTCTCGGATCACCGCGATGAACTGAACAAGTTCACCGGAGTGATAAAGGCGCTTCTCTATGCGGCTCCTATTATACTGATTGTGCTGAAAGAAGACCTCGGCAGCGCACTGGTTTACATCGTAATGTGGATTTTTATGGTGTTCTTCGCAGGAATCGATTATAAGATCTTTTTCCAGTCGGCGCTGATCTGCCTTGCCGCAATCCCTGTGGTCTACAAGTTTTTGGATGATTATCAAAAAGAACGAATCGAAGCATTCCTTCACCCCGAAAACCTGAGTCTGTCCGGCAACTATCAAGTATGGCAGTCCAAGGTTGCTATCGGTTCCGGCGGTCTTACCGGCAAAGGACTTTTTCACGGAACACAAAAAGGGCTGGACTTCATACCGGTCCAGCAGTCGGATTTCATCTTTTCGGTTGTCGTTGAAGAACTTGGCTTCATAGGCGGCGCCGCGGTGATATTCCTCTACGCCTTTCTGCTTATAAGATTTACAAAGATTATCAGAGATTCTGTGGATTTGTACGGTGCACTTATCGTAATTGGCTTCACCGGCATGTTCCTCTTCCAGGTCTTCGAAAATATCGCAATGACCATGGGTTTGATGCCGGTTACCGGAATCACGCTTCCGCTCCTTTCCGGCGGCGGAACATCCGTAATTGCAAGTATGATTTCCATCGGTATCATCGTCAATGTCGGCGTAAATAGCAAAGCAATCAATTTCTAAAACATGGTTTAGAAGGGGCTGTCGCATTAACGGAAAATAACCGTTAATGCGACAGCCCCTTTTTCATTTACCACAACCCTTACAGTCCTTCCACCCTCTGGGCGATTTTTCGGAAATTCTCGGCTATGTATGTGTTGTCCTTAAAGACAACCGGCAAGCCGAGATTTGTTGAAATATGAATATTTTCATCCTCTCGTATCAGACCGATGACTCTGTTTCTGATCCCTCTTGTCACATCTTCCATGCTTGGAGCAAATCCTGCGTTTATCAGTCTGATATTTATTTTGTTAATAATATAATATATATTCTGCATTCCCTTAGATCTCAAGATTTCCGTGACAAGCTCGCTGTCTCTCTTGGATGAAATTTCGGGATTCATTACAATGATTGCCTCATCGGCTCCGCCGAGTACCATATCAAGACCGTCATCGACTCCCGCTGCAGCATCAAGGATGACATAGTCATACTTTTCGGCAAGCTTCTCACACAAAACTTTCACATGCAGAGGCGTAAGGTGTCCCTCATCCCGTCTCGGTGATGCCGCCATAAACGATAATCCCGGAAAGGTCTTGTCCTTGATTACAGCTTGTCTGATTCTGCAAAGCCCGTTCATCACGTCGTTAACATCATATACAACCTTGTTTTCCAAGCCGAGATACAGGTCAAGATTTCTAAGGCCCGTATCCATATCAATTAAAATTGTTTGTCTGCCCATCTTTGCCAAGGTTGCCCCCAGATTAGCCGCAAACATCGTTTTGCCTGTTCCGCCTTTTCCCGAAACAATCGCAATTGTTCTTCCCATTATCTTCTCCTACCAAAGATTATTAATTTATTTTATTCGAAAAATCAAGCGTATCCGTTTTTCCTTTTACCTGAAGATATTCGCCGATTACATCACGGGCAACCGGTGCGGCATTAAACGACATGCCTCCCTGTACAAGCAGTACAACGACTGCAATTTTCGGATTGTCCGCAGGAGCCATGGCTACCGTCCACGCAAAGTGGTCATAGGTATCCTTATATTGGTCTATCTTCGCCTGGGTAACCTTTCTGCCGCTTACCGTAATCAGTGCCTGATCCACGGCATCGTTTTCCGTCGGATACTTTGCGGGGTCTTTCTTCATCATTTTTTCCATCTGCTTCTGAACACTTGCCCAGGAAATTCCCGGTGCGATGCTCGACAGATGATTCTTAACATAGGAAACTTCGTCCTTTGGATTGATGTAGCCGTCTCTTTCTGCAGTACCGGTCTTGCCGGCAACTTCGATCGGAAAACCGGCAAAGGTCGATGCAAGGGTTCCTCGCTTTGTAACGAGCCGCATGCCTTCGATTACTGCTTTGAGGTCACTCTTTGGAATATCGATTTCATAAGGGTCGTCCTTCTTTGTTGTCCCCTCACCTTCGATTCCCTTGATGATGCTGACCTGATTGCGTTTTCCGTCGTTTCCGAGCGTCGCAATGTAATTTGCAAGCTGAAGCGGCGTATACGCGTTATCACCTTGTCCGATGGATATGTTGAATTCATCTCCTGTGCCCCATTCCGCCTGATTAAAGTATGAATATTTGCACAAATCGGTCAGCGTTTCAATTTTTGATTTTTTAACCGTAGTCTGTTCGGATATTCTCTTTATGATAACATCTCTGTCCGGATTTTCTTCAATCCAGCCTGTAATTGTGTCGATTTCCTCTCTGAATTTTGCATCGTCCTTCGTGGTTGATTTCGGCCAGTATTTATTGCCACTGTAGTAAAGTGCATTCCAAAGAGAATATTTCATGGATTCCATCTTTCTCTCAGCAGAAGCCAAAGGAGTTGTTACCTCATAAAGTTCAATTCCCGTCTTTTCTCCCAGTCCGAATTCCTTGGCAACCTTCATAATTTTGTCAATTGTTATCTTGCTCTTATATCCCAAGGAGCTGCGGGAGTTCCAGTCAATTCCCGTACCGATACAGTAGAAATAGTAGTTACAAGAGTTCTGTATTCCCACCGCCAGTGTTTCATAGCCGTGTGAACCCAAACCGCTGTTGTAATTACTGCATCCGAACTTCCTTCCGCCGAGCTCGATATAGTTTCCGTCGTAAATTCTGCGACTCGGATCAAGTCCGCATTTGAGGGCCGCAACAGCCGTAATCGGTTTGAAAGTGGAACCGGGCTGCACGGCACTGCTCGTAGCTATATTGTAGAGCGGTGTCGGTGCTAGGGAGTCACGCGGGTTGGTGCTCTGCACGGATGCCCAGTCTTTCGTCGAAATGCCTTCCGCAAAAATATTCGGGTCGAAGCTTGGATAGCTTGCCATTGCCAAAATATCCGCAGTCTCCACATCGATCGCAACCACTGCACCCGAAGCGCAGTTTGCATATTTTCTGAGCGATCTGTTGCCGTACTTGCTCTTATAAACGCCGCCGGTCTGCACTGCTTTTATGCAGTTTCTGAGGCTTTTTTCGGCAACTTTCTGAAGGTCCGCGTCAATTGTAAGATATACATCCTTTCCTGCAACCGGTTCCGTCTGACTTACAGTTTCCACATAGTCGCCGGCACTGTTTACAAGGATGCTCTTAATTCCGTCCGTACCTCTGAGTTTCGATTCCATGCTGGCCTCGATTCCATCCTTGCCGATGAGATCGTCCGTGCTGTAACCTTTTTCTTTCACATACTCATCATACTGCGAATCCGATATGCTTCCCATATATCCCAGCACATGCGAAAGCAGCTTGCCTTTCGGATAGTATCTGACCGTTTCCGAAGCGATTTCAACACCTTTGAGAACATCCTGCATTTCTTCCACATATGCAACCGTCTCATCACTGACATCGCTTGCAATTGTGCTGGAACGGTACTTGTTGTATCCCGTGTTCTTTATTTCCTCACGCACAACAAATATCTTTCTTGCCTGCTTGTTCGAAAGATTTTTATCAATGCTGTATTTTTCTCTCAAAGCTTCAAAAGCCTCTTTTGCAGTAAGTTCGGTGCGCTTTATGTCTTTTCCGTCTTCGTCCTTCTCCATGACATAAAGGTCGTATTTTGATAAAAAGCTTTCCTTCTTGGAGTCATAGGAGAATGTCATGCTCTTGGTGATAATCGGCGGCCATACTCCGTACTTGTCCTGCAATTCCTCCACTGCCTCGAAGCGGTCCAGTTTCGGGCTTATTTCATATTTTTGGCGGAGTGCGTCAAGGGCATCTTCCGGTGTTGCATCCTTTTTGAGACCAAGGGACGCAAGCCATTTGCGTTTGTCCGAATCGTATGTGTAATAGAATTTCCCGCTTTTTGAAATCTTTATCGGAAAATTGTCAACATACTCGTCGCCGTTTTTTTCAAGCAATTTAACGAGTGCATAGCAGGAATCGTTGATTTGCTCGGTATCCATTCCGCTCACATTAAAGGTTACGGTAAAAATCTGCTTATTGCCTGCAAGCAGCCTGCCGTACCGGTCAAGGATTTCACCTCTTGGTGCAGATGTTACCACTTCCTTGGTGTTCTGGCTTTGTGCTGCATCTTCCCATTTTTCCTGCTGAAAAACGGTAAGCACAAAAAGCCTTATGCCAAGCAGAAGCATAAGGATCACCACAAGACCTATTACCTGATAATATCTGGAACCCAGCAATTTTTTGTTCATCTGAAATACCTATCTCTGCGGTGCTTTGCCGCAGTTCTTATCAATATAAAATACATTATCGTTATAACCGCAAAGGAATAGATGTATTCACCCGGCAGTTTTTTCAGTATATACACGAAACCAATCGGATTTCCCGCCAGGTGGAAGAGCCCCCAGTTGAGTGCGTAATAAAGGAAGATGGATATTGTCGAAACAATCCACATGTTTAAAATGTTCTCAATGTTTGCATATTCTCTCAAAATCAAAATGACAATCGCCACAACCACAAGTGAAATTCCCGTAGGTCCCGTAAAATTACTGAAACAGATGTCGTACAAAACCCCAAAAACAGCGCCGAAAACAACACCGTACATCCGATTTTCGTACAGAAACGAAAGCACGATTACCAAGCACAAAATCAAATGCGGCGTGTATCCGTGTATCATGATCAGATTCAAAAGAGACGTCTGTATGAGAAAAGCAACAAGGAACATCGCTCCCGCTTTCCAATAGTTCATGTTCATAGGATCACCGAAACCTTTTCCAGACTCTTGAAATTGACAGCCGGTTCAACCGTTACCTCTTTAAGAAGCGTATTGCTGTTATACGCCACATCCTGCACGGTTCCGATTTCCAATCCTTCAGGATAGGTTCCCAGTCCTGATGTGATAATCGTATCCCCCTGTGAAACCAAAGATCCGCTGTCAAGCATGTATCCGCTTACTTCTCCCATTGCGTTGCCTGCGACAACACCGAGCTGTTTGCTGTCTCTTGCCAGTTTGAAGCTGACTTTGCTGTTATCGTCTATGATTGAAGTCACTTTTGACCAGCCTTTTCCCGTATCCTGAATCTTACCGACAAGACCCATGCCGTTCACGACCGCATCCCCGACTTCAACGCCCATTTCACTGCCGATGTTTATCGTAAATACGTTTGTCCAATTTGCACCGTCAAGCGAAGTAACATCGGCGGAAACAATCTTAAATTCTTTTTTCGTGTATTCGTAATTGAGAAGCTGCGAAAGTTCTTCAAGCTGATCGAGCTGTTCCTTTTCGATTTTGGCTTCCGCGAGCTGTCTTTTTAAAGAATTGTTTTCCTTTTGAAGTTCTTCTATATCAGCTTCAAGTTTCTTGTAGGCAAAAATTCCGAATACATTTTTTTTAATCGTGTCGGCAACCGATGAAAGTCCCCCGGAAACCACATTCATTCCCTTGCTCACGACATCCGTTGCGCTGCTGTCTGCCCCACCGCGTGCAACGGAAACACAGAAAATGATCACAAGTGCAAGCAAAATTGCCAACAGTGCCGATATTAATTTGTGCTCTCTAATCCATCTCATATCGTTTGTCTCTTTTTATCTCTTTTTGCCGTTTTGGGCATAAATCTTAAGTTTTTCGATGTCATCAAGGCTCATTCCCGTACCTACTGCAACAGCCTCAAAAGCATTGTCTGCAACTTTGACATCCATATCTGTTCTCTTCTTTATCAATTTGTCCAAATTGTATATTTTACCGCCGCCGCCGGAAAGGAGCATGCCTCGTTCTGCGATGTCCGCGGCAATTTCAGGAGGTGCTTTCTCGATTGTGGTTTTGATTGCATCAATTATGATATCAAGGGATTCCTGAAGAGCAATCATCATGTCCTTGTTTGTTACACTGAGTGTCTTAGGAAGGCCGGAGATAATGTCTCTTCCTCTGGCATCCATCGATACGATTACCTCATTGCCGTCTTCATCTTCATCCAAGCATGCACAGCCGATGTTAATTTTCAGTTCTTCCGCCGTACGCTCGCCGATAAGCAGAGCATGTCTTTTTCTCATGTACTGAATAATCGCCTCATTCATCTTATCCCCGGCATGTCTTATGGAGGTGCTCGTTACCACTCCGCCGAGAGCGATAATCGCAACGTCCGTAGTGCCACCGCCGATGTCCGCTATCATGCAGCCGTTCGTTCCGTCGACCGGCATCCCGGCACCGATTGCAGCTGCCATCGGTTCTTCGAGAATGAATACTTCCGTTGCTCCCATCTGCCTTACGATTTCTTCAACGGCTCTCTTTTCCACTTCCGTAACCCCGCTCGGAACACCCACAACAACTCTGAAATTTCTTATTCTTTTAATCTTTAAAGCAGCTTCCAAAAATGACTTCAGCATATCAGCCGTCCTGTCGAAATCCGAAATAACGCCATCCTGAAGCGGTCTTACAACAGAAATATTGGACGGTGCTTTTCCAAGCATTTCTTTTGCGGCAGCACCAACTGCAAGTGTTTTTCCCCCTCTGCTGTCAACAGCGATTACCGATGGCTCATTGAGCACGATTCCGCTACCCTTTACATAGATAAGCGTATTCGCTGTGCCTAAATCGATTCCCATATCTTTAGCTTTAAATAAATTGCACATTTTAATACCTCCATTATATCTCAGACAATTGTTTTTCTGTCACATTTACTCCTGTAATACACCCGCTATGCTGCGATATGCGTTGTCTCCGATTACGATGTGGTCGACAACCTTAATTCCCAAAAGCTCGCCGCAGGCAATGAGTCTTTTGGTCGTTTCGATATCGTCATCGCTGGGTGTGGGATCTCCGCTCGGATGATTGTGAACAAAAATCACCGCCGCTGCACTCTTCTTCACCGCCTGACAAAAAACTTCACGCGGATGAACGGGTGCCATGGTCAAATCCCCGATCGACACCGTTTCTATCGACAAAACCTCGCCTTTCGCATTAAGAAGCACCGCCTTGAACGTTTCTTTTTTTTCATGGCGAAGCTCTTTCATAAAAAGGTTTGCCACATCGTCAGACTGATGGATTGATTTTTTCCGGTTCATAGGACCGGATGCAATGCGTTTTCCCAGTTCGATTCCGGCGAGCACCCGCACGGCCTTCATATTGCCGACTCCATTTATTTTCATCAGTTCGTCCGCTGTACATTCGGCAAGAAAGGCAAGACCTCTCTCATCTGCCGAAAGGATATCCTCCGCAAGACCGATTGCGGATTTTTCCCGCGTCCCGGAGCCAAGCAGAATCGCCAAAAGTTCGGTATTCGTCAGCGAGGCAATGCCCTTGAAAACGGCTTTTTCCACAGGTCTCTCCTCCTGCGGAAGCATTTTAATCTTCATGTTTGATTCTTCCCCCTTGGTACAGAGTGAAAAACCCTGCGTCTAAACACATCAATCCCATTCTATCAGAACACATTATATTAAAAAATTATAGCATTTTTTTGCTGAGAGTACAAGCATTCTCACCGTATTATTTTGTGATTTTTCGGTCATAATACCTAAGGAAAAGGAGGCGATAATTATGGAACACAATTGTAATCAGACAATCAGATGCACGGTTGATAAGTGCAGACATCACGAAGGTGTGAAAAATCTTTGCTCTCTTGATGCCATCACAGTAGGCACACACGAAGCAAACCCTACAAAAATCGAGTGCACCGACTGCTTATCCTTCGAAAACAAATAAGCATAAGCTCCGGTAATATACCCCCTCAAAAATAGGTACGGGCACTTTTTCGGGTTGCCAAGCACCTCGCAGGTTTTTTCCGCATATAGATAAAACCGAAAGAGGGGGTTACATAAATGAGCAGTTCCTTTCCCAATCCACTTACGGAAAAAGAAGAACAACATTATGTTGAATTGTTGGCAGAAAACGATCCGAACGCCCGCAAGGTTCTGATAGAGCGGAACCTCCGGCTGGTAGCCCATATTGCAAAAAAATATATAAGCCCCGGTGCCGGTCAAGATGACTTGATTTCCATCGGAACGATTGGACTTATCAAAGCCGTCAATACCTATTCTTCCGGCAAGTCCACCCGCCTTGCCACCTATGCCGCAAAGTGCATCGAAAACGAAATTCTCATGAGCATCCGTGCGTCAAAACGCATCAGCCGAGAGGTTTCGCTCAGTCTGCCCATCGGCACCGACAAGGACGGCAATGAAATCAGTCTTAACGATATTCTCGGAACGGACAGCGATGAAATCGTTGACTTAATAAGCCTTAAAATTCAAGTAGGAAAGCTCTATGAAGCTATTGATTCGTGCCTTTCCGCCCGTGAGAAGAAGATCATCGTCGATAGATACGGTCTTGACGGCAGCGAACCCAAACCGCAGCGTGAAATTGCAAAACAGCTTGGAATCAGCCGCTCCTATGTCTCAAGAATCGAAAAAAAAGCACTTGAAAAACTTAAGATTGCTCTCGAATCTCCGGCGAAATCCCCGGAATGATTTTTCCCGCCGCATCCGCATACACGATTATGGTAAGCTTTTTTCCCTTGGCGGCATTACGCCTTTCCCTGAGGGCAGCATAATTTCGAAAAGCGTACGCACCGTAATTCTTTCTGAGTTTTCGGTTCAGCACCGAATTGTGAGTCTTCATCTCGTACACCGAGTATCTTGAAGACTCTTTTGTTATGTCTTTTGCCCCGGCATCTGCAAGCAGGCGCTTCAGCTCCCGGTCTTCCTTTGATTTCTCAATGATGTAATAAAAATTATATTCCGAATCAAACCCCGAAACCGGTATCTCGTATTGGGATTTTACTGCGTTCTCAAAGCTTTCATGGCAGCTTATCTGCACATAAAAAAGACGCAGCAAAAGCAATAGGATCAGAGCGGTAAAAAACGCAAGCATCCATTCCGTCCTTTTGCGGAATTGCGATACAAGTGCCTCATTTTCCCACGCCGTCCTCATCTCTTTTCTGCTCATAAAAAATCCCCCTCACAGTTTTATTTTTCCCCGGGGGATTTTGTTTATTCCTCTATTGTATTTTGCCGCAGATATAATCGACAACTTCCTGTATATCCATGTCGGTGCTGTCGATTTCTTCGGCGTCGTCTGCTTTTCGAAGCGGTGTTACCTCTCTGGTTGTATCATTATAGTCACGTTCCCGAAGCTGTTTCAGAACCTCTTCAAAACTCAAGCTCTGGCCTTTGGCTTTGAGTTCTTCATATCTTCTTCTGGCTCTTTCCTCATCATCTGCGGTAAGGAAAAATTTATACGGTGCATCTTTGAGAACAACGGTGCCGATGTCTCTTCCATCCATAATCACGCTCTTTGATTTTGCCATCTTCTGCTGAAGTTCAACCAGCTTTCTTCTTACGGACGCAAATGCCGAGCAATCCGATGCCGCCTTGGAGATTTCCTGCGTTCTTATCAGCTCGCTCACATCTTCACCGTCGAGGAAAATATGATCGTCCGAAAAATCGATATCCGTATCCTCGAGCATGGCAAGCAGCGACTGCGTCTCCTCCATAGGGATTCCGAGTCTATGCATCTTGAGGCCGACCGCCCTGTACATTGCTCCGGTATCAATATATTCTATTCCCAGTTTCTTCGCTACGGCCTTTGCGATCGTTGATTTTCCCGCACCGCTCGGTCCGTCCACCGCAATCTGAAAAATCTTCTGTGCCATGTTTACTTTTCCTGCTTTCCGATTAGTTTTTCAATTTCTCTTATGAAAGTATTCACATCCGTAAACTGTCTGTATACCGATGCAAATCTGACATATGCCACTTCATCCACTTTCTTAAGCTGCTCCATGACAAGTTCGCCTATATAGTCGCTTGTAACCTCTTTCTCCATGAGGTTATTCAAAGTCTTTTCAATGTCATCCACCATGCCCTCAATCTGGGTCATGCTGACAGGTCTCTTTTCGCATGCCTTAACGATTCCGTTCAAAATCTTGTTTCTGTCAAAAACTTCGCGTCTTGCGTCCTTCTTGGCTACCATAAGGATCGTTTCTTCAGCCTTCTCGTATGTTGTAAAACGTTTTCCGCAGTTGTCGCATCCGCGGCGTCTTCGGATGGCATACCCTTCTTCCGTCGGACGGGAATCGATTACTTTTGTGTCAGCATTGCTGCAGAATGGGCATTTCATATGGTTCTTCTCCTTTTTTCATTAAAACCGAAACCGAATTTTTCTTTTATTATACTATATCGGCTCCTGCATGTCTACCAAAATCACATCATCTCCCACCGTTCTGACCTTGTCCCAGTTTATCAACAGATCTTCTCCACTTTTGCCGAAAAAGCCGAAAAGCCCCCTTTCGGCAGGTATAACGATTCCCTCTATCGTGCCTTTCTCAATGTTAACTTCTATGTCACTGACAAATCCGATACTTCGGCCGTCATAGATGTTAATCACCTCTTTGTTCTTAAGTTTGTCCGTACTCAGCATATCGATTCCTCCCCTTTGTTTGTAATAAATATATGCTGTCGTACTTGATTTATGACGAAAAAATTGAGAAGGCCACACTCGTGACCTTCTCGTAAGCAAAATACTGCGGTTATTTCGATAATCTCTCGTAGATTTTCTGAAGCGAAGAGTCAAGCAGCATGGAAACTTTCATTCCGTAGCTGTTGAATGTCTTTGCATATTCTTCGGCTGTAACGCCATAAGACTTCTCAAATGCTTCCTCAGAATCTGCACCTGTCATGGAAAGAAGAGTTTCGATTACTTTTTTCTGGGATACGGAAACATCTTCTTTATCTGCAATTGCATAGGCAATCATCTTGTATTTTCCCATTTCCGCAGCATAAGTTTCAAGCTGCTCGTCAAACTCTTCCTGAGTCATCTTCATGCCTTCAAGGAATTCATCCCATGTAATTCCGTAGTTTTCACAGGACTTCTGGTATGCCTCAACGCAGGTGGTTTTTTCATATTCCTTTATTTCGTCCGGAACGCTTTTTACTTCCGTATTGTCGGCAATTTCCTGGAACAACTCGGTTTTGCGATTGTTTTCAATATTTTGATATTCCTGTTTTTCGAGTTCATCGGCAATAAGCTTTCTGTACTCCTCAACGGTTTTTGCTTCGCTGTTCGCCTTAACAAATTCCTCGTTTAAGGCTGCTTTCTGCTTAACCAGCTTGTTTAAAACCTTAATTTCAAACGTAACGGGCTTTCCGGAAAGTTCTTCATTGTTCTTGTACGGGTCAGGGAATTTCAGATTGAGCGTAAGTGTTTCCCCGATTTTTGCACCGTAAATACCCTCTTCAAAGCCGTCAATCATGCTGCCGCTTCCAAGAGTGAGCGGATAAGAATCGCTCTGCATTCCGTCGGAAGTCGTTCCGTCTTCCAGGGTTCCCTTGAAGGAAATGGTAACTTTATCTCCCTTTTCAACGGTTCCCTTGGTTACTTCCTTTTCCGTTCCTGCTGACTCCAGTCTGCTGTCGATTTCGGCATCGATTTTGCTGTCTGTAATATTAACTTTGATCGGCTCAACCGTGTACTCGTTGTAATCCGGAAGCGAAACGAGTTCGCTGTAATCCAGTCCTTCATAGAGGTCTTTTTCCCCGCCGGAACAGCCGCAAAGCATGATAACGGCCGCAAACAATGAAAGTATCGACAATAATTTTAAATTTCTCTTCATTTTTTATCCCCTTTGCTTTTATTTACTTGATTCAACGACGATAGCTCCGCTTGCAATTTTTTTCGCCAAAGCCGCGACATCGCTTTTCAGATCCTCGGGTATCTGCTGCTTTGACTTACTGTTTCCGTATGCTATGGATATATAGCCTTCGTCCATTCCGCATACTCGGTTTTGTCCTCCGTCCCAGGTTTCATCTTCTATGAACGCTTGGATTGTATCGTAAATGGAATTTCCGACTTCTTTTTTCACGGAACAAATAATTACATCATCGTATTCGGAAGCGGAAATTTTCTGGTCTTGATCCACACCTATCGCATAGAAACCGCCTTCCTTTGCTGCCTGGAAAACACCGTTTCCGGTATTGCCCGCCACTTGGAAGATAACGTCCGCTCCTTTTCGGTGAAGCTTTTCTGCACAGAGCTTATCCTTTTGCGGATTTTCATAATCTCCGGCGTAATTCGTGTATATGTTTATTCCTGCATTTGCATACTTTGCACCTTGCTCATAACCCGTCATAAAGTCGTTTATAACTTCCGAATCATCGCCTCCGACCGCACCGACTGCATTGGTCTGCGACATTCTTGCAGCAATGTAACCTGCCAGGAACGCCCCTTCGTTCTGCTTATATGTGATGCACAAGATGTTCGGGCTGCTTTCGATGCCGTCAACCACATTATCAATCCAGATAAATTTCGTATCCGGATATTCCTCAGCCACACTCTTTATTTCACTGAATTCCCAGCCTAGCGGGATGACGAAATCGTTTTCTTCCGCTGCGTTCATCATGTTCTGCTTATAGCCTTCGTTCTTGCACTCAATTGTGTTCAACTTGATTCCGTAATCATCTTTGAGACGTTCTGCGCCTTCAAGAGCGGAGTCATTGAATGATTTGTCTCCGAAAGAAGACGGAACGATGAGACAGACGGAAAGCTGCTGTGCATCTGTACCTGCCGGTTTGTTGCATCCGATGAGTGCAAATACACCCAGCAAGAGAGCCGCTACCAGCAGAAGTGCCAAACTTTTTTTCATATCTTATCCTCCGTGTCTATTTCATGGCTTCTTCCACAGCCACCGCAACCGCTACGGTTGCACCGACCATCGGGTTGTTTCCCATGCCGACATAGCCCATCATGGCTACATGTGCCGGTACCGATGAGGAACCCGCAAACTGGGCATCCGAATGCATTCTTCCCATGGTATCTGTCATCCCGTAGGAAGCAGGACCGGCTGCCATGTTGTCCGGGTGAAGAGTTCTTCCCGTGCCGCCGCCGCTGGCTACCGAGAAATACTTCTTTCCCTGCTCGATGCATTCTTTCTTGTAAGTGCCTGCAACCGGATGCTGAAAACGCGTAGGGTTTGTGGAATTTCCGGTGATGGAAACATCCACGCCTTCCTTATGCATGATTGCCACGCCCTCACGCACATCATCTGCACCGTAGCAGCGGACTTCCTTGCGTTCGCCTTTGGAATACGGGATTTCTTTTACTATCGAAAGTTCCCCTGTGTAATAATCAAACTGCGTCTGCACATAAGTGAACCCGTTGATTCTTGAAATAATCTGCGCCGCATCCTTTCCGAGACCGTTGAGAATAACTCTGAGCGGTTTCGTGCGCACTTTGTTTGCCGATTTGGCTATGCCGATTGCACCTTCCGCCGCTGCAAAGGATTCGTGTCCCGCAAGGAATGCAAAGCACTCGGTTTCTTCACTGAGAAGCATTGCTGCAAGGTTTCCGTGTCCGAGTCCGACTTTTCTGTCCTCCGCAACGGAACCCGGAAGGCAGAATGCCTGAAGGCCTTCGCCGATTGCTCTTGCCGCGTCGCTTGCATGCACCGCGCCTTTCTTGATTGCGATAGCCGCACCGGCAACATATGCCCAGCATACATCTTCAAAGCAGATTGGCTGAATTTCCTTTGCGATTTTGTACGGGTCGATTCCCTTTTCTTCGCAGACTGCTTTGGCATCCTCAAGTGAAGAAATGCCGTATGCGGAAAGCACCCCGTTTATTTTTTCGATTTTTCTGTCGTAATTTTCAAATGTAATCATCTTCGGCGCCTCCTATTCCTGTCTCGGATCGATAACCTTCGCCGCTTCATCGAATCTGCCGTACTTGCCGCTTGCTTTTTCGATTGCCTGCATTGGGTCCGTTCCCGCTTTGATCGCGTCCATCATCTTGCCGATGTTTACATACTTGTATCCGATGATATTGTTCTCTTCATCGAGAGCAACCTCGGTTATGTATCCTTCCGCAAGTTCCAAATATCTCGGACCCTTTGCCTTCGTGGAATAGATGGTTCCGACCTGGCTTCTGGTTCCCTTTCCGAGGTCTTCAAGACCCGCGCCTATCGCAAGTCCGCCTTCCGAAAATGCCGACTGGCTTCTTCCGTAAACAATCTGCAGAAAAAGTTCTCTCATCGCAGTATTGATTGCGTCGCACACAAGGTCTGTATTCAGGGCTTCGAGCAAAGTTTTGCCGATGAGGATCTCTCCTGCCATTGCCGCCGAATGTGTCATGCCGGAGCATCCTATCGTTTCGACCAAAGCTTCTTCAATGATTCCGTTCTTCACATTCAGCGTAAGCTTGCATGCTCCCTGCTGAGGTGCACACCAGCCGACACCGTGTGTCAATGCCGAAATATCGCTGATTTCTTTAACCTGCGTCCATTTTCCTTCCTGCGGAATTGGAGCTGGCCCGTGATATGCGCCTTTGTTGACCGGACACATATTTTCAACTTCTTTTGTATATATCATTCTGTCCTCCCATGAGAAAAATCCGCCGCCCGCAAATGAGCCGGCAGAATTGTTGATAAATATTCACATCTTCTATTTAACCACATTTCACCGAATAATTCAACACAAAACCGACTGCCTGATAATGCAAACAGTCGGTATTTTTTCCAAAATCGATTCATACATATTTTCTCATGTATTTTAAAGCGTTTTTTTCCAGGCGGGAAACTTGTGCCTGACTGATGGATATTTCCTCAGCCACTTCCATCTGTGTTTTTCCTTCAAAAAATCGCATGTTGAGTATATGCCTTTCGCGCGGCGAAAGTTTTTTCATCGCTTCCGAGAGCGAAATGTTTTCGATCCATTTGACATCCGTGTTTTTGCGGTCTTGGACCTGATCCATAACATAAATTGCGTCCCCATCATCGTGAAATACCGGCTCATACAGCGACACCGGTTCCTGTATGGATTCAAGCGCCATAACCACATCCTCTCTCTTTGCGTCCATAGCCTTTGCGATTTCGGAAACCGTCGGTTCACGAAGCAGCTTCGATGCCAGTTGTTCTTTGGTTTGAAGTGCTTTGTATGCAAGGTCCCTCATCGACCTTGAAACCCTTATGGAATTGTTGTCTCTCAGATAGCGCCTGATTTCTCCGATAATCATCGGAACGGCATAGGTCGAAAACTTAACGCCATGACTCGTGTCGAAATTGTCCAGTGCCTTGATAAGCCCTATGCATCCCACCTGAAAAAGATCGTCCGGATTTTCTCCGCGTCCCGAAAACCGCTGTATTACGCTGAGAACCAATCTCAGGTTTCCTTTTATGAATTCGTCTCTGAGTTCCTTGTCTCCTGCATGAATCTTTTCTATCATCTCCATCATTTCGCCGTCTTTGTAAAGAGGCAGTTTGGCCGTGTTCACGCCGCATATTTCAACCTTGCTTACCATAGTCCATACACCATTCCTTTTTGTTTTAGTTATGTACCGCGGCGGCGTTCTGCATACCTGCCAATTAAGACCATACAGGCAGTCTTTGTTATGTCCGGGCTTTCGCCTCACCCGAGTTTTTTTATCTCGCGGCGAAGCCTCACGATGATTCTTTTCTCCAATCTGGATATGTAGGATTGTGAAATTCCCAGCTTATCCGCAACCTCCTTCTGTGTCATTTCTTTTCCGCTTTTCAGGCCGAAGCGCATCTCCATCAGTTCTTTCTCCCGCGGTTCGAGCTTTGCCATTGCTCCGTACAGCAGTTTGCGGTTGACTTCCTCTTCCAGCCTGTGGTAGACCACATCGTTGTCCGTCCCCAGGATATCGCTCAGGAGCAGTTCGTTTCCGTCCCAATCCACATTCAGCGGCTCATCGAGGCTGACTTCGCTTTTGAGCTTGGTGCTTCTTCTGAGGTACATCAAGATTTCGTTTTCGATGCATCTTGAAGCGTAGGTCGCAAGTTTGATATTTTTGTCGAGTTTGAATGTATTCACTGCTTTGATCAGTCCGATTGTGCCGATGGAAATCAAATCTTCGACATTTACACCGGCATTTTCGAATTTCTTGGCTATGTAAACCACAAGTCTCAGGTTGTGCTCAATCAAAACGCTTCTTGCTTCCATGCTTCCTTTTGCGTATTCCTCCAGCATGCGGCTTTCCTCGTCGTGGCTCAGCGGCGGTGGCAGCACATCGCTTCCGCCTATGTAAAAAATTCCTTTCCGTTTCCGCCCAAATCGCAGAAAAATCCACAGTTTCAATCTGCTCCCCATTGCATCCGCAAAGATATGTAATCTATTCATTCGAAAGCCCCCTGTCCAAAAAATCTCTACCCAAAATCATATCGCTGTCTTCAAAGTTATTCTCATAAAATGCAATCACGGCATTCCGTACCTCATTTCCCCGGTAATAAATGCTGTCGGTCCGCATTCCCTCCAGTATCCCGCTTTGGCTTCCCACAGCGTGAAACGGGATCAACGCGTAGCGTTCTTTGCATTTCAGTTTTTCAAGCTCCCCTGCGGCGTTCTTCCCAATCAGTGCGACGGGTCTTCCGCTTATCGGTTCTTTGAGGTAATTGCCGGTATCAATCATCGCTCGCAGCAAAATCGTCTGTCCGTTTATCCGAATCGCGGCTTCATCGCACAGCCCGATGTTCAGTCTGACCTGTTGTATCAACTTGACTATCAGGTATGAGAAACCGAAGGCAAGAATTCCGAAGCAGATCAGCCGCAAATAAGTCAGCGGCGGAATGTAGAGTGCTCCCGCCCCCGACACCGAAGGAATCTCCTGCCACAGCATGAGTGCCATGACACCTCCGCCCGATATCAGGGTGAGCGCCATGAAAATGGCTGTTTTGGTGAGCAGCTCTTTTGCTGTTTTTGCTCCCAGTCCGAGGAGGGCGGCGCAAGCGGCAATGCCGATTCGCATCAAAATGCCCGGTATCCCCGCCACAGGCAGAAAAATCGCAAATCCTGCCGCTCCGCACATTGCAGCGCCTATAAAAAGACGAATGTGGGAAAGCTTACGGTCCAGAAGCTTTCCCGTAAAGAAAAGCAGGATTCCTCCTGTAATAAAGTTTTCCAGAAAAAGATATTCTCCGTAAATAACCACTTGTCTACCTCGCATTATCATAATACAACACGGCCTTGGCGAAACGTGTCGAAGTCAGGCGTCGGAATAAAAAAACCTTTTGGGAAAATCCGGACATAATAAAACCGCTCGGCGGCGGAATTTTTCCTGTTCCACTGCCAAGCGGATGATTTTTGTTGTGTTATTGTATGTTTGTCGGCAGAAAAAATTTCATCGCCGTGCCGCTGTCCTGCACCAGAACTTCTTTCGGCATACCGAGCGTTCGACACGCAATGTACAAGTCGCCTGCAGCGCCCGTGAAGTTAAAAATCTGTATCATATACAAATACCACCAGTACTGCGGCGCGTTTGTCGAAAGTTCCGAAAGCATGATTGCAATCACAATTCCCCAAATAACAAGCGGGGCAAGCGCGATTGTCACATAGGCGGGTTTTCCGAAAAAACAGCTGCTTCCGGCATAAAACATGCCTTTTTTGAGGTCCTTCCCGTAAAAAGGTGCCGTTCCGCTGAACATTTTAATAAAGAATCCGTGAACGCCTTCGTGCACAAAAAGGTAAACAGCCATGCCCATTATCATTCCGCCGGCGGCAAAGGCAATCCGAAAGGCTTCCATCTGAAAGGCTTCGGAAACGGGATGACCGGAGAAGAGAATTCCCCACAAAACCATGCCCAGCGTAAGCAAAACCACAAAGATTGCCATCACTTTCATCGCTTTTCCGCCGAGGTCGACCGTTTCGTACAGTTCATACCCTCGCGGCAGTCTTTCATGTGCAAAATCCTTCATTACCTGAGAGCCTCCAATACTGCTTCCTGCATTTGGCCGGAAGCAATCACACCCTTGTGAAGTACCGGCTTTTTGTCCAAATCGCAAAGTCCGTACGGAATTGCAACACCCGTCTTCTCCGCAAGTGCCTTGACATATTCAAATCCGTCCTTGCACGGACCGATTCCGCAGGCCTTTGCAACGCTTTCCGCAAATTTATATGCGCTCGCCGTCGATGCGATTACTGTAGGTGTCTTGTCACCCGTTTCCTTCACATAGTCCTCATAAACCTTGTATGCAACTGCCGTATGCGTGTCCATGAGGTAGCCGTTCTCGGACCACATCTTTGAAATCGCGGAAACTGCATCTTTCTCTGTGCAGAATCCTCCGTAGAAGTCACCGAGCGCCTCTTTCACGCCTTCGGAAACCTCGTAGTGCTTACTGTTTTCCAGGGATTTCATCCACTCTGAAATGAGATTTCCGTCTCTGCCGCTCAAAAGATACAGCAGTCTTTCGAGGTTGCTGGAAATCAGAATGTCCATTGACGGTGAGTTCGTGCAGTAAAAGCTTCTGACTTCGCTGCGGATATCGTAAACCCCGCTTCTGATAAAATCCGTCAAAACTTTGTTGTCATTTGACGCGCATATGAATTTGTTTACCGGAATTCCCATCAGCTTTGCATAATACGCTGCCAGAATGTTTCCGAAATTTCCGGTCGGAACCGTTACATTCATTGGTTCACCGGCTTTGAGGGTTCCGTCCGCCACAAGCTTCAAATAGCTGTATACATAATATGCCACCTGTGGCACAAGTCTTCCGACATTGATGGAGTTCGCCGAGGAAAGCTTGATTCCCATTTCGGCAAGCTTACCGGCAAATGCGTCATCCGCAAAAATTTTCTTAACCCCGGTCTGTGCGTCGTCAAAGTTTCCGCGAATCGCAAAAACATGAGTGTTCGCACCGGTCTGGGTTACCATCTGTCTTTCCTGCACCTGGCTTACACCTTCGGACGGGTAAAACACGATAATCTCGGTTCCCGGTACATCCGCAAAGCCTTCGAGTGCAGCTTTTCCCGTATCTCCGGATGTTGCCGTTAAAATGCAGATTTTGGATTTTTCGCCTTCTTTGCGGCAGGCGGTCGTCATCAAATACGGCAGAATCGACAGTGCCATATCCTTGAATGCCGCAGTTTTGCCGTGGTAAAGCTCCAGGAACCGTGCCCCTCCTGCCTGCTTCAGCTCGACGATGTCCGGTGCCGTGAACTTGGAATCGTACGCGCCATCAATGCAGCTGTGCATCTCTTCCGGCGTAAAGTCGTCAAAAAACGCTCCGATTACCTGAAAGGCAACATCTTTGTATCCGATTTTTCCGGCGGCCATCTGCGCTGCCGCCTCCGCAATGTCAAACGGCAGCGCCGGGACTTGAACGGGCACGTAAAGTCCCTTATCCGCGGCGATGCCGCGGATGATGGCCTGCGCTCCGGTCATTTTGTCCAAACTGCCGCGAGTACTCTCATATAGCATTCTGTTTCCTCCTATTTAAAAAAGCCGACTTTGCCCGCCCCATCACCGGGCAGGGGCAAAATCGGCTGTCTGATTTGATTTTCTAAAGCATGGCGAATGAATTACTTCAGCTTTGCAACCATTTCGCCGGCCTTCACCTGCTGGCCTTCGGAAACATAGATTCTTTCAACAACCCCGCCTTCTCTTGCGATGATGTTTGTTTCCATCTTCATGGCCTCGATTACAGCAATCGGCTGATTTGCAGCGACCGTTTCGCCTTCCTTAACGAGCACCTTGATGATGTTGCCCGGGATGTTTGCTCCAACTTCCATCGGATTGTCTTCGTTTGCGTAGAGAACCGAATTGGAAGAGTTTACGGTTACGGTCTTGTCTTTGATCTTGATGATACGGCGGTTTCCGTTAACTTCGAAGATTGCTTCGCGGAATCCGTCATTGTCAACCGGACGAACTTCCTGAAGTTTAACCATGAGATTTACGCCGTCTTTAACCTTAACTTCGCAGGTTTCGCCTTCTTCGAGTGAGTGGAAGAAGATATCGGAACCCATGTAGCGGAAGGATCCTTCCTTGCGGATGGACTTGATGTAATCCTCGAATACCTTCGGATACAGAGCGTAGGAAATGACTTCTCTGTCGGTTCCTTCGAGTTCCAGCTCATCCTGCAATTTCTTTCTGATTGCTTCGAAATCTTCCGGTTCCAAGAGTTCTCCCGGTCTGCATGTAATCGGCTTTTTGTCCTTGAGAACAACCTTCTGAATGTCTTCCGGGAAGCCGCCTTCCGGCTGACCCATCATTCCTTCGAAGTAGGAAACCGTGGAATCCGGGAAGTCGATGTTTGCACCCTTTTCCACGATGTTTTCCGGAGTGAGTCCGTTCTGAACCATGAAGATTGCAAGGTCGCCTACAACCTTTGATGACGGTGTAACCTTTACGATATCACCGAGCATCATGTTTACAGCCTTATACATATCCTTTACTTCTTTCAGCTTGTGGCCGAGACCGAAGGATTCAACCTGCGCCTGAAGGTTGGAATACTGGCCTCCCGGAATCTCATACTTGTAGATTTCAGCGGAAGCGGTCTGAAGCTCAGATTCGAATTCTTTATATACCGGACGAACATCTCTCCAGTATTCACTGATTTTCTGAAGTCCGTCGGAATCAAGTCCTGTATCTCTGTCGGAATTCTGCAGGGACGCAACGATGGAGTTGAGCGCCGGCTGCGATGTAAGTCCGGACATGGAGTTGAATGCGGCATCCACGATGTCAACGCCTGCCTGTGCTGCCATAAGCACGGTTGCCACACCGTTTCCGGATGTGTCATGTGTATGGAGGTGAATCGGAATTCCGATTTCCTGTTTGAGCGTTCCAATCAGCTTTGAAGCAGCGGTCGGCTTGAGAAGTCCTGACATATCCTTGATGCCGAGGATGTGAGCCCCGCGTTTTTCGAGTTCTTTTGCCATTCTTACATAGTAATCAAGCGTGTATTTTGCTCTGGACGGATCCAGAATATCTCCTGTATAGCAGAGACAAGGTTCTGCGATCATTCCCTGATTAAGTGTCTCGTCAAGTGCAACTTCCATGCCCTGAATCCAGTTGAGTGAGTCGAAAATTCGGAATACGTCGATTCCGGATTTTGCAGACTGTTTTACAAACTCACGGATTACATTGTCCGGATAGTTCTTGTATCCGACAGCGTTTGCGCCTCTGATAAGCATCTGCATGAGGATGTTCGGGCATTTTTCGCGAAGCACTTCAAGTCTTTCCCACGGATCTTCCTTGAGGAAACGATATGCCGCATCAAAGGTAGCTCCACCCCACATTTCGAGTGAGAAAAGCTTGCGTCCGTATACGGAAACCGCCGGAGCGATTTTCTCCATATCAACGGTTCTTACGCGGGTAGCCATAAGGGACTGCTGGGCATCACGCATAGTGGTGTCTGTCACAAAAAGTCTCTGCTGTTTTCTTACCCACTGCGTGAAATCTTTTGCTCCCATTTCGTCGAAAAGCTGCTTGGTTCCTCTGCCCTGAAGGTCTGCAATTTCTTCGCTCTTGAACTTCGGGAATACCGGTACGTTGTAGCTTCTCTT
Source organism: Bacillota bacterium (assembly GCA_022764365.1). GTDB lineage: Bacteria > Bacillota > Clostridia > Peptostreptococcales > Anaerovoracaceae > CAG-238. The sequence goes on from JALERA010000085.1 coordinate 63,761, forward strand.
CTTGCCTTTTGTTTCGTTTACAAACTTATTGCCGAGGAACTCGATGACTCTCAGCTCGGTATCCTGTACTTTGCCGATGTCAAGTAAGTCCGGAGTGTTTGCGATAAATCCGGTATCGCATTCACCTGCAGCAAAAGTCGGGTGATTCAGTACGTTGAGCATGAAAGGAATATTTGTCTTTACGCCCTTGATGATGGTTTCACCGAGTGCACGGATAACCTTTCTTCTCGTATCGTCAAAATCTCTTCCGAACGATGTTACCTTAAGAAGCAGGGAATCGTAGAACGGCGTGATCGTGGATCCCTGGAATCCGTTGCCGCCGTCAAGCCTGATTCCGAATCCGCCCGGTGAGCGGTAAGATTCGATTGTGCCTGTATCAGGCATGAAGTCGTTTGCCGGATCTTCCGTAGTGATTCTGCACTGAATTGCGTGTCCTGTAACCTTGATATCGTCCTGACCTTTGATTCCGATTTCCCTGCTGTCGAGTCTGTGACCCTCTGCAATGAGAATCTGTGCCTGCACGATGTCAATTCCCGTAACCATTTCCGTTACGGTATGTTCAACCTGAATACGAGGATTCATTTCGATAAAATAATGCTTGCCTGTCGTGTGGTCAAGCAGGAATTCAACCGTACCTGCGGAGCGGTAATTTACCGCCTTCGCGATTTTGATTGCATCTTCACAGATTGCACTGCGCTGTTCATCGGTCAGGCAGAGCGCAGGTGTGAATTCGATAACCTTCTGATGTCTTCTTTGGATGGAGCAGTCACGTTCATAAAGATGAACGATATTGCCTTCCTTGTCACCCAAAATCTGCACTTCGATGTGCTTCGGGTTTTCAAGGTATTTTTCGATGAAAATATCGTCAATGCCGAAAGCTTTCGCTGCTTCGGAACGCGCGGAACGGAACTGTGGAAGAAGTTCTTCTTCGCTTCTTACGATTCTCATTCCTCGTCCGCCGCCGCCGGCAGCTGCCTTGAGCATAACGGGATAACCGCATGAATTTGCGAATTCCAATGCTTCGGCTTCTGTTTCGATTGCTTTCTCAACGCCCGGAACTGTAGGAACTCCCACGGAGTGCGCTACGATTTTGGACTGGATTTTGTCCCCGAGGCTGTTCATCATTTCTGCCGTAGGCCCGATGAATTCGATTCCGGCATCGGCACAGGTCTTTGCAAATTCTTCATTTTCAGCCAGAAATCCGTATCCCGGATGAATTGCGTCTACACCCTTTGCCTTTGCAAGGGCAATGATTTCGTCGATGCTGAGATAAGCGCCGACCGGAGTTTTGCCCTTTCCGATTTGATAAGCTTCATCGGCTTTTGTTCTGAATAAAGAATTTTTGTCTTCTTCGGAATAAATCGCAACCGTTCGGATTCCAAGCTCTCTGCATGCTCTGAAAACTCGGATTGCAATCTCGCCTCTGTTGGCAACAAGCACTCTTTTGAATTTTTTGATTTCTCCCATTTCTTCCTCTCTCCTAAAAAAATTACTTGACCATGTGAATATCCATCTGCGGATATGGTATGTTTATGTCTGCTTCGTCAAAAGCAATCTTAACCTGCTCCTGCAGGTAATATTTTACACCCCAGTATTTCGGGGTTTCGCACCAGACTTTGAATTCAATTTCAATTGCACTGTCCCCATGTGCCGAAACTCCGAAAAACGGCTCCGGTGTTTTAAAAACATCCGGGCACGACTCTGCGACAGCCAAAAGCGTGTCTCTCACCTTTGAAAGGTCCGAATCATAGCCCACTGTGAACTTAAAGTCCACTCTTCTTGTTTCCTCTTTCGTGTGATTCACCAACACCGATGAGGTTATCGCACCGTTCGGAACCGCAATTATTTTGTTGTCATATGTTTTCAGGGTTGTAACCATAAGGTCGATTCCCTGAACAATTCCGGATGCTCCGGCAGTTTCGATAAAATCTCCCCGGATAAAAGGCCGGTTGATCAAGATGATGATGCCGCTTGCTACATTTCCCAGGCTGTCTTTCATTGCAAGAGCAATTGCCGCACCTCCCGCTCCGAGCACCGTCACAAGCGGAGCTGTCGGTACATGAAGGCAGGTAAGCACTACGATAAAAATCAGCACATACGCCGCATATTTCAATGTATTCAGCAAAAACTTATATACCGATTCATCCAGCGAACTTTTGTCGAGGAGCTTCCGTGCAACCTTGAGTATGATTTTGGTGAGCAGGATTCCCACAATAAGCACGAGAAGTGCCAGCAAAATATCTTTCCCGTACTGCAGGAGCGCCTCCCATGTTTTTTCCGTAATTTTCATTGCGGTTTCACTCCTTTTCCCTGTTCATGCAAAACTTATTCCGCGTAAACCCTGCCGCTTCTTCTTCTTTCAAGTTCGTGCAGGAGTTTCTTTCTCAGTCTGATATCGTCAGGCGTGATCTCAACAAGTTCATCGTCGTTTATGAATTCCAGGGCCTCTTCAAGGGTGAATGTTCTCGCAGGACTGAGCTTAATCGCCTCATCCGAACCTGCCGCACGCATGTTGCTCACTTTCTTTGCCTTGCATGGGTTTACAACCATGTCGTCGTTTCTTGAATTCATACCCACAATCATGCCTTCGTAAACCTTGGTTCCCGGTTCCACAAACATCTGAACTCTCTCTCCGATGTTGAAAAGCGCATAAGGTGTGCAGACTCCCTCTTCCTGTGCAATCGCAACGCCGTTTACGCGCTGAGGAATTTCGCCCTTATACTCGTCGAAGGAGTCAAATCTTCTGACCATCGTTCCTTCGCCTCTCGTATCATTTATGAATTCGCTTCTGTAGCCGAGAAGGCCTCTTGTCGGCACAAGATATTCTATGCGCGAAAAACCGTTTTCGCCTGACATTTGCTTCATTAAGCCTTTTCTCATATTCAATTTATTGATAACCGTTCCGGCATATTCGTCCGGCACAGATATAACGACTTCTTCAATCGGTTCCAGTGGCTTGCCGTTTTCGTCGCGATGCAGAATCACCTCCGGTTTTGATACCGCAAGCTCATAGCCCTCACGTCTCATATTTTCGATCAGGATGGAAAGGTGCAGCTCACCTCTTCCCGATACCTTGAAGCAGTCCGTAGAATCTGTTTCCTCAACGACAAGTCCCACATTTACTTCCAGCTCCTTATTCAGTCTTTCTCTTATATGTCTGGAAGTTACAAATTTGCCGACCTTGCCCGCAAACGGGGATTTGTTTACCATGAAGTTCATGGAAAGTGTCGGCTCTTCGATGTGTATCATTTCCATCGGCTGCGGGTCTTTCGGATCGCAGATTGTTTCGCCTATCGAAATGTCGGATATGCCGGATACCACAACGATATCTCCGCAATGGGCTTCCGGTACGGCCGTACGCTTCAGTCCTCTATATACGAACACCTGATTTACCTTGCGGGAAACGATGCTTCCGTCCGCCTTTGCAACCGCAACGGTCTGACCTTCCTTAATGGTTCCCTTGGTGACCCTGCCGATTCCCAGTCTCCCGATATAGTCGTCATAAGCAAGCGTCGAAACCTGGAACTGCAGCGGTTCTTCATCAAGATCCGGATAAGGACTGCAGTGTTCGATGATTGTGTCAAACAGCGGTGTAAGGTCCAGTCCGCCGTAACCCGCCGGGCTCTTCTTAATCTTGGCATCGCCTTCTCCAACCAGAACGCCGAGCGCATCCTTCGGATCCTTAACGGCAATCCCCTGACGCGCGATTCCGTACAAAATCGGGAAGTCGAGCTGATCGTCGTTTGCCTCAAGATCCATGAAAAGTTCGTAAACTTCATCAACAACCTCGTCGATTCTGGCATCCTTCTTGTCCAGCTTGTTTATAAACAAAATAGGGTTGATTCCCTGTTCCAGCGATTTTTTCAAAACAAATCTCGTCTGCGGCATAGGGCCTTCACTGGAATCCACGAGAAGGATAACGGTGTCCACCGTTTTCATGATACGCTCAACCTCGGAGCTGAAATCCGCGTGTCCCGGAGTGTCCACGATATTAATCTTTACATCGTTATGCATAATCGAACAGTTCTTGGAGTAAATCGTGATTCCTCTTTCTCTTTCGATATCGTCACTGTCCATAACGCAGTCAACTACTTCTTCGTTTGCTCTGAAAACGCCGCTCTGATTCAGGAAAGCGTCTACCAAAGTTGACTTTCCGGCATCGACATGGGCGATCCCAGCTATATTTATAATCTTTTCTTTTTGACTCATTGCATGTTCCTTCTTTCGTTGAAATTTTAACAATTTCGCGTAAATCTTAATAACAATTTATTGTATCATAACAAACCGGAGCTTTCAAGCCCCGGCGTTTAATATTTCGGTTTTTTGCAGCAGGATTTACACTCTGTATTTTCTGATAATTGCTTCGGCAGCTCTGATTCCGTCCACAGCGGCGGAAGTAATTCCTCCGGCATATCCCGCACCCTCTCCGCACGGATAAAATCCATCAAGAATCACCGTTTTCGCTTCGTTTTGCATTTGTCCCTGCATGCTTTCGTCTCTTATGATTCTGACCGGCGATGAACTCCTTGTTTCCACCGCGGTAACAATCGCAGCATCGCCATCGAAGCCCTTGATTTTCTTTCCGAGATGCGGCATGGCCTCGCGGAATGCTGCCGCTGCAAATTCCGGCAGAGAACCTTCGACTTCAGGTGCCTCAGAATCCCTGAACTTTCCCCATGTCGACTTCGGAGCATGATAATTCCCGCCTCCGTTTCGGAATGCAAGCCTTTCGTATTTCTCCTGGAATTCCACGCCTGCAAGCACATCTTCCGAGCCGAAATCCGTCACACGGACATCGCACAGCAAAGCACTGTTTGCGACTCCGCTCGCTCTGTCCCGATAACTCATTCCGTTTGTCACAACACCGCCTTCCTGCGAAGAAGCGATTATGACTTCTCCGCCGGGGCACATGCAGAAGGTGTACACACCTCTGCCGTTTTGGCATCTGTGATTTATCTTGTAATCCGCCGGTGCAAGTCCCAGCTCGCCTGCCGGCGCACCGTACTGAGCACGATCGATTAGTTCCTGCGGGTGCTCGATTCTGACACCGATCGAAAACGGTTTCTGCTGCATATCGATTCCCTTTGTGCTGAGCATACGGAACGTGTCTCTGGCACTGTGTCCGAGTGCGAGCACAACCGGTCCACATTCCATGATTTCCTCGCCGCAGTATTTTCCCTCATCGTCAATCTGCTTTATGAGGATGGAGGACAGAGCCGCTCCGCCGGGCATAGGCTGAATGTTCATATCGTACATCTGCGAATTAAAACGCACTTCTCCGCCCAGCCGTATGATTTCTTCGCGGATGTTCTTCACGGCCTCCCTCAGTATATCCGTGCCGACATGCGGTTTCTGTTTGTAAAGAATATCGTCCGGTGCCCCTGCTTTTGCAAGTTCTTCAAGGACCTTTGCGATTCGGATATCCTTCGTTCCGGTTGTCAGCTTGCCGTCACTGAAAGTTCCTGCTCCGCCTTCGCCGAATTGCACATTTGACTGCGGATTGAGCCGTCCCTCTTCCCAAAATCTTCTCACCGACGCAGTTCTGTCTTCGACTTTCTGTCCCCGCTCCAAAACAATCGGTCTGTATCCCGCCTGTGCAAGAATCAGGGCCGCAAACATTCCCGCAGGCCCAAATCCAACGATTACAGGTCTTTTCTCAAGTTTCGGCGCCGTATCATCAGGCTGCGGAAACCGGTATGTTGTGTCGGGCGTCATTTCGAGTTTTATCTTGCCGTCAGAGGCCAGTCTTGCCTTTTTTGACGGATTCTTTTTGGATACTGCAACAAAATCCACCGAATAAACCAGATAAATATTCTTTTTGTCTCTGGCATCAATGGACTCCTTTGCGATTTTCCAGTCTTTTATTATCAAATCGCTTCTGCCGAGTTTTTTGAGAACTTTCTGCGGCAGAAGATCCCGGCTTTCTCCGGGTCTGAGTTTAATTTGGTGTATTCTGTACATATATTCCCCCAAGCGATTTCAGAAACAGTGCTTAAATTTCGGCAGCAATCGCCTTGCCTGCAAGGATTCCGGTCAGCCATGCGTGATGAAGGTTAAATCCCCCGCACGGTCCCGCATAGTCCGTCACTTCACCGCTGAAATACAGGTCCGGGACGATTTTGGATTCCATTGTCCCTGCTGTGATTTCCTCTGCGGCAACACCTCCGCAGGTTATCTGCGCTTCCTTCCAGCCTTTGAGCCCGGTAACGGGGATTTCGAAATTTTTGATTGACTGCACGGTCTTCGCAATACTCTCCTCTGTAAGGTCCGAAATCAAACTTTCCGGCGAAATTTCCCCGCGCAGTACGGCCGCCTCCGCAAGCGGATATTTGATTAAGCTTTTGAGCGCGTCACACACGCTGAGACCGTGCTTTGCCTGCATTGCTTTCATGTATGCCGTCAGTTCCTTTTCGTCGCAGAAAGGCGCAAAATCAGCCGCAATCACATAGCCTTCAAAGGACATGTTTCCGTGAGGCTTCATGCGATTGGAAAGATTCATGACACAGATTCCGGAAACACTGTCGCTTCGGAACTGAATTTCACCGTCCTCACCGAAAAGCTCCTTTCCCTCAAACTTAAGGCATACCTTTGCTTTGGCACGCACGCCTTTCAGCGTCCGCAGCTCCCTCATCTCCGTGCATACCGCGGTAAGCCCCGGTGCCGGAGGCGTAACTGTGTGCCCGAGTTTTCTTGCCATGACATAACCGTCTCCCGTCGTTCCCATGGACGGATAAGACTTGCCGCCGGCTGCGATGAGCAGTTTCTTTGCATATACGGTGCGTTCTGCACCTTTTTCTTCAACCAAAAGAAGGAAGCCGCCCTCAGGACACGCTTCCACCTTCTTTACTTCGTTGTTTAACCTAATTCGCACGCCTGCGGAAACCGCCTCTTCCGTAAGGAGAGAAGCAAGCTGCCCCGCATCTTCACTGCAAGGATAGAATCTTCCGCTCTCATCCTTGCGAACCATGATTCCGTTCTCGCTGAAAAAATCAAAAACAACATCCTTGTTCTCGCAAGCTTCGTTTGAAAGATTGCATCTTCCGTTTCCCGTTGCGGCAAGTTTCTTTGCCGCGCGTTCTTTCTTCTCAAGCACAAGAACAGAAGCACCCGGCTTGTATTTTTTTACCGTCAGTGCCGCTGCAAGTCCCGACGCACCTGCGCCTATAATTGCAGCATCATAATTACTGATTTGCTTCATTTTCGGTTTCCTCGGTACCCGGCTTAGGTGCCATGGTTACATCCAATAATTCTTCCGGTGTTTCCTCGATGACCTTAACCTCTGCCTTCGCTTCCTTCGCAACCTTGATTGCTTCCTTTGCAGCCTCGTGCGCTTCTTCTGCCTTAGCCGCCGCTTCCTGCAGAATCTCTTCCTTGGTCTTAAGGAAATCCGGTTTCAAGATGATAATCATTGCGCCGATATGGAAAATGTTGAAGCCCTGCACAACGATGCACAGCCCCACCATCGTAAGTGTCGCAAGATTGAAAATATCCGCATCGAAGAAAACATAAATTCCGGCAATCAAGTTTAACAGGCCGATTGCCAGATGGTCATAAAACATTCTGTCGCGCTTCTCCATGTTTTCCCATGCCGTTACAAAGTTTCTTACTCCGGTTGTGATTACCCAAAGTCCGAGAACCATCGGAACAACAGCATCTGCCGAAAGCTTATTCAAAAGAATCAAGCCACCGAGCAGGAAGGTAGTCATTCCGTCGATGAGAATCCATGTCCTGTCGTCCTCATCTCCTCTGTAACTGTTGTAGGAAAGGCATTCCACGATACCTCCCAAAATAAATAAAATTCCGATAACAAACGCAACCGACATAAATGTAATGCCGCCGTTTGCAATTAAATATATTCCAGCACCCATGAAAAGGATACCTGTAAGCATTGTTAAAATTCTCAAAGTTTCATCCTCCTTGTATATCTACCATTATACTTTGAAAACGCTTTCAAGTCAAGAAAGGGGCTTTTTCTTCACAAAATATACAAAAATATGTTATACTGGAATCGAAAGGAGGCACGCGATGGACAGAGTCGTTCTGCATTGTGACATGAACAGTTTCTTCGCTTCGGTGGAACTTCTCGAGCACCCGGAGCTGCGCTCAAAACCCGTTGCGGTATGCGGAGACCCGGACAGCCGCCACGGCATCATACTCGCAAAAAACGAAGCTGCAAAGAAGTACGGAATCAAAACCGCAGAAACCATCTGGCAGGCACGGAAAAAATGTCCGAGCCTTGTTTTGCTGCCCCCACACATGAATAAGTATAAGCATTACTCGCAGGAGCTTAACAAAATTTATCAGCGCTACACAGACCTCGTTGAACCGTTCAGTATCGATGAATCATGGATGGATGTAACCGCAAGCCTTAATCTTTTCGGAAGCGGCAGACAGATTGCGGATGAAATTCGGCAGACGGTAAAGAAAGAACTCGGCCTGACGCTTTCCGCCGGAGTTTCTTTCAATAAGATCTTCGCCAAAATGGGCTCGGAATACAAAAAACCGGATGCCACCACGGAAATCACGCGCGAGAATTACAAAGAGCTTCTTTGGCCGCTCGATGCGGGAGAAATGTTTTTTGTCGGAAAAGCTTCCGCCCAAAAGCTCAGAAACATCGGAATCAAGACCATTGGCGACATCGCCGCAAGCAGCCCCGATGCCCTTTCGGCTCTCCTCGGAAAGGTCGGCAGGTCTCTGTGGGAGCATGCCAACGGGATTGACGATTCTCCGGTCATGCATTTTGCCCACCGTGAAAAAATCAAGTCTGTCGGAAACGGAAGCACATTCAGACGCAATCTCACAAGCGAAGAAGATATTCGGATTGCCGTCACCGCCCTTTCCGATACCGTGAGCAGCCGCCTCCGCAAGTATGCGATGAAGGCGAGCGGGATAAAAGTCGATATAAAGGACCCGGATCTGCGGGTAACTTCGCGTCAAAAGCAACTCTTTGCACCTACAAATCTCAGCTCCGATTTTGTCAAAGCTTCCATGGAAATCATACACTCCATGTGGCGGGAAGGAATGCCTGTGCGTCTGATTACCATCACCGGCATCTATCTGGTTGACGAGACGGAAGACACCCAGCTCAGTTTATTCGGCGGCAGTGAACAGACCCGCAAAAAAAGCGAGACCTTGGATCATGCCATGGATCTGGTCAGAGAAAAGTACGGTTCCTCTTCCATCGGGTTCGCTGCAGTGCTTGGCAACGACCTCGGCGTGGGCGTCGGCACCTCACCGCACGAAAAGAAGCCGCAAAAAAAATAACGGCAGAGTCAATCTGCCGTTTCGTTTTCTGTTTCTTCTTGATTTATTTCCTGACCGCTCAATATTCGGACCGCCTGCACCCTGTTTGAAGCACCGAGCTTTTGCTAATGTGCGATAAAGAAGTAATAGAAGTGTAAAAAATTTTGCCGTTCCTATCCGGCACTTAGGGCTGTGTCGGATAGGTCAGGCGTTAGGCTTCCGGCAAGTCTATCTTGCCGACAAAGCTGTAATAAATCTC